>NZ_JBGUAY010000006.1:0-300000 GCF_041821025.1 Egicoccus sp. AB-alg6-2 | reverse complement strand
ATGCCCCACTCGCCGTTGCCCGTCAGGTCGGTCCAGCCGACCGGCGCGGCATAGCGGCCGCGGTCCATGCCCTCGAGTTCGGCGATGAGCTCGACCGCTTCGCGGCGCGGCGTGCCGCCGACGGCCGCCGTCGGGTGCAGGGCCGCGACGACCTCCAACGCCGACCGGTCCTCGGCCAGCGTGCCGGTGAACGTGGTCGCCAGGTGCTGGACGTTGTCCAGTCGCAGCAGCCGTGGGGTCGGGTCGTGATGCAGGGCGTCGGTCAAGGGTCGCAGGACGTCGCGCACCGAGTCCGCGGCGAACCGGTGCTCGGCCTGCTCCTTCGCCGAGGCCAGCAGCGCCGCGCCGAGTGCGGCGTCGTCGGCCTCGTCCTCGCTACGGCCGGCCGTGCCTGCCAGGACCCGGGAGAACACCTCGCGGTCGCGGCGCGAGAGCAGCAACTCGGGCGTGGCGCCGACGAAGCCATCGACGATGAAGGTGTGGCAGCTGGGGAAGCGGGCGAAGAGGCGTCGCGCCAGGTCGGCGGCGTCGAACGGCTGCTGCGACCACACGGCGTGGTCGCGGGCGAGCACGACCTTGTCGAGGGCACCGGCGCGGATCCGCTCGACCGCGGTCGCGACCGCCTCGAGCCAGTACCGGTCCGGTTGCGACGACCCCGCGAAACGCGCCCGGTCGCGTGCCGGTTCCGATCGCGCGGCCGCCGGGTCGGGGAGCCCGACCGGCGCGGGAGCGGTGCCGTCCGCCGGATCGATCGTGGTCAGCCAGGTCCTCCCGTCGCGCCGGCCGACGATGACGCGCGGCAGGGCGAGCAGCGAGCCCGGCGCGTCGTCGGTGAAGGCGAAGGTGCCGAACGCCACCGGCCCCGTGCCGAGGGCGCCGACCTCGTCGTCCACCTCGATGTCGAGGTCGCGGAACGCCTGCTCGGCGGCGGCGAACCGGTCGGCGCCGGGCGCGGGGACGAGCCGGGCCGCGACGCCCCAGCCGACCAGGCCCTCGTCCGACCCGGCGGCCGTGTGCACCCAGGCCAGGGCGTCCGCGGGGCCGCGTCCGCCGTGGTCGCGGGGCAGCAGCGACAGCAGCGGCCGGTCGTCGTCGAGCGCGACCGTGCGGGCGCGCAGCGTCATGCCCCGCCGTCCGTGTCGTCGCCGGCCAGCGCGCCCGGCACGCGCTGCGCCGCCTCCTGCAGCACCCGGCGACGGACGTGGTGGGCGACCAGCCGCTCGGTGGCCGGCAGCATCTGCTCGTAGGCGGTGACCAGGCGTTGCGCGGCCTCGGTCTCGCTCGCCGAGGTGCCGCGCACCGGGTCGCGGACGAAACGCAGGAACGCGTCGACGGCCGCGGTGGCGACCTCGCCGACCGCCGCGTCGGTCCGCCGGGCCAGGTCGAGCAGTTCACCCAGCGGCAGACCGGCGTCCAGCAGGGTCAGTCCGGCCCGGACGGCGGCGAGGTCGGCGGCCGAGTAGCGCGCTTCGCCGTCCTCGTCGACGTGGTGGGGGAGGAGCAGGCCGGTGCGCGCGACCGCGTCCAGCAGCGCACGGCCGGCACCGACCTCGGCCGCGACGTCGTCGAGGGTGTAGGGCGCCTCGAGGTCGTCGTCCGCAGTCGGCGGTGCGGGGGGACGTACGACGGCCTGTGCCAGCGCGGCGTCGGGCGCATCGAGGTCGCGGTCGGAGGCCATCGGCGTCGCTCACGTTCGGAGAAGGGGCGCTGCGCGGGCAGGCTACGCCACCGCGCCGACCGGACACCCGGTCAGCAGGCGCCGCAAGAGCTGCCGCGACCGAGACGGGGGACCCGGCCAGCGGGGCCGGGGGGCAACGAGGGAGCGCAGCGACCGAGACGGGGGACCCGGCCGGCGGGGCCGGGGGGCAACGAGGGACCGCAGCGACCGAGACGGGGGACCCGCCCGATCACGTGCAGTAGCCTCGAACGTCGTCCCGCTGCTGCCCGCGCCACACCGTGCCCAAGGCCGACCGTGACCATGCCAGACGCCGCCCCGCCAATCGTTCCGGACGCCGACGTGCTGCCGGCGGCCGGTCGCGAGGGCAAGGATGCGGCGCTGGTGCAGGCGATGTTCGACAAGGTCGCGGCCCGCTACGACCTCGCCAACGCGGCGCTGTCGCTGGGCCAGGACGCACACTGGCGGCGGGTGACGGCACAGGCGGCCGGGCCCGAAGGCGCCGAGGTGCTCGACGTCGCGGCGGGGCCGGGCAACGTGGCGGTCGAGCTCGTGGCCAGGGGGGCCGCACGCGTGACCGCCCTCGACCTGTCGTTCAACATGCTGGCCGAGGGCGCGCGGCGCGGCCACGAACGCATCGCCTGGGTCAACGGGGACGCCCGTGCGCTGCCGTTTCCCGACGCCTCGTTCGACGCCGTGACGATCTCGTTCGGGTTGCGCAACGTCCCCGATCCGGAACTGGCTCTGCGCGAGTTCGCGCGCGTGACCCGTCCCGGCGGCCGCGTGGTGGTGTGCGAGTTCGCGAACCCGACGTGGGCGCCCTTTCGTGCCGTCTACCGCCGCTACCTCGTCGGTGCCCTGCCTGCCGCCGCGAAGGTGGTGTCGTCGGCGCCGGCCGCCTACCGCTACCTGGCGGACTCCATCCTGGCGTGGCCGGATCGGCGTGCGGTCGCGACGTGGATCGCGTCCGCCGGCTACGAGCAGGTGCAGGTGAAGGATCTCGCCGGCGGGATCGTCGCCGTCCACCGCGGCTACCGCACGCCCTGACCGGCGGCCTGCCGCCTCCACCACGGCCGCGGTGCGCCGCCTGCGGCGGCAATGGCTAGACTGGAGGTGCTTGTGAACATGTTCACGAGCAGGGTCCGCTCCGCCACGCGCTGGCACCTCGGCCCGCCACCTCGACCCGATCGTCCGTGAGGAGTCGTCCATGGCACCCGACGCCGCCGGTCTCCCGCCACAGGTGGGGCCCAGGGGCGATGCGGCCTTGCCGACGACGACCGACGCGGACGTCGTGGTCGTCGGCGCCGGTCCGGGTGGCGCCGCCGCCGCCGCACACCTCGCGGCCATGGGTCGCGACGTCGTGCTGCTCGAGAAGGACGCGTTCCCCCGCGACAAGGTCTGCGGTGACGGCCTGACCCCGCGGGTGATCAGGGAACTGCTCGACCTCGGCATGGTCGACGAGGCGCACGGGCGCGTCGACGGCTGGGCGACGCAGAAGGGCCTGCGCATCCACGGTGGGCACACCGTCATGGAGCTGCCCTGGCCCGAACTCGACGACTGGCCCGGTTGGGGCGCGACCGCGACGCGCAAGGTCTTCGACGAGGCGGTGGCGCGACTGGCGCAGCGCCGGGGTGCCCGCCTGCACGAGGGCGTCACCGTCACCGGTCCCGTGTGGCGCGACCCCAGCGAGCGTCGGGTCGCCGGCGTGACCTGGCGGGATGCGGACGACCGCGAGGGCGTGGTCCGTGCACCGGTCGTCATCGCCGCGGACGGCGCCAGCGGCAGCATGGCGCGGGCGCTCGGCCTCAAGCGACGCGAGGACCGCCCCATGGCGGTCGCGGCCCGGACCTACTACCGCTCGTCGCGGTCGGACGACCCGTGGATCAGCTCCTTCCTCGACCTGCGCGACGCCGAGGGTGACCTGCTGTCGGGGTACGGGTGGATCTTCCCCCTCGACGACGGCACGCTCAACGTCGGACTCGGGCTGCTGTCGACCTCGAAGGAGTTCCAGGGCGTCAGCTACCGCAAGCTGCTCGAGTCGTGGGCGGGCGGTCTCGAGGACGAGTGGGAGACCACGCCGGCCAACCGCACCGACCGGATCCGGTCCGGCCCCATCCCGATGGGCTTCAACCGCACCCCGCTGCACCAGCGGGGCGTGCTCCTGGTCGGTGACAGCGGCGGCATGGTCAACCCCTTCAACGGCGAGGGCATCAGCTACGCGATGGAGGCGGCCAAGCTCGCCGCCGAGGTCGTCGACGGCGCGCTCGACCGGCGGCGGACCGCGGACCTCGACGCCTACGACGCCGAGCTGCGTCAGCGTTGGGGCGGCTACTACACGCTCGGCAAGGTGTTCGCCGAACTCGTCGGGCATCCGGCGGTCATGCACGTGTGCACCGAGTACGGGATGCCCAACCGGCCCCTGATGGAGCTGGTGCTCAAGCTGATGGCGCACCTGACCGACGCCCGTCCCTCGGATGCCAAGGACGTGATCATCAACACCCTGCAGCGCCTGGCGCCGGCGGCATGAGCGCAACCGCCTGCCACCCCGCCGCCTGGGGACCGCCTCGGTCCCGGTCAGCCGACCGGCACGCGTCTTGCGAGCCTCGTCGGCCGGCCCCTACCGTTGGGCGCGTCGCCGGGGTATCGCCGTCCCCGTTGTGCTGCCTTCGCACGGCCCCGGTCGGGCCGGACGCCGAAAGAGATTGACCGTGCTCTCCGACTACTTCCCGATCCTGCTGTTGTTCGGGCTCGCCATGCTCTTCGCGGCGGGCGGTGCGGTGACCAGCGCCTTCATCGGTCCCAAGGCGCCCAACCCGACCAAGCTCGGTGCCTACGAGTCCGGCAACGAGCCGCTCGCCAAGATCCGCGGCACCCGGTTCACCGTGAAGTTCTACATGGTGGCCATGTTGTTCCTCATCTTCGACGTCGAGGCGGTCTTCCTCTACCCGTGGGCGGTCGTCTTCCGCGAACTCGGCTGGTTCGGGCTGGCCCAGATGGGCATCTTCGTCGTGATCCTCGGGGTCGCGTTCGTGTACGAACTCGGCCGTGGAGGTCTCGAATGGGACTAGAGAGCAAGCTTCCGAACGGCGTGCTGCTGACGAACCTCGAGAAGTTCGTCAACTACGGCCGCTCCACCTCGATGTGGCCGGCCACCTTCGGGTTGGCGTGCTGCGCCATCGAGATGATGAGCGCCGGCGGTCCGCGCCACGACATGGCGCGTTTCGGCATGGAGGTGTTCCGTGCCTCGCCGCGCCAGGCCGACCTGATGATCGTGGCGGGCCGCCTGTCGAACAAGATGGCCCCCGTGCTGCGCCGGATCTACGACCAGATGTCCGACCCGAAGTGGGTCATCTCGATGGGCGTCTGCGCCACCTCCGGCGGGATGTTCAACAACTACGCGCTGGTGCAGGGCGTCGACCACGTCGTTCCGGTGGACATGTACGTCCCCGGCTGCCCGCCGCGTCCGGAGATGCTGATGGACGGGATCCTCAAGCTGCACGCCAAGGTCCGCGGCGAGGAGTTCGCGGACAAGGCGGCGCGCTCATGAGCAGTGCGGCAGCGGCCCCCAGCGACGGCGACCTCAGCGGTCGGCTCGGCACCGACGTCCCGGCTCCCGGCCGCGGCACGGGCGGCGACGCGTTGAACCTCGAGCAGTTGCGCGAGCGGATCCTGCGGCGCTTCCCGGACCTGCGCGCCGACGAGTACCGCGGCGAGCTCACGGTGTTCGTCGCGCCCGAGCAGCTGCTCGAGGTCATGACGTTCTGCCGCGACGACGACGAGCTCGCCTGCGAGCTGCTGTCGGACCTCTCGGGCGTCCACTGGCCCGCAGGCGACCACGTCATCGAGCGCCAGATCTCGACCACGGGGTGGCCCGAGTACCGCGTCTCGCGGGAGCAGGGCGTCATCGAGGTCAACTACATCCTGCGCTCGGTGCGCCGCAACCACGTCCTGCGCGTGTCGGTCGGCACCCCCGACGACGCGGCCAGCATCCCGTCGGTCACCTCGCTGTACCCGACGGCGAACTTCCACGAGCGCGAGGTGTTCGACATGTTCGGGGTCGACTTCCCCGGGCACCCGGCCCTCAACCGGATCCTGATGCCCGACGACTGGCTCGGGCATCCGCAGCGCAAGGACTACCCACTGGGCGGCGTCGAGATCAACTACGAGAACGACAAGTTCATCCCACCGCCGCACGAGCGCAACCTCCGCGAGGTGGTCGAATGAGCCTCGACCAGAACGCCGCCGTCGACCCGGCCACCGGGACGCGAAGCGTGGACCCGGCCAACGAGCTGTTCGTCGAGGGCGCCGACTGGGAGACCGTCGTCGACGCGATCGAGGACGAGACCCTCACGGTCAACATGGGGCCCCAGCACCCGTCGACCCACGGCGTACTGCGCCTGGTGCTCGAACTCGACGGCGAGACCGTGCTCAAGGTGTCGCCGATCATCGGCTACCTGCACACCGGTATCGAGAAGAACGCCGAGTACCGCACCTGGGTGCAGGGCTCGACGTTCGTGACCCGCATGGACTACGTCGCCCCACTGTTCAACGAGTGGGTCTACGCCATGGGGGTCGAGCGGCTGCTCGACGTCGAGGTGCCCGAGCGGGCCCAGGCGGTCCGCGTGATCCTGTCCGAGTTCAACCGCATCTCGAGCCACCTCGTGTGGGTCGCGACGGGCGGCATGGAGCTCGGCGCGACCACGGTGATGACCAACGGCTTCGGGGCCCGCGAGCACATCCTCGACCTGTTCGAGTCCCAGTCCGGCCTGCGCATGAACCACGCCTTCTTCCGTCCGGGCGGGCTCGCGCAGGACGTCACCGAGGACTTCGTCGAACGCTGCGAGTCGCTGCTGGCGTACCTGCCGCGCAAGATCGCCGACCTCGAGGACCTGCTCACGCGCAACCCGATCTTCGTCGACCGCACCCAGGGCATCGGCGTCCTCACCGCCGAGGACGCGCTCGCCTTCGGCGTGACCGGTCCGCTGCTGCGGGCCGCGGGCGTCCCGCACGATCTGCGCAAGGCCCAGCCGCACTCGGGCTACGAGCAGTACGAGTTCGACGTCCCGACCGAGACCGCCGGCGACTCCTACGCGCGCTACCTCGTGCGGATGGAGGAGATGCGCCAGTCGCTGCGCATCATCCGTCAGGCCCTCGACACGCTGCCGGGCGGCGAGGTCATGGTCGCCGACAAGAAGATCCGCTGGCCCTCGCAACAGGCCCTCGGGCCCGACGGCATCGGCAACGACCCCGACTACATCCGCCACATCATGGGTGAGTCGATGGAGTCGCTGATCAACCACTTCAAGCTGGTGACCCAGGGCTTCACCGTGCCGGCGGGCCAGGTCTACGTCGCCACCGAGTCGCCGCGCGGCGAACTGGGCTGCGCGCTCACCTCCAACGGCACCAACAAGCCCTACCGGCTCCACCTGCGCGACTCGTCGTTCGTCGGCCTGCAGGCCATCGACCACATGAGCCGCGGTCACGGCATCTCCGACGTGATCGTCGTCGTCGCCAGCATCGACCCCGTCATGGGCGGGTGCGACCGCTAGGTCGCCCCACCCGCGCGAGACAGCCTTCACCCCGAGGAGCACGTGCCCGTGCCCATCTCCGAGAACACCCGCGAGGAAGCGCAGCGCCTGGCCAGGCGCTATCCCGTCGCGCGCTCCGCGCTGTTGCCGATGTTGCACCTGGTGCAGTCCGACGAGGGCTACGTCAGCGAGGACGGCATCGCCCTGTGCGCCCAGGTGCTCGGCCTCACCAAGGCCGAGGTGGGCGCCGTCGCCACCTTCTACACCATGTTCAAGCGCCAGCCGGTGGGCGACTACCTGCTCAGCGTCTGCACCAACCCGACCTGCAAGATCGCGGGCGCCCAGGACATCTACGAGGCCTACGTCGACAAGTGCGGGGGTGGCCACCACACCGACGAGGGGTCGGGGGTGACCGTCGAACACGCCGAGTGCCTCGGGATCTGCGACGCCGCGCCCGTGGTGCAGATCAACTACGAGATGTACGGTCCGGTCAGTCACGACCAGGCGATGGAGCTGTTCGAGCAGGCGAAGGCGGGCTCGCCCCCGGCCTCGAACTGGTCGAACGAGGTGCCGACCGACTTCCGCGGCGTCGAACGCCAGCTGTCGGGCATCGAGGACGGCACCGACGACCACCTCGTCGAGGCGGCCCGGCTGCAGGCGCTGGCCGAGGTGCCGCCGGCGTACCGCACCGGCGAGACCGACCTGCCCGTCACCCACCCCGGCGGTGACCCGTTCGGGCACGGCGGCGAGGCGTTCCGCAGCCAGGCCCGGCTGGGCGACACCAGCGAGCGGCCCGAGCAGCAGGTCGAGCAGCTCAGCCCCACCGAGGCGGCGAAGGTCGACGACATCGCGCAGAAGCAGACCGGCGTGGCGGGTGAACTCGCCGAGCACCTGCAGTCGCCGCGGCCCGAGACCCCGTCCGCGCAGGAGCAGCCCTCGGTCGCGGCCGACGGTGGTTCGTCGAAGCCGGCCGAGGCCGAGCGCGACCGTGCGGCGGCCGGCTCCGAGCAGGACCCGCAGGACTCGGTGGCCGGTGAGGCCGGCGCCGAGGAGGTCGACGACCCTCCGACGGACAAGGCGCCCGACAACGATCCCGACGTGAGCGGCGGCGAGCCGACCGGTTCGGGCGACGAGGACCTGCGCACCTACCAGGGTGAGCGGCGCTCCGACGACGACACACCAGAGGAGGGCTGACATGGGACAGACCGGGACCTGCGTCGCCCTGACCGAACGCTACGGCATCGAGGGCGCGGACGACCTCGAGGTCTACGAGCAGCACGGCGGCTACGTCGGGCTGCGCAAGGCACTCGAGATGGCGCCGTCCGAGATCATCGACGTCGTCAAGGAGGCCGGGGTCCGCGGCCGAGGTGGTGCCGGGTTCCCGACCGGGATGAAGTGGTCGTTCGTGGCCCAGGACACCGGCAAGCCGGTCTACATCGTCTGCAACGCCGACGAGGGCGAACCGGGCACCTTCAAGGACCGCGAACTGATGGAGAAGGACCCCCATCAGCTCGTCGAGGGCATGATCGTGGGCGGCCTGGCGCTCAACTCGGTGCAGGGCTACATCTACCTGCGCGGCGAGTTCGCCCACGCGGGCCGTCAGCTGGCCAAGGCGATCCGGCAGGCCTACGCCAAGGGCTACCTCGGCGCGGACGTGATGGGTTCGGGCAAGCGCTTCGACCTCACGCTGCACCGCGGCGCCGGCGCCTACATCTGTGGCGAGGAGACCGCGCTGCTCGACTCGCTCGAGGGACGCCGCGGCCAGCCACGCCTGCGGCCGCCGTTCCCGGCGACGCACGGGCTGTACGGCTGCCCGACCACGGTCAACAACGTCGAGTCCATCTCGTCGGTGCCGTTCATCCTGCGCCACGGCGTCGACTGGTACCGCCAGTGGGGCACCGAGAAGAGCCCGGGCCCGAAGCTGATGTGCATCTCGGGTGAGCTCGAGAAGCCGGGCAACTACGAGTTCGCGCTCGGTACGCCGGTCAGCGAGATGATCGAGGCGTGCGGCGGGATGCTCGAGGGACGAAACCTCAAGTTCTTCTGCCCCGGCGGGTCGTCGACCCCGATGCTGCCCGCGTCGAAGGCGGACGTGCCCTACACCTACGAGGACATCATGGAGGCCGGGTCGATGCTCGGCACGGGCGCCCTGATGGTGTACTCGGACCAGACCTGCGTCGTCGACACGGTCCTGCGGTTCACCGAGTTCTACGAGCACGAGTCCTGCGGCAAGTGCACCCCCTGTCGCGAGGGCGGCTACTGGCTCTCACAGGTACTCCGTCGCATCGAGACCGGCAGCGGCCGCATGGACGACCTCGAGTTGCTGCAGGACGTCTGCGACAACATCTTCGGCCGCAGCTTCTGCGCCCTCGGAGACGGCATGACGTCGTCGATCACGTCCGGGCTCGAGTACTTCCGCGACGAGTTCGAGGCACACATCGTGGAACGGCGGTGCCCGCTGGGTGCCAGCGAGCCCCGCAGCGACATCGCCATGCTCGAGGTGGGCGGTGGCGCCGGCTACGCCCCCGAGACCGGCCGCGCCGAGATCCCGGCCATGCCCGCGAGAAGTACTGCGGCGACCACGGGAGCGACCGACGCTTCGACCGCGGGCCGCCAGCCCCAAGGGCAGGCCTGACATGACTGCTCCGGAGAACCCCGTGGACACCGTCACGCTGACCATCGACGGCCAGGAGGTCACCGTTCCCAAGGGGACGCTGATCATCCGGGCCGCCGAACAGCTCGGCACGATCGTGCCCCGCTTCTGCGACCACCCACTGCTCGACCCCGTCGGTGCCTGCCGCCAGTGCGTCGTCGAGGTCGAGGGCCAACGCAAGCCGGTGATGTCCTGCACGATGCCGGTCGCCCCGGACATGGTGGTCAAGACCCACCTCAGCTCCGACATGGCCAAGAAGGCGCAGGAGGGCACGCTCGAGTTCCTGCTCATCAACCACCCCCTCGACTGCCCGATGTGCGACAAGGGCGGCGAGTGCCCGCTGCAGGACCAGGCGCTGGCGCACGGCGCCAACATCTCGCGGTTCGTGGACCAGAAGCGGCGCTACAGCAAGCCGGTCGCGGTCAGCTCCCAGATCCTGCTCGACCGCGAGCGGTGCGTGCTGTGTGCCCGCTGCACCCGTTTCAGCGAGCAGGTCTCGGGCGACCCGTTCATCGAGCTGTTCGAGCGCGGCGCCCTCGAACAGGTCGCCATCTACGAGGACGAGCCGTACGAGAGCTACTTCTCCGGCAACGTGATCCAGATCTGCCCGGTCGGCGCGTTGACGTCGGCCGGTTACCGGTTCAAGGCGCGCCCGTTCGACGTCGTCACGACGCCGTCGGTCTGCGACCACTGCTCGGCCGGCTGCACCCTCACCGTCCAGTCCCGCCGCGGCGAGATCCAGCGTCAGCTCGCCCGTACCAACATGGCCGTCAACGAGGCCTGGAACTGTGACAAGGGCCGCTTCGGCTACGCCCACCTCACCAGCGAGCTGCGCATCGCCGAGCCGAAGCTGCGTGGCACGGACGGCCTCGAGAAGGCGTCGTGGTCCGACGTGCTGCTGCGCGTCACGGGAGCGATCCAGGAAGCGCGTGACGCCGGCCCCGGCCGCGTCGCCGTCGTCGCCGGCTCCCGGCTCGCCGACGAGGACGCCTACGCGGTCGCCAAGTACGTGCGGACCGTGCTCCACAGCGACGACCTCGACCACCGCACGCGCTTCGCCGCGCCGGGCGAGGACGCGGAACTGACGGCGCTGGTCGGCCACGAGACGGCGGAATACCGCGACGTCGAGGACGCCCCGGTGATCGTGGTCGCCGGCCTCGATCCCGAGGAAGAGGTGCCGATCCTGCACCTGCGGATCCGCAAGGCGTGGCGGGCCCACAAGGCCCGCATCGTCGTGGTCGGTCCGCACCTGGGCACCCTGGCGGACATCGCCTGGCGTCGCGTCCCGACCGCCCCCGGCGACGAGGCGGCCGCACTGCGGGCGTTGCTCGACGACGACGGCGAGGTCGCCGAAGCACTGCGGGGCGAGGGCGCCCCGGTCGTGCTCGTCGGCGAGCGCGCCGGTGCCGGGTCCGTGACGGCGGGCGCCGCCCTGGCCGACGCCGTCGGCGGCAAGATGGCGTGGGTCCCGCGGCGCGCCAACGCCCGCGGCTGCCTCGAGGCCGGCCTGGCCGCCGGGATCCTTCCCGGTGGCCGCCGTCTGGACGACGCCGCGGACCGCGCCGAGGTCGAGCAGGTGTGGGGGGTCGACCTGCCCGCCGAGCGCGGCCGTGACCTGCACCAGATCCTCACCGACGCCGCCGCCGGCCGGATCGACGTGCTCCACCTCATCGGCGTCGACCTCGTCCGTGACTGCGCCTCGCCCGACCTGGCACGCAGGGCGCTCGAGAAGGTCAAGCTCGTCGTCGCCCAGGACCTGGCCGCGACCGAGACCGTCAGCGGGTTCGCCGACGTCGTCCTGCCCGCCACCGGCACCCAGGAACGCTTCGGCAGCCAGACCAACTGGGAGGGCCGCACGCAGCGGTTCGCCAAGGCCGTCGACGGACCGGTGCTCGCCCAGGAGGACTGGGAGATCGTGGTCCAGCTCGCGGCGCTGCTCGGCGAGGACCTCGGCTTCTCCGACCTCGAGCAACTGCGCGCCGAACTCGCCCGCCTCGGCGTCCGCGAGACGCCCCACGCCTGGCCGGACGCCGCCGCGGCGACGCCGGCCGAGGAGGCGGAGGACGGCGGGCTCCGACTCGTCGTCCGCCCGCTGCTGCTCGACCGCGGCAGCATGCTGACCGGGGCGAGCGAGCTGTTGGCGACGGCCCGTACACCCGTGGTCGACCTCAACACGGCGGACGCCGCGTCGTCGGGCATCACGGACGGCGACGAGGTCGAGCTGTCCGGCGCCGGGAACACCCTGCGCCTGGTGGCACGCGTCGGCCACGACGTGGTTCCCGGCGTCGCGGTCGTGCCGGCCAACTCCACCGACGTGCCGGCCGCCGCACTGCTCGGTGCCGACGGTGCGGGGGTCGTGACCGTGTCCGCGCTCGAACCCGCAGGGGATCCCGCATGACCGAGACCACGCAGGACCTGCCACTGTGGGCCCACCTGATCCGGGTGCTGGCGGTCTTCCTGTTCTTCCTCGTCGGCACGGCGCTGCTGACCTGGGGCGAGCGGCGCCTGCTGGGGCGCATGCAGTCGCGCCAGGGCCCCAACCGGGTCGGCCCGCTCGGCATCGGTCAGTTCCTGGTCGACGCCGTGAAGATGCTGTTCAAGGAAGACGTCACCCCGGGCATGGTCAGCAAGCCGCTGTTCCGCATCGCGCCGCTGATCGGGGTCGTCACCGGCCTGCTGTCGGTCGCCGTCATCCCCATCAGCGGCCCGATCACCATCGCCGGCCACACCTTCCCGTTGCAGGTCGCCGACCTCGGCGTCGGCATCCTGTGGGTGCTCGCGATCGGCTCGATCCACGTCTACGGCCTGTTCCTCGCCGGCTGGGCCTCGACCTCGCCCTACCCGCTGATCGGTGGCGTCCGCGCCAGCGCGCAGATGATCAGCTACGAGATCGCCCAGGGCCTCGCCGTCGCCAGCGTGTTCATCTACGTCGGGTCGCTGCGCGTCAGCGACATCGTGGCAGCGCAGTCCGGTGACGGCCTCGTGGCCGGCATGCCGGGCTGGTTCGTCGTTCCGCTGTTCCCGGCGTTCCTGGTGTTCCTCGTCGGGATGGTGGCCGAAGCCGGCCGCACCCCGTTCGACCTCGCCGAGGCCGAGGGCGAACTCGTCGGCGGGTTCGTGACCGAGTACTCCTCGATGCGCTTCGGCTTGTTCATGATCGCCGAGTTCATGGGCGCGATCGTGCAGTCCGCCATCATGGTCACGCTGTTCTTCGGTGGACCGAGCGGCCCGACGTTCGGTCTCGAGGGCACGGCCGCCGGCCTCCTCGGCTTCGTGTGGTTCCTGCTCAAGACCGGCTTCTTCGTGTTCTTCTTCGTCCTGCTGCGCGGCGCGCTGCCGCGCTACCGCTACGACCGCCTGATGGCGCTCGGGTGGAAGGTGCTGATCCCGATCGCGCTGCTGTGGACGATGGTCACCGCCGCGTTCGTCCTGCTCGCCGAGCAGGGCGGCATCGGCCCGCAGGTCCGCATCGCCCTCGGGGTCGGCGCGGTGCTGATCCTCGCGTTGCTCGTGTTCGTCCGTCCCAAGGACGACGACACGTCCGGCGGGTCCGGTCCCGCAGACCGTGCCCGGCCCGTCGACACGCACGCCTCGCCGGTGAACCCGCCCGCGTCCTCGACCACCGGGAGGAACGGCTGATGCCCGCCCCCCTCGTCACCCTGCTGTTCTTCGTCGCGATCGTCGCGTTGCTGGCGATCTTTTTGACCCGGACCGCCTGGGGCCGCGGCTTCCTGGTGCCGCTGCGGGCGATGGTCCGCACGCCCGAGACGGCGCAGTACCCCGAACAGCCGCGTCCGGTCACGCCGCGCTTCCACGGGCGTCACCAGCTCAACCGCTACGCCGACGGACTCGAGAAGTGCATCGGCTGCGAGCTGTGCGCGTGGGCCTGCCCCGCGGACGCGATCTACGTCCAGGGCGCGGACAACACCCTCGAGGCGCGCTACTCGCCGGGGGAGCGCTTCGCCGAGGACTACCAGATCAACTACAACCGCTGCATCCTGTGCGGGCTGTGCATCGAGGCGTGCCCCACCCGGGCCCTGACGATGACCCACGACTACGAGTTCTCCGCCGACACCCGCAAGGGGCTGATCTGGACCAAGGAGAACCTGCTGGTCCCAACGCCCCCGGGAGCGGAGGACACGCCGCAGACGGACCGTGAGGTGCGCCGTCGCGGCTTCAACTACTACGGTGGCCTCGCGGTCACGCCGCCCAACCTCCACGGCGGTCGCTTCGAGCCCGCAGCGAACGCGCCTTCCGCGCGGGCCGGACAGGTCATCCCCTCGGGTGAGCTGCCCTCCACCAGCGAGGACCCGGTCGACTCGGCCATCGTCAGCCGTGCCAACACCACCAGGACGTCCCGCCGCGACGGCGACAACGCGCCGCAGCAGGGGAACACCGACCGACGAGGGGAACGCTAGATGTCCCTGCTCGCCCAGGCCGCCGCGGACGCGGCCACTGGTGCCGCCACGGCCGAAGTGGTCCTGTTCTGGATCTTCGCCGTGATCGCGCTCGGGGCCGCCATCGGCGTCGTCATGATGCGCAACATCGTGCACGGCGCGCTGATGCTGGTGCTCAACCTGCTCGCCGTCGCCGGTCTGTACCTCGGCCTCGAGTCGCCGTTCCTGTCGATCATCCAGGTGCTGGTCTACGCCGGCGCGATCATGGTGCTGTTCCTGTTCGTGGTCATGCTGCTCGGTGTCGACCGCGACGATTTGCTGCTCGCGACCGACGTCCGGTCGCGCATCGCCGCCGTCGTCGGCGGGGCCCTGCTCGCCGGGGCGTTGCTCTTCGGCTTCGTCGGGCCCTACACCGGTGAGGCATCCGTGTGTCCCGCCGACGGCGCGGCCGCCCAGCCCGCAGCCGGCGCGGACCAGGACGGCGTCCGCTGCGTCGGACTCGCCGAGGCCAAGGACGACGGGGACGAGGCCGGCGTCGCGTTCATCGGACGGTCGCTGTTCACCCGCTACACGCTGCCGTTCGAGCTGTCCGCCCTGCTGCTGACCGTCGCCACCATCGGCGCGGTGCTGCTCGCCCGGCGTCGCGACCTGGCCCCCGACGACGTCGAGGACGTGCCGGTCTCCGACGCCGACGCGTTGGCACGCGGCGACCACATCGCCGAGGAGGGCACCGACGTGACGGCCGACGAACTGCGCGAGGAGCGGGCCGTGTACGGCGAGAACGACGCGTCGCGCGGCTCCAACGTGCGCGACGACCGGGAGGGCTGAGTCGTGGAGATCGGCTACTACTTCGCCCTGTCGGCACTGCTGTTCTGTGTCGGGCTCGTCGGCGTGCTCGTCCGCCGCAACGCCATCGTGCTGTTCATGTGCATCGAGTTGATGCTCAACGCCGTCAACCTGACCCTCGCCGCCGCCGCTCGCATGTGGGGCGGACCCGACGGGCAGGTCTTCGTCTTCTTCGTCATCGTGGTCGCCGCGGCGGAGGTGGTGGTCGGCCTCGCGCTGATCGTCAACCTCTTCTTCCGGCGCGGCACGGTCGACGTCGACGTCCCCCAGCTGTTGAGGTACTGACGTGACGCTCCTGCTCGCAGCTGAGGGCCACGGCGCCGCCAACGAGGTCATCGAGGCCACGTCCGGCTTCGTCGGCCTCGCGTGGCTGATCCCGGCCGTGCCGCTCCTCGGCTTCGTCCTCGTCCTCGCCCTGACCCGGACCCTGCGCGAGACCGCGGCCTTCGTCGCGATCGGTGCGGCCGCCGTCAGCTTCCTGCTCTCGGTCGGTGTGGCGGCCCAGGTCTTCGCCGACCCGGCGACCTACGTGCGGCCGCTGGGCACGTTCATCGAGGCGGGTGCGTTCTCGGTCGCGTGGGACCTCTACATCGACCAGCTGACCACCGTGATGCTGCTGGTGGTGACCGGCGTCGGTCTGCTGGTCCACATCTACTCGCTGGGCTACATGCACGGCGACGCCCGCTACGAGCGGTTCTTCGCCTACCTCAACCTGTTCCTGTTCTCGATGCTGGTGCTGGTGCTCGGTGCCAACCTCGTGACGTTGTTCGTCGGCTGGGAGCTGGTCGGGCTGTCCAGCTACCTGCTCATCGGCTTCTGGTTCGAGAAGGCCGAGTACGCGTCGGCCGCCAAGAAGGCGTTCATCACCAACCGGGTCGGTGACGTCTCGTTCATGGTGGCGATGTTCCTCACCTTCGCGATCTTCGGCACCCTGGACTTCCTCGAGGTGCTGCCCAACGCCGAGACGCTCGCCAGCGGCACGGCCCTCGCCCTGGTCCTGCTCTTCCTCGGTGGCGCGGCGGCGAAGTCGGCCCAGATCCCGCTGTACGTCTGGCTGCCCGACGCCATGGCCGGCCCGACCCCGGTCTCGGCCCTGATCCACGCCGCCACGATGGTCACCGCGGGCGTCTACCTGACGGTCCGCCTGTCGCCGATCCTGGTCCAGTCCGTCACCGGCATGGAGGTCATCGCCTACATCGGTGTGGCCACGGTCCTGCTGGGCGCCCTGATCGCGCTGCGCCAGGACGACATCAAGAAGATCCTGGCGTACTCCACGGTGTCCCAGCTCGGCTACATGTTCGTGGGCGTCGGTGTCGGCGCGTTCCGCGAGGGCATCTTCCACCTCGTCACCCACGCGTTCTTCAAGGGCCTGCTGTTCCTCGCCGCCGGCTCGGTCATGCACGCCATGGCCAACCGCACCGACGCCTGGGGGATGGGTGGCCTGCGCAAGGCGATGCCGATCACGTTCTGGACCTCGGCGGTCGGCTGGCTCGCGATCGCCGGGATCTTCCCGTTCTCGGGCTTCTTCTCGAAGGACCAGATCCTGACCGAGGCCTACATGCACGGCTACTTCGGGATCTGGCTGCTCGGCCTGCTCGGGGCCGTCCTGACCGCCTTCTACATGTCGCGCTGGTTCTTCCTGATCTTCCTCGGCAAGCCCCGCTTCGGCAGCGACGTCCACCCGCACGAGTCCCCGGCCTCGATGACCGCGCCGCTGATCGTGCTCGGCGTGCTCAGCGCAGCCGGCGGCCTGCTCAACGTCCAGCACCACGGCTGGCTCTACAACTTCCTCGAACCGGCCGTCGCCGACGTGTCCGGCGTCGGTTACGAGGCCGCCGGCGGGATCCCCGAACTCGGCCTGATCGGCGCGGCCCTGCTGGCCGGCCTGATCGGCATCGGCCTCGCCTACACCGTCTACGTCCGCGGCGACCTCTCGCGTGGGCGCATGCTCGAGCCGATCCGGGGGACCACCGCCGAGGTGCTCGAGCGCAAGTTCTACGTCGACGAGCTGTACTCGTTGGTGTTCGTCCGCATCGGGGGTCGCCTCGCCGACGCCATGGTGTGGGTCGACACCCGCCTCGTCGACGGGCTCGTCAACGGTGCTGGCGCCACGTCACTCGCCCTCGGGCGGGTCACGCGACGCGCGCAGACGGGACTCGTCCGCGGCTACGTCGCCAGCCTCGTGCTGGGGATGCTGGCCCTGGTCGGGTTCCTCGTGTACTCGGTGAGGTAGACGATGGCATTCGGACCGATCACCCTGACCGTGGCGTTGCCGCTCTTCGGCGCGCTGGTCCTCGCCTTCGTCGCCGACGACCCCCGGGTCGTGCGGATCGTCGGACTCGTCGCGTCGGTGGCGACCTTCGTCGCGTCGCTGCTGATCCTGGTCGACTTCGACCTCGCCAACCCGGCGTTGCAGCTCGAGGAGCGGATGAGCTGGATCCCGTCGCTCGGGGCGGACTTCGCCCTGGCCGTCGACGGGGTCAGTCTCGCGCTGATCCTGCTGACCACGTTTCTCGTGCCGCTGATCCTGCTCGCCTCGTTCGACAGCGTGAAGGACAACCTCAAGGGCTACGTGGTCGCGTTCCTCGCGCTCGAGGCCGCCGTGCTCGGCGTCTTCGCGGCGACCGACCTGCTGCTGTTCGCCGTCTTCTTCGAGCTCACCCTGATCCCGATGTACTTCATCATCGGGATCTGGGGCGGCGCCAAGCGCAAGTACGCGGCCGTGAAGTTCTTCCTCTACACCACGCTGGGCGGCCTGCTCATGCTGGTGGCGATCCTGTACCTGTTCTCGCAGGCCGGGTCGTTCGACTACGAGGCCATCCGCGGGCTGACGCTGAGCACGACCGAGCAGCACTGGCTGTTCGCCGCGTTCCTGCTCGCCTTCGCGATCAAGGTGCCGATCTTCCCGGTCCACACCTGGCTGCCGGACGCCCACACCGAAGCACCGACGGGCGGCTCGGTGTTCCTGGCCGGCGTGCTGTTGAAGATGGGCACGTTCGGGCTCATCCGCTACGCGCTGCCGCTGTTCCCCGAGGCGACCATCTCCTGGGCGCCGGCCCTGCTGGTGATCTCGGTGATCGGCATCCTGTACGGCTCGGTCGTCGCCCTGATGCAGTCCGACATCAAGCGGCTCATCGCCTACTCGTCGGTGGCGCACATGGGCTTCGTGGTCCTGGGCACCTTCGCGCTCAACGCCACGGCCACCACCGCCTCGGTGGTGCAGATGGTCAACCACGGCCTGTCGACCGGCGCGCTGTTCCTGCTGATCGGCTTCCTCTACGAACGGCGGCACACGCGCCAGATCGCCGCGTTCGGTGGGCTCGCCAAGCGCGTGCCGATCATGGCCGGCCTGTGGCTGCTGGTGTCGATGTCCTCGCTCGCCCTGCCCGGGCTCAACGGATTCGTCGGCGAGTTCCCGATCCTGCTCGGCACGTTCCAGACCGCCCGGTGGGCCGGCGTCCTGGCCGCGTTCGGCGCCGTGCTCGCGGCGCTCTACCTGCTCTGGGCCTACCAGCGCATGTTCCACGGCCCGCTCGTCGGCGCCGACAACGAGCACACCACCGACCTCAAGCTGCGCGAGATCGGCGTGCTCGCCCCCATCGTCGTCCTGATCGTCGCCATCGGCCTCTACCCCCGTCCGCTGTTCGAGCTCGTCGAGCCGTCGGTCGAGCGGGTCCTGACCGAGGTCGGCGTCGACGTGCCGGCGGTCGAACCGGCCGCCGCCGACACGACCGATCAGTAGGAGCGTGTCCGTGTTCCTCGCCCAGTCCTCCATCGACGGGATCCAGGTCGCCTGGTCCAGCTTCGCGCCGGAGCTGGCGGTCGTCGCTGCCGCGATGGTCCTGCTCCTGCTGGCGGTCGCCGGCTCCTCCCGTCTGCTGGTCGGCATCCTCACCGGACTGCCGGCCGTCGCCGCCGGCGTCTGGCTCGTCAGCACCGGATTGGTGCTCCCGGGCGCCATCGCCATCGCGCTGGGTGCGGCCGCGCCCGCCCTCGTGATCGCCTTCCCCGGCCGTCCCTCCCTGACCCAGGCGTGGGGCGCGGGGCTGACGCTGTTCGCCGCGCTGCTGCTCACCTTCTGGCAGTACGCCGAGGTGCTCGCCCCGCAGGGCGGTCTCATCGCGCCGCAGGCAGCCCTCGAGGGTGCGCTCGCCAACGACGGCATCGCGTTCTTCACGCGGATCACGGTGTACCTCGCCGCCCTGCTGGTGATCCCGATCGGCTACGGCTACCTGCGCGACCGCCAGATCGGACGTGCCGAGGTCGAGCCGCTGATGCTGCTCTGCGTCGCCGGGATGGCGTTCCTGGGCAGCGCCAACGACCTCATCACGCTGTTCGTCAGCCTCGAGGTGCTGTCGATGGCGCTGTACGTGCTGACCGGGCTGGCCCGCCGTGACCGGCGGTCGCAGGAGAGCTCGCTCAAGTACTTCGTGCTCGGTTCGGTCGCCTCGGCGATCCTGCTCTACGGCATGGCGCTGCTGTACACCGCGACCGGCTCGGTCGAACTCGGGGCCATCGGCGCCGGCCTCGGCCTGGTCACGACGCCGCGCGTCGTCGCCGTGCTCGGCCTCGCGCTGGTCACCGTCGGCGTCGGGTTCAAGGTCGCGCTGGCGCCGTTCCACCTGTGGACGCCCGACGTCTACCAGGGCGCCCCGACCAACGTCACGGCGTTCATGGCGGCGGCGGTGAAGGCGGCCGGGTTCGCGGCGCTGTTGCGCCTGTACATCGTCGCGTTCCCCAACCTCGAGGCGTTGTGGGTGCCGGTGCTGTCGGTCCTGGCGGCCCTGTCGATGCTGTACGGCGCCTGGGTCGCGATCGTGCAGCACGACGTCAAGCGCATGCTCGCCTACTCCTCGGTCACCCACGCCGGCTACGCCACGATCGGCGTGGTCAGCAACTCCGACGCCGGCGTCTCCTCCACGCTGTGGTACCTGCTGACCTACGCGGTCGCGACGCTGGGCGCGTTCGGGTGCGTGGTGGCGATCGAACGCGTCCGTCGCGGCGAGGTGACCCTGGTCGACCTGCGCGGCCTCGGGCGCACCTCACCGATGCTCGCCGGCATCTTCACGCTGTGTCTGCTGTCGCTGGCCGGGGTTCCGGCCACCGCGGGCTTCATCGGCAAGCTGGTCGTGTTCCAGGCCGGCGTGGCCGCCGGGCACACCTGGCTGGTCGTCGTCGGGGTGGTCAGCAGCGTCATCGCGGCGTTCTTCTACCTGCGCCTGGCCGGGATGATGTTCCTCGAGGACGCCGACGAACGCCGTGGCCTGCCGCTGGTCACCACCGGCCTGTCCGCCGGGGTGTCGGTCGCCGCGACCCTCGTGCTGTTCCTCGGCATCCAGCCGCAACTGCTGCTGCAACTGGCCGACCACGCCGCGGCAGTGGTGCGGTGACGGCCGACCTCCACGCCGGCCAGCCGCGTGCCGCGCGGCTGTCGATCCCTGCCCCGGTGCTCGACGAGCTCGAGGCCAACGGCCTGCCCGTCGCGCTGGTGCTCGACGGGGTCGAACAGCGCCTGCACGAGCAGGTGAGCTCCAACCACGCGTTCGTCGACGAGGTCGCGCGCTACCTCATCAGCGCCGGCGGCAAGCGGTTCCGCCCGCTGATGGTGGCGCTCACCGGCTACCTGGGACCGCGCCCCCCCGCGGCCGCCGGGACCGGGAACGCCGGCGACACCCTGTCGGCCCTCGTGGACGCCGGCACGATCGTCGAACTGGTGCACCTCGCCACGCTGTACCACGACGACGTCATCGACGAGGCACCCGCACGGCGCGGCACGCCGTCGGCGAACTCACGGTGGGACAACACCGTCGCCATCCTGACCGGCGACTACCTGTTCGCCTGCGCCTCGGACCTGTCCGCCGACCTCGGTGTCGAGGTGACCCGCATCATGGCGCGGACCCTCGCGCGGCTGTGCGAGGGACAGATCCGCGAGGTGCAGGGATCGATGGGCGCCCTGCCCGACGTGCCGCAGCTCGAGCCGACGCTGGAGCACTACCTCGAGGTGATCTCGGGCAAGACCGCCTCGCTGATCGAGACCTCCTGCCGCTACGGCGCCCTGCTCTCCGGCGCGTCGCCCGCCGAGGTCGACGCCGCCGCGCGCTACGGCTGGCACGTCGGGATGGCCTTCCAGCTCTCCGACGACATCCTCGACGTCGCGTCCGACACCGAGGAATCCGGCAAGACCCCCGGCACCGACCTGCGCGAGGGTGTGCACACCCTGCCGGTGCTCTACGCCCTCGCCGACGACCCCGGCGGCGAGTTCGCCGCCCTGCTCGACGGCGACCTCGGTGACGTCGAGCTCGCCCGGGCCCTGGCGCTGCTGCGCGACAGCGACGCGCTCGGGCGCTCACGTGACCACGCGGCCCGCTACGTCGAGCAGGCGGTCGCCGAACTCGAGGTCTTCGGGGACCGGCCGGTCGTCACGGCGCTGACCCGCCTGGCCGAGTACGCCCTCGACCGGGTCGGGTGAGTCGTGTCGGCAGCTCGGCTTCCGTGCGCTGCCTCGATGCCGGCTGCCACGGGCCGGTGACGGCCGCGTCGGGCGCCGGGCTCGCCGACGTGCTCGGTCCCGGCTGGGCCGAGGCGCTGGCACCGGTGCACGACCGCATCCGCGCCATGGGGGACTTCCTGCGGGCCGAACAGGCGGCCGGCCGACGGTTCCTGCCCCGCGGCGAGCGGGTGTTCGCCGCCTTCCAGCAACCCTTCGATGCGGTGCGCGTCCTGCTCGTGGGCCAGGACCCCTATCCGACCCCGGGACACGCCATCGGCCTGTGCTTCTCGGTCGCCGCCGACGTCCGGCCGCTGCCGGCCTCGCTGCGCAACGTCTTCACCGAGTACCGCGCCGACCTCGGCCTTCCGGAACCGACCACCGGTGACCTCTCGCCGTGGGTCGGGCAGGGGGTGCTGCTGCTCAACCGCTGCCTGACCGTCGCACCCGGTGCCCCGGGATCGCACCGCGGCAAGGGCTGGGAGCACGTGACGGACGCGGCCATCGACGCGCTCGTCGCCCGGGGAGGCCCGCTGGTCGCGATCCTGTGGGGCCGTGACGCGCGGTCGCTGGCGCGGCGCCTCGGGACGGTGCCGCGGATCGAGTCGGCGCACCCGAGCCCGCTGTCCGCCCGGGCCGGGTTCTTCGGCTCGCGCCCCTTCAGCCGGGCCAACGCCCTGCTCGAGGAGCAGGGGGCGCCCCCGGTCGACTGGCGCCTGCCGTGAGCCTGCGACTGCGGGCCGGCCGCCTCGACGACCTCGACGACATCCGGACGGTCTGTGTCCGCACCGGCGACGTCGGCCGGGACGCCACGGGCACGTTGCCCGACGTCGGCGTCCTGCCCGACCTGTACGCCGAGCCCTATCTGCGGCTCGAACCGGACCTGGTCACCGTCGTCGAGGACGAGGCCGCCGGGCGGGTCGTCGGCTACGTGCTCGGCACCGCGGACACCGAGACGTTCGTGGCGGCGTGGCGCGCGCGCTGGCTGCCCGTCGTCGCCGCCCGTCACCCCCCGCCCGTGCCCGACCCGAGCGGCGCCTACGAACAGCACGTGGCGCGGCTGCACCGACCCGAACACCTGCTCTCGGCCTGGGCGGCGACCCACCCCGCCCACCTGCACGTCGACCTGCTGCCGTCCGCGCAGGGGCGCGGGCTCGGGCGTGCGCTGATCGAGCAGTTCTGCGTGGGCGCCGCCAGGGCCGGCGCAACGGGCGTCCACCTCGTCGTCGACGCCCGCAACACCGCGGCGTTGGCCTTCTACGGCCGGGTCGGCTTCGAGGAGCTGGGTCGACCGCGGGGGTCGGTCGTGTTCGGCAGGCGCCTCCAGCACGCCCCGACCCGCCCGTTGGGGCGGTGTCCGGCCGGTTGCTAGCATCCCGGGCCCGCGACCCGTCGCCGGGTCACGGTGCGCGCGCCCCATCCGGTCCGAGCACCACGTGGCGGGATCCGGCCCGCGAGCCGATGGATACCCTCGACAGGAGGACCGGGGTGAGTTTCACCGAGCAGTACGGGGCCTTCGCGATCCTGGTGATCGTGGGCTGCGTCCTGTATGCCGTCATCATGCTGGGCAACCGGCTGATGCGCCCCAGCGTCCCGACCCCGCTCAAGCTCACGACCTACGAATGTGGGATCGAAGCCGTGGGGACGGGATGGTCCCAGATGAACATCCGCTACTACGTGTTCGCGTTCCTGTTCGTCATCTTCGACGTCGAGGCGATCTTCTTGTTCCCCTGGGCCGTGGTCATCGGTGACCTCGATGGCAACACGACCCCCTCGGCGTTGTACGCCCTCGTGGCGATGTTCCTGTTCATCGGGACGCTCCTCGAAGGCCTGATGTACGCCTGGAAGAAGGGGGTGCTCAAGTGGGAGTAGTCGACCAGTTCGAACTGCCCAAGCCGATCAAGTACGTCTTCAACTGGGGCCGCAAGTACTCGCTGTGGTGCTTCAACTTCGGTCTCGCCTGCTGCGCGATCGAGTTCATCGCCGCATCGGGGTCCCGCCACGACTTCATCCGTCTCGGCGTCATCCCGTTCGCCCACGCGCCCCGACAGGCCGACCTGCTGGTCGTGTCGGGCACGCTGACCGACAAGATGGCACCGGCCCTGCGTCGCCTCTACGAGGAGATGCCCGAGCCCAAGTACGTGATCTCGTTCGGCTCCTGCGCCAACTGCGGCGGGCCCTACTGGGACAGTTACTCGGTGACCAAGGGCGTCGACCAGATCCTGCCCGTCGACGTCTACGTGCCCGGCTGCCCGCCGCGGCCCGAGGCCCTGCTCGACGGCATCGTCGCGCTGCAGAACCGGATCCAGGGCGAGAGCCTCAAGGACCGCATGGCGCAGCGCCGTCGTGATCCGATCGTCGTCCCGCACGACGGACCGGACGTCGCCCCCGAACTCCTGACCGCGGAGGGCTAGGAACACCGTGTCGGACGTCCTCGCGCGCAGAGACCAGGCGCTCTCCCCAGAGGAGACCGCCGAGCTCATCCGGGCCAAGGTGGGCGATGCCGCCGTGCTCGGCAGCACCGTCGAGTACGGCACGTTCACCCTCCACGTCGACAACGAGCACTTCGCCGCGGTCGCCCGTGCCTGCCGCGACGAGCGCGTCCTGGCCTACGACTTCTTCGACTGCCTGTTCGGCGTCGACGCCCGCGACGAGGGTTTCGACGTCGTCGCGATCCTGTACTCGACCTCCACCGGGAACCGGGTCGCCCTGCGCACCCGGTGCCCCGGTGGCCGCGAAGCCCCCACCTGTCCCTCGCTGACCGACGTCTACCGCGGTGCCAACTGGCACGAGCGCGAGGCGTGGGACATGTTCGGCATCGAGTTCCCCGACCACCCGGCGCTCGAGCCGCGCATCTTCACCATCGAGACCTTCGAGGGCTGGCCGCTGCGCAAGGACTTCCCGCTGGCCACCCGCGTCGCCAAGCCGTGGCCGGGGGTCAAGGAACCGGCCGAGCTCGACGAGGACGGCAACGTCCTCGAGCGGGTGCCCCAGCTCGGCGACGCCCCCGGTCCCTACGAGCTCGACAAGGCGATGGCCGAACAGGCCAAGCTCGCCAACCCGCAGGCCGCGCTCGACCCCGCCACCCGCGAGGGCGAGGAGATCGAGGACGCGCTCGGCACCGGGGCCGAACAGGCACCCGACAGCGGCGCGGTGCTGGCCGGCGACGTCGAGCACGCCCAGGAACAGCACGAGGACGTCAAGTCCGAGGCCCGCGAGAAGGCCGAGGAGAAGCGCAAGGCGGCCGCCGAGGCCCGCGCCCGCAAGGCGGCCGAGCGTGCCGCCGGCGACGACGCCGAGCTGGCGGCGTCCGCCGGCGGAGCGGTGGAGCCCGGCGAGGACCAGTTCCCCGAGGAAGCGACCGCCGAGGCCACCGGCGAGGGCGGCTGGGGCAACGAGTCCGACGGCCCCGGTGCGCCGCCGGTCGGCGCCGAGGCGCCGGCCGACCGCGACGCCGACGAGCCGACGGCGCCGGGGGACGAGTCGACCCCGGGCGAGCCGGCCGGGGCCGAGGGCGACCCGACCGATCCGACCGAGACCTCGAACGCGCCGGCGACGGCGGCGGGCAGCCCCGGCACCCCCGTGGCACCGGGGGACGAGATGCCCGGCGGCGAGCACGTCGACGAACGCGCGGACGACGACGCGCCCTACCAGGGCACGGCCGGCCAGAGCGACGACCTCGACGAACGCGAGGGCGGCGACACGCCCGACTCGGACGGGGAGGAGCGGTCATGAGCGTCAGCGACCTCAGCGCGCGGCAGATCCACCATCCCGCGACCGCCCCCGGCGAGAACCTCAACCTCGAGATCGTCGGTGACGGTGCGTTCACCACCGCCGACATGACCCTGTCCGTCGGTCCCGCACATCCGGCCACGCACGGGGTGCTGCGCGTCGTGCTCGAGATGGACGGCGAGCGGGTCAAGTCCGCCCACCCCGTCATCGGCTACATGCACCGCGGCTTCGAGAAGCTGGCCGAGCACCGTGACTTCCGCCAGAACATGGCCCTGGTCAACCGCCACGACTGGCTGTCGGGCATGACCAACGAGATCGGCCTGGCGCTGACGGTCGAGCGCATGCTCGAGATGGAGGTGCCCGAACGCGCGCAGTGGATCCGGATGCTCGGCGCCGAGTGGAACCGCATCCTCAACCACCTGCTGTTCGTGGGCTCCTACGGCCTGGAACTCGGCGCCATCACGCCGATGTTCTACGCCACCCGCGAGCGTGAGCGGATCCAGTACCTGCTCGAGTCCGCGACCGGTGGCCGCCTCCACTACACCTACAACCAGCCCGGCGGGGTCAAGATCGACCTGCCGAAGGGCTTCCTGCACCAGTCGGTCGACCTCGTCGCCTCGATGCACCAGCGCGTCCAGGACCTCGAGGACCTGCTGCTCGGCAACGAGATCTTCATCGCGCGCACCAAGGGCGTGGGACCGCTGCCGACCGAGGTCGCGCTGTCGTACGGCGTGTCCGGCCCGACGCTGCAGGCCACCGGCATCCCCGAGGACGTCCGCGTCTCCGAGCCCTACCTCAAGTACGACCAGGTCGAGGTGCCCGTCCCCGTCGGTGAGAACGGCGACAGCTGGGACCGGTTCTACTGCCTGCTCGGGCGCATGAAGGCGTCGCTGTACATCATCGAGCAGATCCACGACCTCATCCCCGGCGGGCCCGTCAACGTCAAGCTGCCGAAGATGGTCAAGGCGCCCGAAGGCGCGACCTACGTGCGCGTCGAGAACCCGCTCGGCTCGCTGGGGTACTGGCTCGAGTCCGACGGCGGCCGCACCCCGTGGCGGCTGAAGATGCGCACGGCGTCGTTCTCCAACGTCCAGGCGCTGCCGTATCTGCTGGAAGGGACGCTGGTGCCCGACGCCATCTCCGTCCTCGGGTCCGTCTTCTTCGTGGTGGGGGACGTCGACCGATGATGGATTCGCTCCTGGTGACGTCGACGGGGCTGGTGGCGCAGACCGCCGGCCTGCTCGACACCGACACGTTCGCGCTGTCGGTCGCGCTCAAGGTCGCGCTCGTCCTCGGCCTGTTCTTCGTCGTGCCGCTCGTCGTCGGCTACATGGAGCACAAGGCCATGGCCCGGCTCCAGCACCGACGCGGCCCGATGTTCGCCGGTCCGGCCGGCTCGTTGCAGCTGGTCGCCGACGGCATCAAGTTCCTCCAGAAGGAGGACCTGATCCCGCGGGCCGCGGACAAGTGGGTCTTCGCCATTGCGCCGGGCATGGCGCTCGTGCCGGCGATGCTCATCTTCTTCGTGCTGCCGCTGGCGCCGGGACTGTGGGCCGCCGACCTCGAGCTCGGGCTCTTCTACGCGCTGGCCATCACCTCCATCTCCGTGCTCGGCGTGATGATGGGTGGCTGGGCGAGCGCGAACAAGTTCTCGCTGATCGGTGGCCTGCGCGCCGCCGCCCAGCTGATCGCCTACGAGCTGCCGCTGATCCTCGCCGCGATCGCCGTCGCCGTGCAGGCCGGGACGCTGTCGCTGGTCGGGATCGTCGAGTCGCAGGCCACGTTCACGCTGGCGGGCACCGACCTCAACCTGTGGTTCGTGTTCCCGCAGATCCTCGGGTTCGGCATCTTCTTCGTCGCGGCGCTCGCGGAACTCTCGCGTCCGCCGTTCGACATGCCCATCGCCGACTCCGAGCTCGTGTTCGGCTACATGACCGAGTACACGGGCATCAAGTTCGCGATGTACCTGCTCACCGAGTACGCGGGCATGGTGTCGATGTCGGCGCTGATGGTGGTGCTCTACCTCGGTGGCTGGCAGATCCTGCCCGGGGTTCCGTTGCCGGGCTGCGAGGGCGCCGGCGGGTTGTTCGACTGCGGCGCGCTCGGGACCGTGATCGGCCTGGGCGTGACCATGGGCAAGATCCTGCTGCTGACCTTCGTGATGGTGTGGCTGCGCGTCGCCTACCCGCGTCTGCGCGAGGACCAGCTGCAGCGGATGTCGTGGCTCGTGCTCGTCCCGCTGTCGCTGCTCAACCTCGCGGTGGTCGCAGTCGCCAAGGTGGTGTTCTAGATGGCAACGACCTCGCTCCCGGGCGTCGGCCTGCTCAAGGGCCTCGGCGTCACGCTGAAGCACCTGTTCAAGACGCCGGCGACACAGCTGTACCCGCACGAGCGGCCGGACCTGCCGCCGCGCACCCGCGGCGTGATCGCCCTCATGGACGAGAACTGCACCGTCTGCATGCTGTGCAGCCGCGAGTGCCCGGACTGGTGCATCTACATCGACTCCCACAAGGAGACGGTGCCGCCGGCCAAGGAGGGCGGACGCGCCCGCACCCGCAACGTGCTGGACCGCTTCGCGATCGACTTCGCGCTCTGCATGTACTGCGGCATCTGTGTCGAGGTGTGCCCGTTCGACGCGCTGTTCTGGTCGCCGGAGTTCGAGTACGCCGAGTATCAGATGGACCGGCTGCTGCACGAGAAGGGCAAGCTGCGCGAGTGGATGGACACGGTCCCGCCGCCGCCCGCCCTCGATGCGGGCGCCGTGATCCCGGCCGAGGTCTCCGACGCGATCGCCAAGGCCGAGAAGGAACTCGAGCAGGCGGCGCAGCAGGCCGAGCAGGCCGCCCAGCAGGCGGAGCAGGCGAAGGCCGCGACGGCTCCGGCGGCGGGCAAGGCGCGCGCGGACGAGCCCAAGGTCGAGGCCGGCGAGATCGACCAGGAGACCTACGACGCGCTGATCGCCGAGGGCAAGTCCGAGCGGATCGCGCGGTCGAAGGCCAAGGCCGCCTACGTCAAGAAGCAGAAGGCGAAGCTTCGCGAGGAGCAGGCCGCGGCGCCGGCCGCCGACGCCGAGGCCGAGACCGCGGCGGCCGGCACCGCCGAGGCCCCGGCCGCCGCGCCCAAGCCCGCCGAGGTCCACGTCGAGGCGGGACAGATCGACCAGGAGACCTACGACGCGCTGATCGCCGAGGGCAAGCCCGAGCGCATGGCCCGGGCGAAGGCCAAGGCGGCCTGGGTCAAGAAGGAGAAGGCACGCCTGCGCGAGGAGGCGGCCTCCGGCGGCGACGCCTCGCAGGTCGACACCCCTCCCGCCGAGCCCGTCGATCGCACCGGCGAACCCGAGGACGCCGCCGGCCCCGCGGCCGAGGCGCCCCAGCCGGCCCCGGTCGAGACGGCCGACCCAGCCGAAGCGGCTGAGCCGGCTGCGCCGCAGAAGAAGCTCGGTGACATCCACGTCGAGGGTGCTGGCGAGATCGACCAGGAGACCTACGACGCGCTGATCGCCGAGGGAAAGTCGGAGCGGATCGCGCGCTCCAAGGCGAAGGCCGCGTGGGTCAAGAAGAAGAAGCAGGAGCAGCTCGATGCAGGAGACGATGCATGACGGGACATGACGTCGTCTTCGTCCTCGTCGGACTGGTGACCGCAGGTGCGTCGATCCTGACCGTCACCTCCAAGAACCTGGTCCACGCCGCCCTGCACCTGGCGGTGACGCTGGCCGGCATCGCCGGGGTCTTCCTGGTGCTGCACGCCGACTTCCTCGCCCTGGTGCAGCTGATCGTCTACGTCGGCGCCGTGACCGTGCTGTTCCTGTTCGGTCTCATGCTCACGCGCGCACCGATCGGTCGCGAGGCACTGGACAGCCAGAACCGTGGCCTCGGCATCGCCGTGGCCGGCGGGTTGTTCGTCACGCTGTCCACGCTGATCGTTCTGGCCTACGGCGGCCAGACCGGCGCGACGCCCGAGCGCGTGCCCACCGAGGCCATCGGCACGGTGATCTTCTCGCACTGGGTCCTGCCCTTCGAGGCGCTGTCGATGCTGCTGCTGGCGGCACTGATCGGTGCGATCCTGCTGGCCCGCCGCGAGGCCGGCGACTCCGGCGAGACCCTCGACCAGGCGATCATCGACTTCGGGGACGCGCCGTCGACCGAGCAGGGCCGCGCGAGCACCCCCCCGGGCGAGCTCGAGGCTGGCACCGCCGAGGCGGGCACCGGCACGCGGGGAGGCGAGCCGCGATGAGTCCTCTCGGCCCACTGCTGCTCGCGACGTTGCTGTTCTGCGTCGGCGTCTACGGCATCATCGCCCGCCGTAACGCCGTGCTGGTGCTGATGAGCGTCGAGTTGATGCTCAACGCGGTCAACATCAACCTGGTCGCGTTCCAGAACCTGCTGTGGCCCCTCAGCGAGGACGCGGCGGTCAGCGGCCAGATGTTCGCCCTGTTCATCATCGCCGTCGCGGCCGCCGAGGTCGGCGTCGGGCTCGCCATCATCTTCAACATGTTCCGCAACCGTGCGTCGGTGAACGTCGACGACGTCGACCTGATGCGCTGGTAGGGAGCGAATCTTCGTGGAAGCACTTCTGGACTACGCGTGGGTGGTCGTCGCCCTGCCGCTGGCGGCTGCCGTGCTCACGGCCGCCTTCGGTCGGCTCATGCCCCTGCGTGGCAGCGAGTTCGGTATCGCCTTCATCGGCATCGCCTGGCTCCTCTCGCTCGCCATCGCCTGGCACACCTTCACCAACGGCACCATCGAGCCGGTCGAACACTTCCTGCTGTGGGCGCCGCTCGGGGACGGCTTCGTGCTGGAGCTGGGCATGCTCGTCGACGGGCTGACGTCGATGATGTTCGTGCTCGTCACGACCGTGTCGCTGCTGGTGCACATCTACTCGCGTGAGTACATGGCCCACGAGCCGCGCTTCACGTACTTCTTCGCGATGCTGGGCCTGTTCACGTTCTCGATGCTGGTCCTGGTGATCGCCAACAACACGGTGCAGGCGCTGGTCGGCTGGGAACTGGTCGGCGTGTGCTCGTTCCTGCTGATCGGCTTCTACTGGGAGGAGAAGTCGAACCAGGACGCGGCCAACAAGGCGTTCCTCGTCACCAAGTTCGGCGACGTGGGGCTCATCGTCGGCGTCATCGTGCTCTCGGTCCCGATGTTCGCACTGGTCGAGGACGGCCGCGCCTTCAACATCCTGCTGCTCAACGAAGCGGCCGCAGCCGGCGAGATCGGTACGGGCCCGATCGTGCTGGGCATGTTGCTGATCTTCCTGGCCTGCATCTCCAAGTCGGGCCAGATGCCGCTGCACGTGTGGCTGCCCGACGCCATGGCGGGTCCGACCCCCGTGTCCGCCCTCATCCACGCGGCCACGATGGTCACCGCCGGCGTGTTCCTGCTGGCCCGCCTGTACCCGGTGCTCGCCCAGTCGATCACCGTGATGACGGTGGTCGCGGTGGTCGGCGTGATCACGCTGTTCTTCGGGGGCCTGGTCGCCCTCGTGCAGGACGACATCAAGAAGGTGCTGGCGTACTCGACCGTGTCCCAGCTCGGCTACATGGTCGCCGCGCTCGGCGTCGGTGGCTACACCGCCGGCATCTTCCACCTGTTCACCCACGGCTTCTTCAAGGCGCTGTTGTTCCTCGGCTCGGGGTCACTCATCCACGCCGTGCACAGCAACAACATGTCCGACATGGGCGGCATGCGGAAGTACATGCCGCACACGTTCTGGACCTTCATCGTGGGCTCGCTGGCGCTTGCCGGGTTCCCGATGACGGCCGGGTTCTTCTCGAAGGACGAGATCCTGGTCTCGGGCCAGATCTGGTCCGGAAACGGCTACGTCACCGGTGACCTCGTGTTCTGGGTCGGTCTCGCCGCCGCCTTCGTGACCACCTTCTACATGGCGCGTGCCTGCTTCCTGATCTTCGGTGGCGAGTTCCGCGGCGGCCACGACACCCACGGCGACCCCGACGTGCGGCACCAGGCAGCGCAGGCCGGCGGGCTCGACCCCGAGTCCGCCGGTCATGAGCAGGCCGAGCGTGCGGCCGAGCTCGCGTCCGTCGGCGCACACGACGGCGGACCGGACGACGCACACGGCGACGGGCACGGTTCCGGCTCGCACGCGGTCGCCCACGGTTCCGGCTCGCACGACGTCGCCCACGGCGCCGGTTCGCACGACGCCCACGACACCGACGACCACGGGCACGGCGCGCACCACGAGCCGCACGAGTCCGGACTGCAGATGGTGGTTCCGCTGGTGATCCTGGCGGTCCTTTCGCTGACGGTCGGGCTGATCGGTTCGCCGCTGTGGACCGCCGAGAACAGCTTCGAGACCTGGACCGCGACGCCCATCCTCGAGCACGCGACCTATCCCTTCGTCGAGGGTGGCGGGTACGGCGCCGAGACCGACGACCACGGCGAGGAGGCGTCGGGCCTGCGCGGTGGCGGCGTGCTCGCGGCCGGGCCGACGGTGCTGGCCGCCGAGGAGGGCGCGCACCCCGAGATCCTGCACGGCCCCCCGAGCTGGCACTTCGACGTCCTGGCACTGGCACTGGTGGCCTTCCTCGCCGCCGTCGCCCTGGCCTGGCGGTTCTACGGCCGCGGGCAGCCCGACGAGGACCCGACCTTCAAGATGGGTGCGCTGTCACGGGTGCTGGTGGCGAAGTACGGCCTCGACACCTTCGGTTACCGCTACGTCGTGGTGCCGGTGCGCGACCGCCTCGCCGGCTGGGCCACCTACACCAGCAACGAGGTCATCGACCGCATCGTCGCCGGGGCCGGGACCGCCACCAAGCGGGTCGCGACCTCGACCTACCAGGTGGTCGACCAGCGCGTCATCGACGGTGGTGTGAACGGCGCCGCCTTCAGTGCCGCCTGGTGGAGCGACCGCCTCAAGCGACTGCAGTCCGGTGACGTGCAGCGCTACGCCGGCGCGATCGTGGCCGGGACCATCGTGCTGGTGCTGGCCTTCGCGGCCGCACGCTGACGGTGACAGACGACCCAGGGCCGCTCGCGGCCGCGACAACCAGAACACGGTGACGGCACCGGCTCGCGCCGGCGCCGCTCTCGCCCCTGAAGGGGCGAGCAGGAGGGAACGAGAAGATGGACCCGCAGACCGCAGGATGGGCCCTGATCATCGCCCTGTTCCTGCCCCTCGTCGGGGCCGGACTGCTGGCGTTGATGCCCGCCCGGCTGGACCGCGAGATCCGATGGGCCGCGGTGGGCATCACCGCTGTCGCCTTCGCCGTGGTGGCCGCGATCACCGCAGCGTTCGACTTCGGCGCGTCCGGGCAGCTGCAGTTCCAGACCGACGTCGCGTGGATCTCGGCGATCAACGCCAACTTCCACATCGCGTTGGACGGCATCAGCCTGCCGCTGTTCTTCCTGACCTACCTGCTGCCGCTGCTGTGCGCGATCTACACCACCAAGATCCTGCCGTCGCCCGGCCGCCCCAAGGCGTTCCTCGCCCTGATGCTGCTGCTGCAGACCGGCATGGCCGGCACGTTCGTCGCCTTCGACCTGATCCTGTTCTTCGTGTTCTGGGAACTGGTCCTGGTCCCGATGTTCTTCATGATCGGCATGTGGGGTGGCCCGCGGCGTGACTACGCCAGCGTCAAGTTCTTCCTCTACACGTTGTTCGGGTCGATCTTCATGCTGGTCGCGTTCCTGGCGATCTACTTCCAGGCCGGCGCGCAGACCTGGGACATCCAGGCCCTGTCGGCCGCCGGTGGCGTCGGCGGTGCCACCTTCCAGACCTGGGCGTTCCTGGGCATCTTCCTCGGCCTGGCCATCAAGGTCCCGATGTGGCCGTTCCACACCTGGCTTCCCGACGCCCACACCGAGGCGCCGACGGTCGGCTCCGTGCTGTTGGCCGGCGTGCTGCTGAAGATGGGTACCTACGGCTTCATCCGGATCGCGCTGCCGATCCTGCCCGACGGTGCCATGCGGTTCGCGCCGATCATCGGGGTGCTCGCGGTCATCGGCATCATCTACGGCTCGCTGTGCTGCCTGGCCCAGACCGACGTCAAGCGCCTCATCGCATTCTCCTCGGTCGGCCACATGGGGTTCGTGATGCTGGGCATCGCGGCCATGAACGAGGCCGGCATCCAGGCGGCGCTGTTCGGCAACATCGCCCACGGCGTGGTCACCGGCATGCTGTTCTTCCTCGCCGGCTCGCTGCACGAGCGCTACCACACCCGCGAGATCGCCGAGATCGGCGGCGGGATGTTCACCAAGATCCCGCGCTACGGCGTGCTGTTCACCTACGTGGCGGTCGCCTCGCTCGGGCTGCCCGGCCTGGCCGGCTTCTGGGGCGAGTTCGCGGCGATGTGGGCCGCGATCAACCCCGGCGGCGGGCTCGCGGACACCTACCAGGGCCTCTACCTCGGCCTGGTGGTGTTCGCCGCCATCGGCACCGTGCTGACCGCCGGCTACTTCCTGTGGCTGCTCCAGCGCGTCAACCTCGGCCGCCCCTCGGCGAAGTGGGCCGACGAGCCCCTGCAGGACGTCATGACGGTCGAGTGGGTCTCCTGGGTGCCGCTGCTCCTGCTCATCCTCGCGCTCGGGATCTTCCCGCGGCTGCTGTTCGGCGTCCAGGACGCCGCCGTCAGCAACCTCATGGGCTGGGTGCTGAGCTAGACCCGCCAGAGCACCGACACGCCGGACCCGGCACCGAACACCGAACCAGACGGGAACGAAGACCATGGCCATCGACTTCTTCGCGATCGCACCAGAGATCGCGCTGACGGTCACGGCACTCATCGTGCTGGCGGCCGACCTCGCCCTCCGCGGCGAGGCCAAGCAGCTGGTCAATCCCGTGGCCGCGCTCGGCACCATCGTCGCGATCGGCTTCACCGTCGCGCTCTGGGGCCAGGACCGCACCACCTTCGGCGAGATGTTCGTCGTCAACGACTTCGCGGTCGTGTTCAAGCTGCTGTTCCTCGGCAGCCTGCTGGCCATCCTCGGCATCAGCTGGCGTTTCTTCGCCGAGGGTCGCTACTTCCAGGGCGAGTACTACTTCCTGCTGCTGACCTCGTTCATCGGCATGCTGCTGATGCCGTCGTCGCGGGACCTGCTGCTGCTGTTCATCGCCCTCGAAACGGTGTCGATCCCCGCCTTCGTGATGGCCGGGCTGCGCAAGCGCGACCTGTACTCCTCCGAGGCGGCGCTGAAGTTCTTCCTCATCGGCGTGCTCTCGGTGGCGCTGATGCTGTTCGGCATGTCGATGGTCTACGGCTTCACCGGGACCACCGCGCTCGAGGGCATCGCGCTCGCGATCGGCGACGACGCGACCACCACACCGCTGCTGCTCGCCTCGGTGATGCTGATCATCGTCGGCTTCGCCTTCAAGATCTCGGCGGTGCCGTTCCACTTCTGGGCCCCTGACACCTACGCCGGCGCGCCGATCCCCGTCGCCGCGATGCTGGCGGTGGCGTCCAAGGCCGCCGGGTTCGCCGGGCTCATGGCGATCACGTTCATCGCCTTCGAGCCCCTGGCCGACGTCTGGGCGCCGGTGCTGGGCGTGCTCGCCATCCTCACCATGACGATCGGCAACCTGGTCGCCATGCAGCAGCGCGACCTGATCCGCCTGCTCGCCTACTCCTCGGTGGCCCAGGCCGGCTACATGCTGATCCCGTTCGGGCTCGCCCGCTCGGGCGCGACCGAGGTGAACGAGGCGGCGGTCCAGGCGGTCGTGTTCTACCTCGTCGCCTACGCCGTGATGAACATCGGCGCCTTCGGGGTCGCGGTGGCCGTCAACCGGCGGACGGGCCTGCGCTCCATCGCCGACTTCGCCGGCCTGGGCCAGAAGAGCCCGCTGATGGCGCTGGCGATGACGGTGTTCCTGCTCAGCCTCGGTGGGGCACCGCCGACCGTCGGGCTGTGGGCGAAGTTCGCGATCATCGAGGCGGCGCTGGTCGAGGTCAGCGTCTTCGGGATCGTGCTGATGGTCTTCCTGGCCATCAACTCGGTCATCGCCTTCTTCTACTACCTGCGCATCGTCAAGACGATGTGGATGGACACCGCCCGCGAGGGCCTGCCCGTGTTGCAGCCCGGCTTCCAGCTGTCGCTCGTCGTGCTGGTGCTCATGGCCGGCACCCTGCTGCTCGGCGTCCTACCGGGCCTGGTGACGGACTACTCCTCGCTCAGCGGGATCCTCGCGGCCAACTGACCCGGCGGGCCGCCGGCGGCGCCGGAGGCGGCCACGGTGGCGGGCCTGCGCCGGCGCGACGCAGATTCCTCGCGGGGCCATTGTCCGACCCGAGGTGGCCCGCTCGTCGGCGTGCGTACCCTCGAGTTCCGGGTTCACGCGACGAGATGGGTGAGATGTTCAAGAGCGCGAAGACGTTCGTCCTGCTGGCGGCGATGTCGGGGCTGCTGCTGCTGATCGGCGCGATGTTCGACGGCGGTGGCGGCGGCTTCCTCACGATCATGATGATCGTCGCCATCGGCATGAACTTCTTCGGCTACTTCTACTCGGACAAGCTCGCCATCAAGATGGCGCGCGCGCAGCCGATGGACGAGGCCCGCTACCCCGACGTCTACGCGATCGTCCGCGACCTCGCCCGGCGCGCCGGCCAGCCGATGCCGCGGCTGTACATCTCGCCTTCGCCGCAGCTCAACGCCTTCGCGACCGGCCGCAACCCCAGTCACGCCGCCGTGTGCATCAACGAGGGGTTGTACCGGGCGCTCGACCGCGACGAGCTCGAGGGCGTCATCGGTCACGAGCTGCAGCACGTCTACAACCGCGACATCCTGATCGGCTCGGTCGCCGCGATGATCGGTACGGCGATCAGCTATCTCGCGCTGATGCTGCGCTGGCTGCCCATCATGGGAAACAGCAACGACCGTGGCGGTATGAATCCCATCGCGGCGATCGCGGCGTCCATCATCGCGCCGATCGTCGCCATGGTCATCCAGGCGTCGATCACCCGCTCGCGCGAGTCGCTGGCCGACCACACCGGCGCGGAGCTGACCGGCAAACCGCTGGCGCTGGCCAGCGCGCTGGCGAAGCTCGAGCGTGGGGCCAACGACCCACGGATGCACCGGGCCGGCGCCACGAAGGCCGAGACCAACCCCGCCATGCAGCACCTGTTCATCGCCGCTCCGTTCGGCGGACGCGCCGCGATGAAGATGTTCTCCACGCACCCGCCGATCCCCGAGCGCATCGCGGCGCTCGAGGAACAGGCCCGTCGCATGGGGCAGCTCGGTCCCGGACCGCGCCGCTGAGCGCTCAGGCCGCGCCAGCGGAGCCGGCGGAGTCGGCGGAGTCGCCGGCTCCCTCGCGCTGGATCCAGTTGGTGAGCAGCATGACCAGCACGACCACCAGCACGATTCCGAATCCGGTCAACCAGCGCCCACCGCGCTCGTACGCGCCGCCGAGCAGATAGCCGGCACCGACCGTGGTGGTGAAGCCGGCCACGGCACCGACGAAGTCGGCCGCCAGGTAGCGGCGGGCGGAGACCTCCGAGGCGCCGGCAGCGGCCGCGAGCACGGTCGGCGGCAACGTGGCGATGCGGCCCAGGATCGCGATGGTCGGGCCGCGCTTGGCGAGGATCCCGTCGGCGAGGGCGAGCTTGTCCGCCGGCACGGCGCGGTGCAGCCACGCCGGTCCCTCGCCGGTGCGCAGCGCGTCGCGGTAGAGCCGGCCGAGCGCGAAGAAGGCCCAGACGGCCACCACGAAGAAGGGCAGCACGACCAACCACATCTGCAGGATCGTCGGGTCGTCGGCCACTCGGGCCCGTCCACCTCCCAGCAGCAGCAGTTCCTTGCCGGGCCGCAGGGCGAGCAGCAGGAGGAACCGCTCGCCGAGCATCACCGGGATCAACGGCAGCATCGCGATGGGAACCACGACCCGCAACGCCGCGATCCCCAGCAGCAGGCGCCGGAGCACGGCCCGGTCGGACGGCGTTTCGGCGATCGGCGTCGAGCTCACGAGGTCGTCCGTTTCGTCGTCGTCGAACCGGTTCGGCGCCGTCGCGGTCGGGGCTGGCAGGTCTCGCACGCGTAGGCCCAGCGGCCGGCGATCTCCCAGCGGCGCACCTCGGTGTCACAGCGTGGACAGCGCTCGGAGCGGTAGACGTGGGTGGCCTGTTCACGGGTGAGCTTCGCGCGGGCGATGCCCACCTCGGCCGGGTCGACCGTCACGATGCGGTTGGAACGCACGCCGTATCGCAACCAGGCCTGCAGGGTGGACCACATCTGCAGCCACTGCTCGCGCGACACCGCGTTCGCCGGGACCTCGGGGTGCAGCCCGTGCACGAACAGCAGTTCGGCGCGGAACACGTTGCCGACCCCGGCCAGGACCGACTGGTCCATCAGCGCCTGGCCGATCCCGACGCGCCGGCGCTGCAGGGCGGCGAAGGCCCGGTCGGGATCGGCGTCGGCGCGGAGCGGGTCCGGTCCGAGGCGCCGGGTGACACGGGCGACCTCGTCGGCGTGGAGCAGCTCGCAGGCGATCGCGCCGATGAGGTCGAGGCACACCTCGCCGCCGACGACGCGGTAGCGCACAGTGTCGCGAGGCGTCGGAGCCGGCAGATCGTGCCGGTGGAACGCGCCGTACAGGCCGAGGTGGACGTGGACGACGCGGTCGCCCTCGTAGCGGTGGAAGAGGTGCTTGCCGTAGGCGTCGGCACCGACGAACCGGCCGCCGTCGAGCAGCGCGGCGCCCGCGGCGAAGCGACCCTGTGGCGAGCTCACCGCCACCCGCTGTCCACCGAGCCAGGCCGCGTGGTCGCGCGCCAGCCGGTGCAGGGTGTGACCTTCGGGCACGTGGAGACCTCGCGGGGCGGCGTGCCCGCGTCGACGGGTTCGGCGCGGGCCGCGGAGGGTACGGCGACCGAGGCGCCTGCCCACGCCCGGCGGGCGCTCCGCGTCGCTCCGCGTCGCTTCGAGGAGTGGCGCGACCGGTGACTAGCGAAGAGCGAGCGCGGCCCGCAGTTGTCCGGCGGCGGCGTCCATGTCCGCGGCATCGCCCGGCGCCGGCACCCACGGCAGCACCAGGCCGTCCTCGGCATACCGGGGGACGACGTGCAGGTGGAGGTGGAACACGGTCTGGAACGCGGCGGCGCCGCTGGACTGAATCAGGTTGACGCCGGCGGCGCCGAGTTCGTCGACGGCCGCCGCGGCCACCTGCTGCGCCGCGGTGGCGACCTCGGCGAGGTCGGCCGGGGCGACGTCGTGGATGTCGCGCGCGTGGGCGCGCGGCACCACGAGCGTGTGACCGCGCGTCGCCGGATTGAGATCGAGGAAGGCGACGGTGCGCTCGGTCTCGTGGACGATCCGCGCCGGCGCGTCGCCGGCCACGATGGCGCAGAAGATGCAGTCGCTCATGCCAACTCCTCGCTGTGAATGGACGGGGACGGGAGGTGGGCGCCGCGCAACAGCCACACCGCCGCGACCACGTACCAGAGGTCGGCGGTGGTGTTGAAGACCCGCTGGGCGGTTCCGGCGCCGAGTCCCAGCAGTCCGACCTGGTTGATCACGAACACCGCGACCGCGGCTCCGCCCAGCGCGAACGACCATGCCGCCAGCGTCGGCAGTGCGTGCCGCACGCGCCAACCGACCAGGAGCGGTGCGACGACCAGCAGCCCGTAGCCGAGGGTGGCGAGGACCCCGTGGCCGGTGTCGGTCCAGGTCGCGCCCGCGCCCGGGCAGCCGGCGGTGCAGGGGAACGCCACGATCGACCCCGTCGCGATCCCGGAGCCGACGATGGCGGCGGGACCCAACGGCGAGGCACCGGGCAGGCGCCGGTGCAACAGCAGCCCGAAGGCGACCAGCGCCACCGCGCTGGCGAGCAGACCGGACACGAGGAGCGTCCGGGGCAGCCACGAGGCGCCGTGGTCGAACAGCTCGCTGATGGCCTGCTCGGCCGGGTCGTAGCCGACCTCGACGAGCCCGGCGACGGCCCACGAGGTGACGTACCAGGCCAGTGCCGCGACGGCGGCGACCGCGACCAGGCGTTCCCGGTGGGTCAGCGGGGACCCGCACCGCACGACGATGGGACTACTTGTAGTTGGTGAAGCGCAGCGGCGCGTCGTAGTCCTTGGACTTGACCATCGCCTGGATCTCCTGCAGGTCGTCGCGCTTCTTGCCGGCCACCCGGATGTGGTCACCCATGTTGGTGGGGGTGACCTTGAGCTTGGTGGCCTTGATGTCCTTGACGATCGTCTTGGCCAGGTCGGCCGGCAACGTGTTGATCAGCGTGACGTCGATACGGCTGCGCCCGCCCGACACGTCACGGGGCTCGCCGATGTCGAGGGCCTTGAGCGACACCTTGCGCTTGACGACCTTGTCGCGCAGCACCTCGAGGGCGGCCCGGACGCGGTCCTCCGACGCCGACTCGACCCGGATGCCCTCCTCGCCGGACCACTCGATGACGGTGTCGGTGTCCTTGAAGTCGAACCGGGTCCCGACCTCGCGGGCGGCCTGGTTGATGGCGTTGTCGACCTCCTGACGGTCGACGCCGGCCTCGATGTCGAAGCTGGACTCGGCCACGGTGGTCTCCTCGTGTCGAACGGGCCTGTGGACAGGCGACGAGCCTACTCCCGTCGCTGTCGCACCATGGGGCCACGGTCTGCCGTACCCGCTCCAGTGGAGGCGCGATGCCCGACCAACCACAGCTGGTGTCCGACGACCATGCCGCAACGGGGCAATCCGACGGCGCCGCCGCGCACCTCGCCAAGCGGGATCGACGACCTGCCGACACGATCTGGCGTGCCAACCCGCGCGAGCAGGGTCTGATCGGAGTCACCGACGCCATCGGCTGGTTCGGCCGCCGGGGCTGGAGCCTCAGCGTGCCCCTGATCGACAGTCAACCCTACGACCTCGTCGTCGACGATGGCGAACGACTCCATCGTGTCCAGGTGAAGACCACGACCTACCGCACCCGGTACGGCGTGTACGTGGTCTCGCTGGCGACACGGGGTGGCAACCAGAGCTTCCACACCTCGAAACCGTTCGACCACGCTGCCGTGGACCTCCTGTACGTCCTGGCCGAGGGCCGCTCGCGGTACCTCATCCCGAGCGGCGCCTTCCGCTCGCGTACGACACTGAATCTCGGGACGAGCATGGCCGCCTACCAGTTGTGAGGTGGGCGCATGCGGTCACGCAGCGGTGCGGTCGTCTTGCTGCCGGCTACGCACCTGCGTACCCTGCGCATCCGCCCGGTCCATCCGGGTGCCACGGTGGGATGTCCGAGTGGCCAAAGGATCGCGGCTGTAAACCGCGCGGCTATGCCTACGCAGGTTCGAATCCTGCTCCCACCACCCAGGTTCGGCTCGGCCAGCGCCTCGGCGCACGGACCGTTCGATCGGTTCGACGCCTCACGGGGCGCTGGCTAGGCTGCGCCCCCGCAAGCCCGCCCTGGTAGCTCAGTCGGCAGAGCGCTTCCATGGTAAGGAAGAGGTCCGCGGTTCGATTCCGCGCCAGGGCTCCGAGTCCATCCGGGCTCGTACGGACAGTGTGGTGCGGCTCCCGGGCCGCGCCCACCGTCGGACGCTTCGTCACGGCGGCGTAGCTCAGAGGTAGAGCAAGCGACTCATAATCGCTGTGTCGGTGGTTCGAGTCCACCCGCCGCTACGAGCCGACCATGGCCCTTCGGCTCGCCCAGGTGGTGACGTAGAAGGGCCAGTGGTCGTGTCCGGGACACGTCCCACCATCAACCGTCCAACAACGACGACACGCGACTGCGGGCCGGATCCGCCGGCCACCACGGTCACCACGAGGAGCGAACTCGATGGCCAAGGAGAAGTTCGAGCGGACCAAGCCGCACATGAATATCGGCACGATTGGTCACGTCGATCATGGGAAGACGACGTTGACGGCGGCGATCACGAATGTGTTGCACAAGCACAATCCGAATGTGCAGTCGATGGCGTTTGATGCGATCGACAAGGCGCCTGAGGAGCGTGAGCGTGGGATCACGATCAATGTGTCGCATGTGGAGTATGAGACCGATGCGCGTCACTATGCGCATGTGGATGCTCCCGGGCACGCCGATTATGTGAAGAACATGATCACGGGTGCGGCGCAGATGGATGGGGCGATCCTGGTGGTGTCGGCGGCGGATGGTCCGATGCCGCAGACGCGTGAGCATGTGTTGTTGGCGCGTCAGGTTGGGGTGCCCAAGTTGATCGTGGCGCTCAACAAGGTCGACATGGTCGATGATGAGGAGTTGCTCGAGCTGGTGGAGATGGAGGTGCGTGAGCTCCTCGATTCCTACGATTTCCCGGGTGATGACACGCCGGTGGTTCGGGTGTCGGCTCTGCGTGCGCTCGAGGGTGATGAGGCGTACGAGTCGGCGATCATGGAGTTGATGGGTGCGGTCGACGAGTTCTTCGTCGAGCCCGAGCGGGCGTTGGACAAGCCGTTCATCATGCCGATCGAGGATGTGTTTTCGATCACGGGTCGTGGCACGGTGGTCACGGGTCGGATCGAGGGTGGCAAGGTCAACGTGGGTGACACGATCGAGATCATCGGTCTCAAGGACACCACGTCGACGACGGTGACCGGTGTGGAGATGTTCCGCAAGTTGCTCGATGAGGGCATGGCGGGCGACAACGTGGGTGTGTTGTTGCGTGGGACCAAGAAGGAGGATGTGGAGCGGGGTCAGGTGCTCGCTGCGCCGGGTTCGATCACGCCGCACACCGATTTCGAGGCGCAGGTGTACATCCTGTCCAAGGAAGAGGGTGGCCGTCACACGCCGTTCTTCAACAACTATCGGCCGCAGTTCTATTTCCGGACCACGGATGTGACCGGTGCGGTCACGTTGCCTGATGGTGTGGAGATGGTGATGCCGGGTGACAACACCGAGATGACGGTGGAGTTGATCCAGCCGATCGCGATGGACGAGGGTCTGAAGTTCGCCATCCGTGAGGGTGGCCGCACCGTTGGTGCTGGCCGCGTCACCAAGATCCTCAAGTAGGTCTGTTCTTCCGCCGGTCTTCGGTGGTTACGCCAGTGGTTGCCTTCGGGAGCCGTACCCGCCCGCCCTCCATCGCTCCCTACGGCAGCCACCGGCTCCACCACCGAAGACCGGCTCCGCAACACCCACGACACGCATCGACGAAGATCAACGCCCTCCCTGAGCGCGGACGCGACCGCGGATGCCGAATGGGGGTGGAGGGCGTACGCTTGGCGGTGAGCGCGTTCGCGCACCGTCCCACTGCAGTAGTCGCCCTGTCCTCCGGCGTCGCTCGCACACGAGCGCCGAGGGGTTCGCCCGAGGCGCGTCCTCCCGACGCGGCCGCGACGGGGGAGGAGATCGAAGACCATGCCCAAGAACGACAACCGCCCCAAGGTGACGCTGGCTTGCACCGAGTGCAAGGAGCGCAACTACATCACCTCCAAGCACCGCGTGAACCAGCGTGAGCGCATCGAGCTGCGCAAGTTCTGCTCGCGCTGCCGCCAGCACCAGGTGCACCGCGAGACCCGTTGAGCCCAGGCGACGCAGGTCCGAACGACCCGCCGCCCCCGACACGGGGCAGCGGGTCGTCGGCGTTTCGGGGTCGTTCCCCCGAGGCCTCTAGGATGCGGCCCCGAGGCGAGCGACGAGGAGCCAATGGCGCTCAACACCGACAAGGTCGGGACCACCTACCCCGCCTACACCTACGAGGTGTCGCGCGAGAAGATCCGCGAGTACGCGTCCGCCCTCGGCGAACACGACCCGCGCTACTTCAGCGACGGCGACGACTGCGTCGCGCCACCCACGTTCGCCGCCGCCTTCACCATCACCAAGGGCGGCCAGGCGGTCTTCGCCGACCCCGAACTCGGTGCCCACTGGACCCTGGTCCACGGCTCGCAGGGCTACACCTACGGCGAGCGCCCGGTCCGGCCGGGCGACGTGCTCCGCTGCACACCACGCATCGCCGACATCACCATCCGCGGACGCAACGAGCTGCTCACCATCGAGGTGGACTGCCGCTTCGCCGACGACGATGCCCTGGCCGTGCGGTCCAAGGCCGTCATCGTCTTCCTCGGTTCTGCGCCGGCGGCTGACGCCGGCGGCGACGGTTCTGCCCCGGCGGCTGATGCCGGCGGCGACGGTTCTGCGCGAGCGGCGGAGCAGGGGGGTGCGGCATGAGTCGCTTCGAGGTCGGCACCGTGCTGCCGGAGGTCACCGAGCGCTCCCAGCTCACCACGTCGGTGGCCTACGCGGCCGCGTCCGGGGACCTCAACCCGCTGCACTACGACCCCGAGTTCGCCGGAAAGGTGAGTCCGACGGGCGGGATCATCGCCCACGGGATGTATGCGATGGGACTCGCGTCGCGTGTGCTGACCGCCTTCGCCGGTGGCCCCGAACACGTCGTCGAGATCAACGTCCGGTTCACCCGTCCGTGGCCGCTGCACACCTCGTCGACGTTCGGCGGGACCGTCACCAACGTCGATGGCGACCTCGCCACCGTGCAGCTGTGGGGCCGCAACGACAACGGTGACCAGATCCTCAAGGGGGTCGGCCGAATCCGCGCCTGAGGGCCGGGCCACGGTCCCGCGTCGTGCGCCGCGCCGCCCGTACCCGCGCGCACGACGGCGGGTCCGGTCGACACCAGTTGTCGCGAACGGGGGATGGGGGATACCCTGTCGACGCTGCCTCCGCGTGAGGCAGCGTTCCCTTGTCAGGGGCTGATGTCGTCCGCGACGCCGTCGAACCCGATGCGGGGACGGACGGGAGTAGCTCAATTTGGTAGAGCACCGGTCTCCAAAACCGGCGGTTGGGGGTTCAAGTCCCTCCTCCCGTGCGACGCGCTGACGCCCCTCGACGCGCCAGCGCACATCCCCCGGCCGACGTGCCGCGCCGCACCAAGGCGCGTCCGACGGCCCACCAAGGACGCGAACGAAGTCCGCTGTCACCCGCCGCGTCCCCCTCGCCCACCGCCACGCGGGCAGGAGTCCCACACATGAGTCGCGAATCGAAGCGCAACGCCGGTCGTGAGCAACGGCGCACCGCCGGTCAGGCCAGCGCCGCCGACGAGGCACCCCGCTCCGAGGGGCGCACACCGCCGGCGCAGTTCCTGCGCGAGGTGCGCAGCGAGCTGCGCAAGGTCGCCTGGCCCAACCGCAAGGAGGTCACCTCGTACACGATCGTCGTGCTCGTGGTGACCCTCGTCCTCGTGCTGCTGGTCTGGGGCATGGACTACATCTTCCGAAACGCCGTCATCAACACCCTGGGCTAAGAGGCAACCGTGTCCGACGACGCCACCATCCCCGACGCCGCCGAGCGCAGCGACGGCGAGCAGGACCTCGACCGCGAGCCGGTCCGTGAGGAACTGCCTCCCGTCGAGGCGCCCGACCGCCCGGCCGACGCCGAGCTGCGCTCGGCGTCCAACGCCGACAACCCGGCCAACGTCCCGGCCGCTGACGAGAGCCTGACCGTGGCCGACGACCTGCCCGGAATCGCCGAGCCCCTGGCTCCGCACGCCGACCTCGACGCGGTCGCCGAGGCGGTCGTGCCCATCGGCGACGAGTCCGTCGAGGACGAGGCCGGTGAGCTCGACGCCGTCGGCGCGACCGAGACCGCGCCCGGCACGACCGACGACGCCGCGGGTGCCGACGCGCCGGACTCGCTCGGCGCCGACGACCTCGACGACCTGCTCGGCATCGCCTCCGGCGGGGCGACAGACGAGGTGGACCCGGGTGGCGTGGCCGTCGACGCGGTCGACGTGCCGGCCGCCGAGCCCGCGGATCCGGCCACCGACGCACCGACCGGCGACGGAGACGCCGAGACGACCGAGGCGCCCGTCCGCCGCGGCCGTCCGCGCTCGCTCGAGGACGTGCGGGACAAGAAGGAACTCAACCGCCTGCTCGGTGACTGGTACGTCGTCCACACCTACGCCGGCTACGAGCAGCGCGTGAAGGACAACCTGCTCAGCCGTGTCGAGGCGCTCGAGGCCGAGGACCGCATCTACGAGGTGCACATCCCGACCGAAGAGGTCACCGAGTACAAGAAGGGCAAGAAGACCACGTCGCAGAAGAAGTTCCTGCCCGGCTACGTGCTGGTGCGTATGGAGATGGACGACGAGGTCTGGGGCATCGTCCGCCACACCCCGGCGGTCACCGGCTTCGTCGGCTCGCCGGGCACGCGCCCCGTGCCGCTGCCGCTGCGCGAGGTCGCCACGACGCTCAAGCTGCCCGACGAGTACGTCGAGGAGGTCGAGCCCGAGGAGGGCGCGGCCCCCGCGCAGCCCGAGAAGGTCGTCGCCGAGATCGACCTCGAGGTCGGCGAGACCGTCCGGGTCACCGGCGGGCCGTTTGCGGACTTCACCGGCACGATCGCCGAGATCAACCTCGACCAGGCCAAGCTCAAGGTGCTCGTGAGCGTCTTCGGTCGCGAGACGCCGCTCGAGCTGCCTTTCGACAACGTCGCCAAGCTGTAGCCGGGGCGACGCACACCAAACCGTCGGCGCGACCCGCGCCGCACGAACGACGTGGGAGGCCGTACGCGGCTGCCTGACCACGCGAGGAGAACAGAGAACATGGCGAAGAAGGTCGCAGGCTTCATCAAGCTGCAGATCCCGGCCGGTGCGGCCAACCCCGCCCCGCCCGTCGGCCCGGCGCTGGGTCAGCACTCCGTGAACATCATGGAGTTCTGCAAGGCGTTCAACGAGCGCACCCAGCAGATGCAGGGTGACATCGTCCCGGTGGAGATCACGGTCTACGAGGACCGCTCGTTCACCTTCATCATGAAGACCCCGCCCGCCGCCCAGCTGCTGATGAAGGCCGCCGGACTGCAGGGCGGGTCGGGCACGCCCAACACGGTCAAGGTCGGCAAGGTCACGCGTGACCAGGTCCGCGAGATCGCCGAGAAGAAGATGCCCGACCTCAACGCGATCGACATCGACGGCGCGATGAAGATCATCGAGGGCACCGCCCGCTCGATGGGTCTCAACGTCGAGGGCTGAACCGCCCACGAACACCACGGCCCTGCGGGGCGACCCTTCTACCGTGGGAGACGGATGCGATCCGTCGCCTGACCACGAGGAGTGCATGACGTCATGGCGAAGCGAGGAAAGAAGTACCGCGCGGCCCTCGACAAGATCGAGGCCGACCGGCTCTACGGCCCCAAGGCGGGCCTGGCGCTGCTCAAGGAGATCGACAGCGCCGCGTACGACAGCACCGTCGACTGCGCCTTCCGGCTCGGCATCGACCCGCGCAAGGCGGACCAGATGGTCCGCGGCGCCGTGTCGCTGCCGCACGGCATCGGCAAGTCGGTCCGCGTCGCGGTCGTCGCCGGCGGTGACAAGGCCGCCGAAGCCCGCGAGGCGGGGGCCGACCACGTCGGTGGCGACGAGCTCGTCGAGGAACTCGGTCAGGGCGACCTGCTCGACCAGATCGACTCGGTGATCGCCACGCCCGACATGATGGGCAAGCTCGGGCGGCTCGGAAAGGTGCTCGGCCCGCGCGGCCTGATGCCCAACCCGAAGTCGGGCACGGTGACGATGAACGTCGGCCAGGCGGTCAAGGAGATCAAGGCCGGCCGCATCGAGTACCGCTCGGACCGCAACGGCAACGTCCACACCATCCTGGGCAAGGCGTCGTTCACCACCGAGCAGCTGGTGGAGAACTACGCCGCGCTGCTCGACGAGATCATCCGTCAGCGTCCGTCGGCCGCCAAGGGCCGCTACCTGCAGACCGTCGCGGTCTCGACCTCGATGAGCCCGAGCGTCCCGCTCGACCCGGCCAAGTCGCGCGACCTGCTCGAGGACGACGACGCGTAGCCGACGCACCCCACCGGTCCGCTCGCATTCGCCAGGAGGCGAGCGGACCGGTACGCTGCCCACACTTCAAGCCGAAGACCGCCGGATGCCCGCGATGGGCCGAAGGTCACGGCGACGCCAGCACGACCGAGCGTCCCGTGCGTCCCGCGCAGGTGAGATATCCGCCAGCCGTCCCTGACGTGCCGGTCCCGATGTCCCCCCGCGCGGTGCGCAGGGGGATTCTTCGTTGTCGCCCGTCGCGCGACCACCTCGGACCCGACCGGACACCAGCGGCCGCTTCCATCCCCCCGACGGAGGAACCCGTGCCCCGTCCCGACAAGGTCGCCGTGGTCGACGAGGTCCGAGAGGGCCTGTCGAACTCCGCCGCGACCCTGCTGACCCACTACCGCGGCCTCAGTGTCACGGAGCTGGCCCAACTGCGCGTGAAGCTGCGCGAGGCCAACGCCGAGATGCGGGTCGCCAAGAACACCCTCGCCCGTCGCGCTGCGGCCGACGCCGGCATCGAGGGTCTCGAAGAGCTGCTCTCCGGTCCCACCGGCCTGGTGTTCTGCCAGGAGGACCCGGTCGGTCCGGCCAAGGCGCTGCGCGACTTCGCCAAGGACCACCCGGACCTGATCGTCCGCGGCGGCTACCTCGACGGCGCGGTGCTCTCCGACGTCGAGGCCGCGAAACTCGCCGAGCTCGACAGCCGCGAGGACCTGCTCGCCAAGTTCGTCGGCCTGATGTACGGCGCGCTCGCCAACACCGCGCGTCTGCTGCAGGCCCCGATCGAGAAGCAGGCCCGTCTCGTGCAGGCCCTGGTCGACGCCGGCGGTTACGCCGACGCCCCGGCCGATGCCGAGCCGGCGCCGGAAGCCGACGCTCCCGCCGAGGAGCCGGCCGCCGACGCCGCCACCAGCGAGGACGCGGTCGCCGACGACACGCCGGTGACCGAGGCGACCGAGGACGCTCCCGCGACCGAGGACGCCGCTGCCGAGGCCGACGGCGACGCCGAACAGGCCTGAGTTCGAACCGCCGGCCCCGCGCCGGGTGCACGCCCCCACACCAGACCACAGCAAGAGGAACCACCACCATGGCCAAGCTGACCACCGACGAGCTCATCGACGCCTTCAAGGAGCTCACGCTCATGGAGCTGAGCGAGCTCGTCAAGAAGTTCGAGGACACCTTCGAGGTCACCGCTGCTGCTCCGGTCGCCGTCGCGGCCGCGGGCGCGGGCGGTGGCGAGGTCGCCGCGGAGGAGGAGAAGGACTCCTTCGACGTCGTGCTGACCTCGGCCGGCGAGAAGAAGATCCAGGTCATCAAGGAGGTCCGCGGCCTCACCAACCTCGGCCTCAAGGAGGCCAAGGAGCTGGTCGAGAGCGCGCCCAAGCCGATCCTCGAAGGGGTCGACAAGGACGCCGCCAACGCCGCCAAGGAGAAGCTCGAGGCCGCCGGCGCCACCGTCGAACTGGCCTGAGTCGTTCCCTCGCCGGGCTCGCGCACCGCGCGGGCCCGCCGGGTCCACCGCCGCTGGGGAGCCCCGGCGGCGGTGGCGTTCCCGTCGCGTGCGTATCGCGCACGCGGTCCGGTGTTGACGGGACACGGCTGCCGGGCCTACACTGCCCGGCTGCCGTGTGCCATGCGTATTGCCCCGTTCACGTCCTGCGTTCGAGGCGTCGCCTGCTGACCGAGGTCCTCGCCATTTCCCACGTCGTCGCGCCGCGCATGCTGGCGTGGCCGACGTGTGCCCATGGTGGATCCCGTGTCCGTGGCGTCCCGTCCGACGACATGCGGTGCAACGTAGGTCCTACACCCGGGAAGGGGGCCGCCCGGCGCATCGCCGCCCGGTGCGCCCCGATGTAGCCCCACCACTCCGCTCGGACGGGCCGGCGCTCCGTCCGCCTCGCGGTCATGTTCGTGCCGTTACGCGCACTCGCGCCGTTCACCGGCGTCCCGTCCCGCCGGGACGCACCGACCACCACGCCAGGGAGGTCCCTGTTGGCTGGCACCGCCGTCAACTCGCGTCTCAGTTTCGCAAAGATCCGTGAGGCGCTGCCCATCGAGGAACTCGACCTCGTCGCCATTCAGCGACTGTCGTTCGAGTGGCTCATCGACCAGGGCCTGGGGGAGATCTTCGACGAGATCTCGCCCATCGAAGACAGCCAGGGCAAGATGGCGCTGTCCTTCCTCAACCACCGGTTCGAGGACCCCAAGTACTCCGTCGAGGAGTGCAAGGAGAAGGACTACACCTACGCCGCTCCGCTGTTCGTCACCGCCGAGTTCCTGAACAAGGAAGACGGCACGATCAAGTCCCAGACGGTCTTCATGGGGGACTTCCCCGTGATGAGCGACAAGGGCACGTTCATCATCAACGGCACCGAGCGTGTCGTCGTCTCCCAGCTGGTCCGCTCGCCGGGCGTGTACTTCGACGCCTCGGTCGACAAGACCACCGGTCGCGACGTGTTCGGCTGCAAGGTCATCCCGGCCCGCGGCGCGTGGCTGGAGTTCGAGGTCGACAAGCGCGACCTCGTCGCCGTGCGCGTGGACCGCAAGCGCAAGCAGCCCATCAGCGTCTTCTACCGCGCGCTGAAGGCTTTCGCCTGGAACGCCGAGGAGAGCCGCTACGAGCTCGCGCCGTCCGAGGTGCTGACCGCCGAGGTCCCCGACGACGAGATCCTCGAGTTCTTCGGCGGCGCGGAGTCGATCGCGCTCACGCTGGAGAAGGACAACACCGGCCGCACGCCGGCGCAGGCGCTCGAGGAGATCTACCGCAAGCTGCGTCCGGGCGAGCCGCCGAACGCCGAGCAGGCCGGCCAGCTGCTGCTGGGCATGTTCTTCCAGAACAAGAAGTACGACCTCGCCCGCGTCGGTCGCTACAAGATCTCCGGGCTCGAGGACGACGGCTTCGGCCACGTCAAGCACGGCAAGCTCACCGACGAGTTCGACGCCCTCGGCTTCGACCGTCGTGACGACCACGTCCTCACCCGCGAGGACTGCCTGGCCACGATGTCCTACCTCGTCAAGCTCCACGCCGGCGAGGACGGCTACGACACCGACGACATCGACCACTTCGGCAACCGCCGCCTGCGCAGCGTGGGCGAGCTCATCCAGAACCAGGTCCGTATCGGCCTGTCCCGGATGGAGCGCGTGGTCCGCGAGCGGATGACGACCCAGGACCTCGAGGCGATCACGCCCCAGACCCTGATCAACATCCGGCCGGTCGTGTCCGCCATCCGCGAGTTCTTCGGTACCTCGCAGCTGTCGCAGTTCATGGACCAGACCAACCCCCTGGCCGGCCTGACGCACAAGCGGCGTCTGTCCGCGCTCGGGCCGGGTGGTCTGTCGCGTGAGCGTGCCGGCTTCGAGGTCCGCGACGTCCACCCGTCGCACTACGGCCGCATGTGCCCGATCGAGACCCCTGAAGGCCCCAACATCGGCCTGATCGGCTCGCTCGCGTCCTACGCCCGCATCAACGAGTACGGGTTCGTCGAGACGCCCTACCGCAAGGTCGTCAAGGGCAAGGTCACCGACGAGATCGAGTACCTGACCGCCGACGAAGAGGACCGCTACGTCGTCGCGCAGGCCAACGCGCCGGTCGACGAGGGCAAGAAGAGCTTCGTCAACGACCTCGTGCTCGTGCGTGCCAAGGGCGGCGAGGTCCGCGAGGTCCCGCCGGCCAACGTCGACTACATGGACGTCTCGCCGCGTCAGACCGTCTCCATCTCGGCCGCACTGATCCCGTTCCTCGAGCACGACGACGCCAACCGCGCGCTCATGGGCGCCAACATGCAGCGGCAGGCCGTGCCGCTGCTGCGGGCCGAGTCGCCGTTCATCGGGACGGGCATCGAGGGCAAGTCCGCCAAGGACGCCGGCGACGTGGTCGTCGCCCGGCGGAGCGGTCAGGTCGTCGAGGTGGCGGCCGACCACGTGGTCGTGCGCACCGACGACGACGAGATCGACCGCTACTACCTGACCAAGTTCCAGCGCTCCAACCAGGGCTCGTGCATCAACCAGAAGCCGCTGGTCACCGAGGGACAGCGCATCGAGGCCGGCGAGACGCTGGCCGACGGTCCCTCGACCCAGAACGGTGAGCTGGCCCTGGGTCGCAACCTGCTGGTCGGGTTCATGTCCTGGGAGGGCTACAACTTCGAGGACGCGATCATCCTCTCCGAGCGGCTCGTCCGCGAGGACGTGCTGACCTCGATCCACATCGAGAAGCTCGAGGTCGACGCCCGCGAGACCAAGCTCGGTCCCGAGGAGATCACCCGCGACATCCCCAACGTCTCCGAAGAGGTGCTCGCCAACCTCGACGAAGAGGGGATCATCCGCATCGGCGCCGAGGTCCAGCCCGGCGACATCCTCGTCGGCAAGGTCACCCCGAAGGGTGAGACCGAGCTGACCCCCGAGGAGCGGCTGCTGCGGGCGATCTTCGGTGAGAAGGCCCGCGAGGTCCGCGACACCTCCCTGAAGGTGCCCCACGGTGACCGCGGCATCGTCATCGGCGTGCAGCGCTTCTCGCGCGCCGACGGCGACGAGCTGCCCCCCGGCGTCAACGACATGGTGCGGATCTACGTCGCCAAGAAGTCGAAGATCTCCGAGGGCGACAAGCTCGCCGGTCGTCACGGCAACAAGGGTGTCATCTCCAAGATCCTGCCCGTCGAGGACATGCCGTTCCTCGAGGACGGCACCCCGCTCGACATCGTGCTCAACCCGCTCGGCGTCCCGTCGCGCATGAACGTCGGCCAGGTGCTGGAGACCCACCTCGGGTGGGCCGCCGCCAACGGCTGGAAGTTCGAGACCGCGCCCGACTGGTTCGACCGGATCAACTGGGACAAGGAGCTCGCCGACGTCGACGGGCCCGTCCGCCTCGCCACCCCCGTCTTCGACGGCTGCAGCGAGGACGAGCTGATCGACCTGCTCGCCAACACCCGCACGACCGACGACGGGGTCCGCCTCGTCGGCGTCGACGGCAAGGCGACCGTCTTCGACGGCCGCAGCGGTCAGCAGCTCGATGCCCAGGTGACGGTCGGGTACATGTACGTGCTCAAGCTCCACCACCTGGTCGACGACAAGATCCACGCCCGCTCCACCGGCCCGTACTCGATGATCACCCAGCAGCCGCTGGGCGGGAAGGCGCAGTTCGGTGGCCAGCGGTTCGGCGAGATGGAGGTCTGGGCCCTCGAGGCCTATGGCGCCTCCTACGCCCTGCAGGAACTGCTGACCATCAAGTCCGACGACACCCTGGGCCGCGTCAAGGTCTACGAGGCGATCGTCAAGGGCGAGAACATCCCCGAACCGGGCATCCCCGAGTCCTTCAAGGTGCTCATCAAGGAGATGCAGGCGCTCGCGCTCAACGTCGAGGTGCTCAACGCGACCGGGCAGGAGATCGAGCTTCGGGAGTCCGAAGACGACGCCTTCCGGGCGGCCGAAGCGCTCGGCATCGACCTGTCCCGACCCGAGCGTCCGACGGCTGACGGGTAGTTGGTTTTCTCCGCTGGTGGGTGATGCCGAGTTCCGCCCGGGCCTCCGAGTGCTCGGTCCCTTCGGGACCTGCGCAAGTCGGCCCGGTTCGGAACATCGGTCACCACCCACCAGCTACCGCTCCGCTTCGGAGTCGGTTGACATCGATACGTAAGCGGTCCTGCGGGACCGCGCCCTGGTCGCCACTTCAGGCGTCGGGCTCTATGAAGTAGGGAGGACGTCCCACGATGCTGGACGTAAACCACTTCGATTCGCTCCGGATCTCGTTGGCGGAGGCGCCGCAGATCCGGATGTGGTCCAACGGTGAGGTCAAGAAGCCCGAGACCATCAACTACCGCACGCTCAAGCCGGAGAAGGACGGGCTCTTCTGCGAGAAGATCTTCGGTCCCACCCGGGACTGGGAGTGCTACTGCGGCAAGTACAAGCGCGTGCGCTTCAAGGGCATCATCTGCGAGCGCTGCGGCGTCGAGGTGACCCGCGCCAAGGTCCGGCGTGAGCGCATGGGCCACATCGAGCTCGCCGCTCCCGTGACCCACATCTGGTACCTCAAGGGTGTGCCGTCGCGTCTGGGCTACCTGCTCGACATGAGCCCGAAGGACCTCGAGAAGGTCATCTACTTCGCGGCCTACGTCATCACCTCCGTCGACGCCGACAAGCGCCACGACGCGCTGCCCGAGCTCGAGGAAGAGATCAAGGCCGAGAAGCTCGAGATCGAGAAGATGCTCGAGGTCGACCGCCAGGAGCTGCTCGCGCAGCTCGAGGCGACCCTGGCCGAACTCGAGGCCGAGGGCGCCAAGGCCGACGTGGTCAAGAAGGAACGCAAGGAGATCGAGAAGCAGCTCAAGACGGTCTCCGTCCGCGCGACCAACGAGATCGAGCACCTCGACAAGGTGCTGGACACCTTCAAGAAGCTCTCGGTCAAGCAGCTCATCCAGGAGGAGCTGGTCTACCGCGACATGCGCGACCGCTTCGGCGACTACTTCAGCGGCGGCATGGGGGCCGAGGCCGTCCGGGCACTGCTCGACGGACTCGACCTCGAAGCCGAGGCCGTGGAACTGCGCACCACCATCGCCGAGGGCAAGGGCCAGAAGAAGCAGCGCGCCACCAAGCGCCTCAAGGTCGTCGAGGCCCTGCGCAAGACGGCCAACAAGCCGCGCTCGATGGTGCTCGAGGCGATCCCGGTCATCCCGCCGGACCTGCGCCCGATGGTGCAGCTCGACGGTGGCCGGTTCGCGACCTCCGACCTCAACGACCTGTACCGCCGCGTGATCAACCGCAACAACCGGTTGAAGCGTCTGCTCGACCTCGGCGCGCCCGAGATCATCGTCAACAACGAGAAGCGGATGCTGCAGGAGGCCGTCGACGCACTGTTCGACAACGGCCGCCGTGGACGTCCGGTGACCGGACCGGGCAACCGTCCGCTCAAGTCGCTCTCGGACATGCTCAAGGGCAAGCAGGGCCGCTTCCGTCAGAACCTGCTCGGCAAGCGCGTCGACTACTCGGGCCGCTCGGTCATCGTCGTCGGCCCGCAGCTGCGCATGCACCAGTGCGGACTGCCGAAGCAGATGGCGCTGGAGCTGTTCAAGCCCTTCGTCATGAAGCGCCTCGTCGACCTCAACTACGCGCAGAACATCAAGAGCGCGAAGCGGATGGTCGAGCGGCAGCGTGCCCAGGTCTGGGACGTCCTCGAAGAGGTCATCGCCGACCACCCGGTGCTGCTCAACCGTGCGCCGACCCTGCACCGCCTCGGCATCCAGGCCTTCATGCCGACCCTGGTCGAGGGCAAGGCCATCCAGCTGCACCCGCTGGTGTGCACCGCCTTCAACGCCGACTTCGACGGTGACCAGATGGCGGTCCACCTGCCGCTGTCGGCCGAGGCCCAGTCCGAGGCCCGCATCCTGATGCTGGCCCCGCACAACATCCTGTCGCCGGCGACCGGTCGTCCGATCGCCTCGCCGACCCAGGACATGGTGCTCGGGATCTACTGGCTGACGTTCACCGAGGCGGACACCTCCGCCGACCGCGACCCGACCGGCCTGCCCGTCTTCAGCTCCATGGGCGAGGTCGAGCGTGCGCTCGACGACAAGGTGATCCACGTCAAGGACGCGATCGTGTTGCGCGTGCGCAACAAGGAGCTCGCGCCCGAGGACCGTCCGGCGGCCTACCGCGAGGACGACGAGGCGTGGGCCGAGATGCGCGACTCGGGTGACCCCGTGCGCATCATCACCACCGCCGGTCGGGCCATCTTCAACGAGGCACTGCCGGCCAACTACGCCTACGTCAACGAGACCGTGACCAAGGCCCGCGCCGGCGACATCATCAACCAGTGCACGGACCAGTTCCCGCGCTGGCAGGTCGTCGAGGTGCTCGACGCGATGAAGGACCTCGGCTACAAGAACGCCACCAAGGCGGGCGTGACCGTGGCCATCGCCGACGTCGAGACCCCCGCGATGAAGGCCGACGTCCTCGGCGAGTCCGAGGACCGTGCCGCCAAGATCGAGAAGCAGTTCAGCCGCGGTGTCATCACCGACAACGAGCGGCGCCAGGAACTGATCGAGATCTGGACCGAGGCCACCAGCCGGGTCGCGGACGCCATGGAGAAGAACTTCAAGGCGACCAACCCGTTCTTCATGATGGCCAACTCCGGCGCCCGAGGGAACATGACCCAGCTGCGGCAGATCGCCGCCATGCGTGGGCTCGTGGCAAACCCGAAGGGTGAGATCATCCCGCGGCCGATCAAGGCGAACTTCCGCGAGGGCCTGTCCGTGCTGGAGTACTTCATCTCCACGCACGGTGCCCGTAAGGGCCTGGCCGACACCGCACTGCGTACCGCCGACTCGGGCTACCTGACGCGCCGGCTGGTCGACGTCTCCCAGGACCTCATCATCCGCGAGGAGGACTGTGGGACCGACCGCGGTGTCGAGGCGGTCGTCGGCGAGCACGACTCGCAGACGCTCTACGGCCGGGTCATGGCGCGTGACGTCCTGGTCCCCGGTACCGACGAGGTGCTGCTCGGCGCCGGCACCTTGGTGATCGACACCGGTGTCCGTCGTCTGCGCTCCGCCCTGGTCAAGGGGATCCACCCCGACACCGGCGAGGAACTGCAGACCAAGGCGACCGACGAGGACCGCATCGTGCGCGTGCGCTCGGTGCTGACCTGCGAGACCGAGATCGGCGTCTGCCGTTCGTGCTACGGCGAACTGCTCGCCAACGGCGCGATGGTGGACATGGGCGAGGCGGTCGGCATCGTCGCCGCCCAGTCCATCGGTGAGCCGGGCACCCAGCTGACCATGCGTACGTTCCACACCGGTGGTGTGGCGTCGGCCGACGACATCACGCAGGGTCTTCCGCGTGTCGTCGAGCTGTTCGAGGCCCGCTCGCCGCGAGGCAAGGCCGAGATCGCCCGTATCGCCGGCAAGGTCGAGATCGAGGAGACCGACCGGGGTCGCATCCTGCGCATCCACGGTGCCCGCGACCAGGTCGACGAGCACGAACTGGTGCGCGGTGCGCGTCTGTTCCGCTCCGACGACGGCACGGTCGAGATCGCCGACGGCACCCACGTCGAGGTCGGCCAGCAGCTGACCTCGGGCGCCATCGACCCCCACGAGCTGCTCGAGGTCCTCGGGGTACGCACGTCGCAGCTGCACCTCGTCAAGGAGGTGCAGGACGTCTACCGCTCGCAGGGTGTGCCGATCCACGACAAGCACGTCGAGCTGATCGTGCGCCAGATGTTCCGCCGCGTGAACGTGGTGGACCCGGGCGACACGACCTTCCTGCCGGGCGACAACATCGACCGGGTGAAGTTCAAGAAGGAGAACGACCGCGTGCTGGCCGAAGGCGGGCAGCCCGCGGCCGGTCGCCAGATGCTGATGGGCATCACCAAGGCGTCGCTGGCCACGGATTCGTGGCTGTCGGCGGCCTCCTTCCAAGAGACCACCCGCGTGCTCACCGAAGCCGCCCTCGAGTCCGCCTCGGACCCGCTGGTCGGCCTCAAGGAGAACGTCATCATCGGCAAGCTCATCCCGGCCGGGACGGGGCTGCCGGAGTACGGCGCGATCGAGGTGGGCCACACCGAGATGCCCGAGCAGGCGCTGCCGGCCGACATCGCGGAGTTCCTCGCTTCGACCGAGTCCTACGAGGGCGACGGGTCGTGGGGCTTCGACGGCGGCTGGGGGTTCGAGGACTTCCCGGGCGACGCCGGCCAACAGCAGTAACGGAAGTCGCACGCACGTCGGAGGGCGCCCCGTAGGGGGCGCCCTCCCTTCGTTGGCCCCGGAGACTGCATTTGTGCGGGTTTCCGCGGGCGTAACCAGCGGCTGACCCGCACAAATACCGCTCGCTCGTCCTCATCGTTCCCGCAGCGGACGAACCGCTAGCGCGAGACGAGGACGTCGAGGTCAGAGGTGTCGCCGTCGACCAGGCGCGACAGGGCCATCTGACGTTCGGTCGTGATGGCGTTGCGGCCGCCGACGATGGCGCCGTCGTCGACGTGGTCGCGCAGAAGCCCCACGTGGGCGTCCCGTAGCGGCGACTCGACCGGGACCAGCAGACCGCCGAACGCCGCCGCCAGCGAGATCGCCGGAATGGTGTGCTCGGGATGGTCCGTCGAGGCGATCACCGCCGGCAACGGGCGCGGGAGCGCCAGCCCCGGGGCGACTGCCAGTGCCTCGGCCGCGGCCGGCGCGTCCGACGCACTGATCCGGCGCACCGTGACGCCGTCCCCGCTCAGTGCGAGCACGACGCGTAGGCCCGCCGACGCCGTGTCAGCGACCAGGACCACCTGCCGGATCTCGGGGTTGGCGTCCAGGAGGCGTTGCGCCTGGGCCGCGTCCTCCTGGTCGGCCACGAAGGTCAGTGGCGCCCCCAGCGCGACCGCCGCCGTGGCGGCCACCGCGGCAACCGGCGTTCCACGCGACGGCGCCCCGAGGGAGGCGACGAACAACTGCTCGGGCGGTTCGCCGCGTTCGCGCAGGACCTCGACGACCCGATCCTCCGCGGCTGCCGTCGTCGGCAACTCCTCGACCTCCGCGGCCCAGGCGCCACGCAGCGTGCCGAGGCAGTTGGGCGCCACCGGACCGACCGCGAGCGTGCGACCGGCGACCGTCAGGACCCGGTCCAGCGCCCGCCCGTCGGGGCCGGCGGTGCAGTCCTCGTCGACCAGGATGTGTGGGGCGCCGAGGTGACCGGCCAGCGTGGCCGCCGCGATGCGGAACGCGGGCTCGGCGTCATAGGGCGAGATCACCACCGTCATCGCGGACCGCGGTGTCGGATGGGTGGCGAACGCCACGGAGGCCGAGGTGCTGCGGCCGTCGCTGCCGCTCGCCCGTGGCAGCCTCGGGTGCAGGTGCACCAGTCCATCGAGGTCGCCGGAGCTCACCTCCTGGCAGGGGTGCGCGCGCGGGCTCATGATGCGGCAGGTGTTGTCGGGCGCGAAGGCGGGGTCCCAGCAGTCCTCGTCCTCGTCGCACAGGTGATCGAGGCCGGCGATGTGCCCGAGCTCGTGGCGGACCACGTTGGCCAGCTGCTCGGGACGCAGCCGGTCGCACAGCCCGAGGTCGACCTCGTTGACGTAGCGGGCGATCACCCCGTCACGCGCGACGGCCTCGCCGGGCCACATGTGGGCACGGGCGAGGTAGCGGCCGCCGCACGAGCGCCGGTCCATGAAGATGCGGTTGACGTTGTCCCGGCGTCGCTCGTCGACGCCGGCGTCCACCATCCGGGTCACGGTCGCCCCGAAGCGCGAGCCCGGCGTGTCGTTCCAGACCTCGACGGCCGCGCGGACCTCGTCGTCGCCGAAGCGTTCGATCACCTCGCGCTCGACGACGAACTGCAGCGGCACGGCGGAACTCGGCAGCACCCACAGGCCCGTCGAGCCGTCCGCCGCCACGAACGGGAAAGTCGCGAACCGCGCATCGCGCAGCGGCGGCGACGGCGTCCACCGCTCGGCCGCCGCGTAGGAGGCGACCGGGGTACGTGGGCCGCCGGCCAGCGGCGTGGCGACGACGAAGGCGAGGTGCGCCAGCGCGAACACCACGATCACGAGGGCCGCGAGCAGCCGGCGGCCACGCGACCGTGGGTCGCGGTCCGGACGCTCCAACGGGTGGTCGCTCATCAGGGTTGCAGGCTACGGGCCGGTGACATGCGGGAGGGTCGCGCCGTGGCGCGACCCTCCCAGACGATCATGCGGACGGCTGGCGTCCGCACGGTTCGCTCAGCTGTCACCCAGGGTGTCGTCTTCCATGGCGTCGTCACCCATCGGGTCGTCGCCCATGGTGTCGTCGCCGAGGCCGTCGTCGGTCAGGCCGTCATCGAGGAGCGGATCTTCCTGGGCCGGATCAAGACCCTCGCCGTCTTCGACCTGGCACGCGACGGCACCGAAGGCGAGCGCCGAGGCGCTGGCGGCGATGGTCAGCTTCTGCATCATGGTGCGCTTCATGGATCTCTCCTGTGGTCAGGGGCGGTGAAGCTTTGGTCCGAACAGGAAACACGACCCCGCACCGCCGCGACCATGGCGGACCGGCCGGGTTCGAGGTCGAAGGGTGGGTGGCCGGGCGGCCGTCCAAGACGCAGGAGACGCAAAGCGCGCCAGCGACGGGAACCCCCGCGTCCCCGCCGACGTTCTGACGCCCACCGCCGCCCACTTTCGGCCGGGAGCACGAGAACCGGCACGCTGGCGGCCGACGACACCACCTGCAGTCCCCATTTTCGGCGCGGGGCACGAAAATCGGCAGGCCGCGGGCGGACTGTGCCGCCAGTGGTCCCACTTTCGGCGCCCGGCACGAAAACCGGCACGCCGCGGGCCGACTGCGCCGCCAGTGGTCCCCTTTTCGGCGCCCGGCACGAAAACCGGCAGGCCGCGGGCCGACTGCGCCGCCAGTGGTCCCACTTTCGGCGCCCGGCACGAAAACCGGCACGCTGGCGGCCGACGACACCGTCTGCCGTCCCCATTTTCGGCGCGGGGCACGAGAACCGACCCCAAGCGGGCCGTCAGTTGGGGGAGGAGGGGCGGGTTGACACCTCCTGCGCCGGGCCGGTACCGTGCTGGTCCTCGTCGGGAAGGTCTCTTTCCGACGTGCGTCCGGGCGCTGTTTGCGCCGATCTCCTCTCGACGCGCAGATGCGCTGCCCCGGATGCAGTCACCACCAGCGGAACGCCCGGCCCCGTGGGCCGGACCGTCCGCCCCGGCGGCGGTGTCACCAACCGGGCCCGCGACGTGCGAACCAGCGCGTCGGCGCGGCCGACGACCGCGGACACCGCGCATCCCCCGACCCATCCCGACGACGACCGAGGCGAGCCATCCGCTCGCCGCCCGGTGCGCCGCGCGCAAGCGAATGCGCCCGGCCACGGAACGGAGAACCCCAGGCATGCCCACCATCCAGCAGCTGGTGCGCAAGGGCCGCACGTCCAAGGCGAAGAAGAACAAGACGCTGGCGCTCAAGGGATCGCCACAGCGTCGCGGCGTCTGCACGCGCGTCTACACCACCACCCCGAAGAAGCCGAACTCGGCACTCCGCAAGGTCTGCCGTGTTCGGCTGACCTCCGGCATCGAGGTCACGGCCTACATCCCGGGTGAGGGCCACAACCTGCAGGAGCACTCGATGGTGCTCGTGCGCGGCGGTCGTGTGAAGGACCTGCCGGGTGTCCGTTACAAGGTCATCCGCGGCACGCTCGACGCCGCCCCGGTGCGCGACCGCAAGCAGTCGCGGTCCCGCTACGGCGTGAAGAAGGAGGGCTGACATGCCTCGCAAGGGTTCCCCCGGCCGCCGCAAGATCACGCCGGACCCGAAGTACGGGTCGGTGCTGGTCACGCAGCTGACCAACCGCATCATGCGCGACGGCAAGCGCTCGGTCGCCGAGCGCATCGTCTACGACGCGCTCGCCAACATCGGCAACCGCACCCAGGGCGGCGACCCGATCTCCGTGCTCAAGCGCGCGATCGAGAACGTCAAGCCCCAGCTCGAGGTCAAGTCCCGCCGCGTCGGTGGTGCCACCTACCAGGTGCCCATCGAGGTCCGGCCGGCCCGCTCGACCACGCTGGCCCTGCGCTGGGTCGTGGGCTACGCCCGCATCCGCCGTGAGCACACCATGTCCGAGCGCCTCGCCGGCGAGCTGCTCGATGCCTCCAACGGCATCGGCGCCGCGGTCAAGCGCCGCGAGGACACCCACAAGATGGCCGAGGCCAACCGCGCCTTCGCCCACTACCGCTGGTGACGTGACGGGCCCACCCGCTGGGCCCGCCCGTCCCGACTCCCGCACCCACACGCACGCGCGACCGCCGTCCTCCGGGGCATCCCCGGGGGACGGCGACCCACGAGACGCAGCGATCCAACGACGAGATCAGGAAGCGACGACGATGGCCGTCAAGCGCACCGTGAAGCTCGAGAAGCTTCGCAACATCGGCATCATGGCGCACATCGATGCCGGGAAGACCACCACGACCGAACGCATCCTCTTCTACACCGGGAAGTCCTACAAGATCGGTGAGGTGCACGACGGCGCCGCCACCATGGACTGGATGGTGCAGGAGCAGGAGCGCGGCATCACCATCACGTCGGCCGCCACCACCTGCGCGTGGGGCGACACGACGATCAACATCATCGACACGCCGGGCCACGTCGACTTCACCGTCGAGGTGGAGCGTTCGCTGCGCGTGCTCGACGGTGCGGTCACCGTCTTCGACGGTGTGGCGGGTGTCGAGCCGCAGTCGGAGACCGTGTGGCGCCAGGCCGACAAGTACGGCGTGCCGCGCATCTGCTTCGTCAACAAGCTCGACCGCACCGGTGCCTCCTTCGAGTACTCGTTCAACTCGATCCAGGAGCGCCTGACCCCCAACGCCGTCCGGGCGCAGCTGCCCATCGGCCTCGAGGACCAGCTCGAGGGCGTCATCGACCTCGTCGAGATGCGCGGGATCGTCTGGAAGGGCGAGGACCTCGGCGCCTCCTTCGAGTACGTCGAGGTGCCCGCCGAACTCAAGGACGAGGCCGAGACCTACCGCGCCGAGCTGATGGAGAAGGTCGCCGAGACCGACGAGACCCTGCTCGAGGCGTTCTTCGACAACGGCGAACTCACCGTCGAACAGCTCAAGACCGGCCTGCGCAAGGCCACGATCAACAACCAGCTCGTGCCGGTCTTCTGTGGCTCGGCGTTCAAGAACAAGGGCGTGCAGCCCCTGCTCGACGCCGTCGTCGACTACCTGCCCTCGCCGCTCGAGGTGCCGCCGATCCGCGGCACCAACCCGAAGACGGGCGAGGAGATCATCCGCAAGCCCGCCGACGACGAGCCGTTCGCCGCACTCGCGTTCAAGGTCATGACCGACCCCTATGTCGGCACCCTGACCTTCGCCCGCGTCTACTCGGGCACGCTCGAGGCCGGCTCGCACGTCATCAACGTCACCAAGGGCTCCAAGCAGCGCGTCGGCCGCATCCTGCAGATGCACGCCAACCACCGCGAGGAGAACACCGCCTGCATGACCGGCGACATCGTCGCGCTGGTCGGCCTCAAGGACACGACCACCGGTGACACCGTCACCACGGCCGAGTCACAGGTGCTGCTCGAGTCGATGGAGTTCCCCGACCCCGTCATCGAGATCGCGGTCGAGCCCAAGACCAAGACCGACCAGGAGAAGCTCTCCACGGCGCTGCAGAAGCTCGCCGAGGAGGACCCGACCTTCCGCGTCAAGACCGACGAGGAGACCGGGCAGACCCTGATCGGCGGCATGGGTGAGCTCCACCTCGAGATCATCGTCGACCGGCTCCTGCGCGAGTTCAAGGTCGAGGCCAACGTCGGTCGCCCGCAGGTCGCCTACCGCGAGGCCGTGAAGAAGAAGGTCGAGAAGGTCGACCTCAAGTACGCCCGCCAGACCGGTGGTCGCGGTCAGTACGGCCACGTCGTCATCGACGTCGAGCCGTTGACCCCCGAGCTCAAGACCGAGCTCGGCATCGAGGAAGAGGACCACTACTTCTTCGAGAACAAGACCGTCGGCGGTTCCGTGCCCAAGGAGTACGTGGGCTCGGTCGACCAGGGCATCCAGGAGGCACTCGGTTCCGGCATCCTGGCCGGCTACCCGCTCGTCGACGTCAAGGTGACGTTGGTGGACGGCAGCTACCACGACGTCGACTCCTCCGAGATGGCGTTCAAGATCGCCGGCTCCATGGCCATCAAGGAGGCCTGCCGCAAGGCCGGCATCCAGCTCCTCGAGCCGGTCATGGACGTCGAGGTCACCACGCCCGACGACTTCATGGGTGACGTCATGGGTGACCTCTCCGGTCGCCGCGGCCTGATCCAGGGCTCCGGCCCGCGCGGTCACGCCACCGTCATCAACGCACGGGTCCCGCTGTCGGAGATGTTCGGGTACGCGACCGACGTCCGCTCGATGACCCAGGGCCGTGCCAGCTACACGATGCAGTTCGGCGCGTACGAGCCGGCCCCCAACAGCATCCAGGAAGAGATCGTCGCCAAGATCCGCGGCGAGTGACCCCGACCTGACGACCCGGTTTCGACCACGACACCCAGACGTCCCACCCGCCGGCATCCCCGGCTGCTACCACCAGGAGGGCCCACGATGGCCAAGGAGAAGTTCGAGCGGACCAAGCCGCACATGAATATCGGCACGATTGGTCACGTCGATCATGGGAAGACGACGTTGACGGCGGCGATCACGAATGTGTTGCACAAGCACAATCCGAATGTGCAGTCGATGGCGTTTGATGCGATCGACAAGGCGCCTGAGGAGCGTGAGCGTGGGATCACGATCAATGTGTCGCATGTGGAGTATGAGACCGATGCGCGTCACTATGCGCATGTGGATGCTCCCGGGCACGCCGATTATGTGAAGAACATGATCACGGGTGCGGCGCAGATGGATGGGGCGATCCTGGTGGTGTCGGCGGCGGATGGTCCGATGCCGCAGACGCGTGAGCATGTGTTGTTGGCGCGTCAGGTTGGGGTGCCCAAGTTGATCGTGGCGCTCAACAAGGTCGACATGGTCGATGATGAGGAGTTGCTCGAGCTGGTGGAGATGGAGGTGCGTGAGCTCCTCGATTCCTACGATTTCCCGGGTGATGACACGCCGGTGGTTCGGGTGTCGGCTCTGCGTGCGCTCGAGGGTGATGAGGCGTACGAGTCGGCGATCATGGAGTTGATGGGTGCGGTCGACGAGTTCTTCGTCGAGCCCGAGCGGGCGTTGGACAAGCCGTTCATCATGCCGATCGAGGATGTGTTTTCGATCACGGGTCGTGGCACGGTGGTCACGGGTCGGATCGAGGGTGGCAAGGTCAACGTGGGTGACACGATCGAGATCATCGGTCTCAAGGACACCACGTCGACGACGGTGACCGGTGTGGAGATGTTCCGCAAGTTGCTCGATGAGGGCATGGCGGGCGACAACGTGGGTGTGTTGTTGCGTGGGACCAAGAAGGAGGATGTGGAGCGGGGTCAGGTGCTCGCTGCGCCGGGTTCGATCACGCCGCACACCGATTTCGAGGCGCAGGTGTACATCCTGTCCAAGGAAGAGGGTGGCCGTCACACGCCGTTCTTCAACAACTATCGGCCGCAGTTCTATTTCCGGACCACGGATGTGACCGGTGCGGTCACGTTGCCTGATGGTGTGGAGATGGTGATGCCGGGTGACAACACCGAGATGACGGTGGAGTTGATCCAGCCGATCGCGATGGACGAGGGTCTGAAGTTCGCCATCCGTGAGGGTGGCCGCACCGTTGGTGCTGGCCGCGTCACCAAGATCCTCAAGTAAGAACTGGTACTTCCCGCCGGATCGCTCCGGGTGTCCTCCTTCGGGAGCCGTACCCGCCCGCCCTCCATGGCTCCCTACGGAGGACACCCTCCGCGATCCGGCTCGCAGACCAGACGCCCTCCTCGAGGGCAGTGACCGACGTACTTGACAAAGACCAGCCGAACCACCGGGTTGCTGGGCATCTCACGGCCTCGTGATTTCAGGTGGAGACGAAGAAGATGAGACATGGCTGCTGATCAGAAGATCCGGATTCGCCTGAAGGCGTACGACCACGAGGTCCTGGACCGTTCCGCGCGCGAGATCGTGGACACGGTCGAGGCGACCGGGGCGCACGTCACCGGGCCGGTCCCGTTGCCGACCGAGCGCAACGTGTGGGCGGTCATCCGCTCGCCCCACAAGTACAAGGACTCGCGCGAGCACTTCGAGATGCGCACCCACAAGCGCCTCATCGACATCCACCAGCCGACGCAGAAGACCATCGACAAGCTGATGGGCCTCTCGCTGCCGGCCGGCGTGGACATCGAGATCAAGCTCTAGGGCGTCACCGCCCGAGCACGAACATCGCCGTCCGCTACGGACTCGCTGCGACGCCGTTGCACACCACTCGCACGAGCCGCATGACGGCCAACTGGTAGGAGACGCCACTCATGGCTTCCAAGGGCATCTTGGGGACCAAGCTCGGCATGACCCAGGTATTCGACGAGGACAACAGGATCGTCCCCGTCACCGTGGTCCAGGCCGATCCCAACACCGTGACCCAGGTCAAGACGACCGAGACCGACGGCTACGTCGCGGTCCAGCTCGCCTATGGCACCCGCAAGCACACCAACAAGCCGATGGCCGGCCACCTCGCCAAGGCGAGCGTGGACAGCGCCCGCGTGCTCGCCGAGCTGCGCCTCACCAACGGCGACGAACTGCCCGAGGTCGGCACCAGCATCGGCGTCGACACCTTCGCCAAGGGTGACGTCATCGACGTGACCGGCACCAGCAAGGGCAAGGGCTACGCCGGTGTCATGAAGCGGCACAACTTCCGCGGCATGGGCGACGGTCACGGCGTCAAGAAGAAGAACCGCCACCCGGGCTCGGTCGGCAACGCCTCGACCCCGGGGCGCACCTTCAAGGGCCAGCGCATGGCGGGCCGCATGGGTGGCGAACGCGTCACCGTGCAAAACCTCGAGGTCGTGGACGTCGACACCGAGCACAACCTGATCCTGGTCAAGGGCGCGCTGCCCGGCTCGGACGGCGGGGTCGTGTTCATCAAGTCGGCGGTCAAGGCGCGGAAGGGCGGTGAGGCCTGATGGCTTCCGTAGACGTCAAGGACCTGCAGGGCAACAAGGTCGACACCATCGACCTGCCCGCCGAGTGGTTCGAGGGCGAGGTCAAGGTGCACGTGATGCACCAGGTCGTCACGGCCCAGCTCGCCGCCGCCCGTCAGGGCACCCACAAGACCAAGACCCGCGGTGAGGTCGCCGGTGGTGGCGCCAAGCCCTGGCGCCAGAAGGGCACCGGCCGCGCCCGTCAGGGCTCGATCCGCTCGCCGCAGTGGGTCGGCGGTGGTGTCGCCCACGGGCGTACCCCCAGCGACTGGTCGGTCCGGGTCAACAAGAAGCTCAAGCGCTCCGCGCTGCGTTCGGCACTGACCGACCGGGTCAACAACGACCTGCTCCACGTCGTGCGCGGACTGCAGTTCGACGCCCCGAAGACCAAGGACGCGCTCGCCGCGCTCGGCGCGCTCGGCCTGGCCGAGGGCAAGGTGCTCGTCGTGCTCGCCGACCGTCACCAGGCAACGCAGCTGTCGCTGCGCAACGTCGAGCGCATCCACACGCTCACGGTCGACCAGCTCAACACCTACGACGTGCTCAACAGCGACACCGTGGTGATCGACGAGGCGGCGATCGCGCTCATCGGCACCGGCCGGCTCGCGAGCACGAGCAGCGAGTCCACCGAGGAGGCAGAGGCATGAAGGACCCCCGCGACATCATCCTGCGCCCCGTGATCTCCGAGAAGACCTACGGCCTGCTCGACGAGAACAAGTACACCTTCATCGTGGACCCGCGCACCAACAAGACCGAGATCAAGCAGGCGATCGAGACCATCTTCGACGTCACGGTCCTGAGCGTGAACACGTTGAACCGGCCCGGCAAGAAGAAGCGCCGCGGCTGGATCGTCGGCAAGCGTCCCGACACCAAGCGCGCCATCGTGACGCTGGCGCCGGGTGACGAGATCGAACTCTTCGAGGCCGGGCTCTGAGCCCGTCCCGAGCGACCTCCAACGAGGTTTTCCAACATGGCCATTCGTAAGTTCAAGCCGACGTCGCCCGCACGACGCGGCGCTTCGGTGAGCGACTTCGGCACTGTCACGAAGTCGTCGCCCGAGCGTTCGCTGCTTGCGCCGCTGCCCAAGAAGGCCGGCCGTAACACCCACGGTCGCATCACCAGCCGCCACCGCGGCGGGGGGCACAAGCGCAAGTACCGTGTCATCGACTTCCGACGCAACAAGGACGGCGTACCCGCGACGGTCGCGGCGGTCGAGTACGACCCCAACCGCTCCGCGCGTATCGCCCTGCTGCACTACCACGACGGTGAGAAGCGCTACATCCTGGCGCCGAAGAACCTCGTGGTCGGTGCGCTGGTCGAGTCAGGCCCGGGTGCCGACATCAAGACCGGCAACGCCCTGCCGCTGGCCAACATCCCCGTCGGTACCACCGTGCACGCGGTGGAACTGCGACCGGGTGGTGGCGCCAAGATGGGTCGCTCGGCGGGCACCTCGATCCAGCTGCTCGCCAAGGAGGGCAAGATGGCCGCGCTGCGGCTGCCCTCCGGTGAGATCCGCCTGGTCGACGCCCGTTGCCGCGCATCGATCGGTGCGGTCGGCAACGAAGAGCACGAGCTGATCAACCACGGCAAGGCCGGCAAGACCCGTTGGCGCGGCGTGCGTCCCCAGACCCGCGGTGTCGCCATGAACCCGGTCGACCACCCCCTCGGTGGTGGTGAGGGCAAGACCTCCGGCGGCCGGCACCCGGTCGACCCGTGGGGCAACCCCGAGCGCCGTACCCGCAAGGGCAAGAAGGCATCCGACCAATACATCATCCGCCGTCGCGGCAAGAACCGGAGGCGCTGACCTATGCCCCGCAGCCTGAAGAAGGGTCCCTTCGTCGACGACCACCTCATGAAGAAGGTGGACGCACAGAACGAAGCGGGCGACAAGCGCGTCATCAAGACCTGGTCGCGTCGATCCACGATCTTCCCCGAGATGGTCGGCCACACGATCGCGGTGCACGACGGCCGCAAGCACGTGCCGGTCTTCATCTCGGAGTCCATGGTGGGCCACAAGCTGGGCGAATTCGCCCCGACCCGTGCCGTCAAGTGGGGCGGCGCTGGTGAGAAGCAGGCCGCCAAGAAGCGCCGGTAGGAGTCGTCGCCCTCGGGCGTGAAGGAATGAAGATGATCACCAAGGTCAAGGCGACCGCCAAGTACGTGCGGGTCTCGCCGTACAAGGTCCGCCAGCTGACGCCGCTCATCGTGGGCCAGCCGGTGCACGAGGCGCAGCGCATCCTGTCCTTCACGGACAAGGTCGCTGCCGCCGCGCCGCTGCTGAAGGTCCTCAATTCGGCGATCGCGAACGCCGAGAACAACGACGGCCTCGACGCCGAGGACCTCGTCGTGCACACCGCGTTCGCGGACGAGGGCCCGACCCTCAAGCGCTTCCAGCCGCGCGCCCTCGGTCGCGCCTATCGCATCCGCAAGCGGACGAGCCACATCACCGTCGTGGTGTCGCCCGCGGAGGAGAACTGACATGGGTCAGAAGGTCAACCCCTACGGCTTCCGCCTCGGTGTCACCACCGACTGGAAGTCCAAGTGGATCGCGGACAAGAAGGAATACGCCGCGTACCTCCACGAGGACGACCGGGTGCGCAAGTACGTCCGCCAGCGCGTGCGTCACGCCGGCATCAGCCGCATCGACATCACCCGTACCCGTGACAACGTCGAGGTCAGTGTCCAGGCGGCGCGTCCCGGCATCGTCATCGGTCGCCGCGGTGCCGAGGCCGACGCGATCCGGGCCGATCTCGAGAAGCTGACCTCCAAGAAGGTCAAGCTCAACATCATCGAGATCAAGAACCCCGAGCTCGACGCGCAGGTCGTGGCGTTCAACGTCGCCGAGCAGCTGCGCGGCCGCGTCTCGTTCCGTCGTGCCATGCGGCGCGCCGTGCAGTCGGCCATGAAGGCCGGTGCCAAGGGCATCCGCATCCAGGTCGCGGGTCGTCTCGGCGGCGCCGAGATGAGCCGGACCGAGTGGTACCGCGAGGGCCGCGTGCCGCTGCACACGCTGCGCGCCAAGGTCGACTACGGCTTCGACGAGGCTCGCACGACCTACGGCCGCATCGGCGTCAAGGTCTGGGTCTACACCGGTGAGCAGATCGGCTCCGGCGAAGAGGCCGAGGCACAGCGGGCCATGGACCGGGCCAAGGCCCTGGCCGAGGGCCGTCCCGTCGACGACCGTCCGGGTCGCCGCAAGTCGGCCCGCAAGGCCGCCAGCGTCGCCAAGAAGGTCACCGGCGTCGGCTCGCGCCAGCAGCCCACCAAGGCTCCTGCCGAGCAGACCCCCTCCGACACCTCCGACACCGCGGGCTCGCCCGCGACGCCGGGCGGCCCGGGGCACACCACCCCGGCCAGCGTGACCGAGGCCGGCGAGACGCCGAAGAGCGACGTCGAGCAGGCCACCACCGAGTCGCTGCCCCCGCAGTCGGGCCCGATGGCCGTCGACAGCATCACCGAAGCCGACGTCACCCCCGGTGACGAGACGGCACCGACCGACGCGGTCCCGGCCGGCTCGCCCGAGGGCGCCAACGCCGAGGCCGACACCGACAAGCCGTCCACGTCCGTCACCGACGTCGAGCAGGCCGGGGACACCCCGGCGCCGGCCGGGGACGACGAGGCCGGCAAGGAAGGGGAGAGCTGATGCTCGCTCCCAAGCGCGTCAAGCACCGCAAGCAGCACCGGCCGCGCCCGCTCAAGGGCCTGTCCAAGGGCCACACCCAGGTCTACGTGGGTGACTACGGCCTGATGGCGACCACGCCGGGCTGGATCACCGCACGGCAGATCGAGTCCGCCCGTATCGCCATCACGCGCGCCATCAAGCGTGGCGGCAAGGTGCGGATCACGATCTTCCCCGACCGTTCCATCACCCGGAAGCCGCTCGAGACCCGCATGGGTTCGGGCAAGGGCTCGCCCGACCACTGGGTCGCGGCGGTCAAGCCCGGCCGGATCATGTTCGAGCTGTCCGGCGTCTCCGAGGAGCTGGCCCGCGAGGCCATGCGCAAGGCGTCGCACAAGCTCCCCGTCAAGACCAAGTTCGTCAAGCGCGAGGAGGGCGGCGAGTGAGCACCGCGACCGAGCTGCGAGAACTTCCCGACGACGAGTTGCGTCAGGCACTGACCGAGAACAAGGAGGAGCTGTTCAACCTCCGGTTCCAGGTCGTGACCGGCCAGCTCGACGATCCCCGTCGGATCAACACCGTCAAGCGCGAGATCGCGCGCATCCTTACCGTGATGCGGGAGCGCGAGATCGCCGCCGCACGTGACACCGAGGCCTGATACCCATGGCAGACACCACCGAGCGCAGCACCACCCGAAAAGAGCGCCAGGGCGTCGTCGTGTCCGACGTGCAGGACAAGACCATCGTCGTGCGCGTCGACCGGCGGACCACCCACCCGCTGTACGGCAAGACGATGAAGTCGTCGAAGAAGTACCACGTCCACGACGAGACCAACGACGCCAACCTCGGCGACACGGTCCGCATCATCGAGACCCGGCCGCTGTCGAAGCTGAAGCGCTGGCGCCTGGCCGAGGTCATCGAACGCGCCAAGTGATCCCGTCGTCACGGCGGCGTCGCCGTGCCGGCGCCGTCGAGCGCCAACCACGCCGCCCGTGACGACATCCGTAGAACGTCCCCCGCCGGGGGCGAACCGCAGAGAGACGCATCATGATCCAGCAGGAATCGCGGCTGAAGGTCGCGGACAACTCGGGAGCACGCGAAGTGCTGTGCATCCGGGTGCTCGGCGGGTCCGGGCGGCGCTACGCGTCGGTCGGTGACGTCTTCGTCGGCACCGTCAAGAACGCGATCCCCCAGTCCAACGTCAAGAAGGGCGAGGTCGTCCGCTGCGTGGTCGTGCGCACCAGCAAGGAGCGCCGGCGGCCGGACGGCTCGTATGTCCGATTCGACGACAACGCGTGCGTGATCATCCGCCCCGACGGCAGCCCGCGCGGGACCCGCATCTTCGGTCCCGTCGCCCGCGAGCTGCGCGACAGCAAGTTCATGCGGATCATCTCGCTCGCGCCGGAGGTTCTGTAGCCATGCGCCGTATTCGCAAGGACGACCAGGTCCAGGTGATCGCCGGCAAGGACGCGGGCACCTCAGGGCGCGTCATCAAGGTGTTCACCGACCGCGACCGCGTGCTGGTCGAGGGCCGCAACTACGTCAAGAAGCACCAGCGGATCCAGAGCCAGCGTGGTGGCGCCCAGGAGGGCGGCATCATCGAGACCGAGGCCGCGATCCACATCTCCAACGTGTTGCCGATCTGCCCCTCGTGCGACCAGCCGACCCGCGTCGGCTACCGCTACGAGAACGAGGGCGACCGGCGCAGCAAGGTCCGCGTCTGCAAGAAGTGCGACGCCACCTTCTGAGCCACTCGGCACGACCAGCAACCACACACCGCGAGCCGGCCCGGCCTGATGAGGCAGCGGGATCGGCGCCACACCACCACATCCGGGCACCACGCCCGAGAACGACCCGGTGGTGCGGCCGAGTCGGCCGCGACGAACGAGGAAGACCCTTCCGATGAGCGACACCGAGACCACGACCGCCCCCGCGGCGGCGACCGCCAAGGTCACGCCGCGCCTCAAGCAGCGTTACCTCGACGAGATCCGTCCGCAGCTGCTCGAGCAGCTCGGCGTCAACGCCATGCGCGTGCCCAACCTCGAGAAGATCGTCGTCAACGTCGGTCTCGGCGAGGCGGTCAACGACTCCAAGGCGCTCGAGGGCGCGATCCGCGACCTGCAGACCATCACCGGGCAGAAGCCCCGCGTGAACCGCGCCCGCAAGTCGATCGCCGCCTTCAAGCTGCGCGAGGGCATGCCCATCGGCGTCAAGGTCACCCTCCGCGGTGACCGCATGTGGGAGTTCTTCGACCGCCTGCTGTCGGTCGCCCTGCCGCGTATCCGTGACTTCCGCGGCCTCAAGGCGACCGCCTTCGACGGCAACGGCAACTACACGTTCGGGCTCACCGAGCAGCTGGTGTTCTCCGAGATCGACTACGACCAGATCGACGCCGTGCGTGGCATGGACATCACCATCGTCACCACCGCCGACAACGACGAGCACGGCCGCGCGTTCCTCGACGCCTACGGCTTCCCGTTCGTCCGCGACACCCAAGGCTAAGGACCCCAGTCATGGCGAAGAAGTCGAAGATCGCGCAGCAGAAGCGCGGCATGAAGTACGGCGTGCAGAACTACACGCGCTGCGAGCGGTGCGGCCGTCCGCGCGCGGTGTTCAAGCGCTTCCGTCTCTGCCGCGTCTGTTTCCGCGAGATGGCCCACGCCGGCGAACTGCCCGGCATCAAGAAGGCGTCCTGGTAGTTGATGCGGGGGGCTCCGCCCCCCGCAGGCCCCCGGATGCGGGGGCTCTGCCCCCGCAGGCCCCCGAAGTTCAGGGGCCAAGGCAAGCTCGAGTGCAGAGCCAGGTCAAAGAACATCACCCGCTTCGCGGGTGACAGACACGGGAAGTGCCGGGACGCGTCCCGGGAACCCCAAGGAGCAACTTCATGACGATGACCGACCCAGTGGCGGACATGCTCACGCGTGTCCGGAACGCGTCGATCGCGTACCACGACACGACCACCATGCCCTCGTCGAAGATCAAGGTGAACGTCGCCCGGATCCTCGAGCAGGAGGGCTACATCACCGGTTGGTCGCTCGACGACGCGACCCCCCAGCCCAACCTGACCATCAAGATGAAGTACGGCCCCAACCGTGAGCGCGTCATCGCGGGCCTGCGTCGCATCTCGAAGCCCGGTCTGCGCGTGTACGTGAAGAAGGACGAGATCCCCCGCGTCCTGGGCGGCCTCGGTGTCGCGATCCTGTCCACCAACGCCGGCCTGATGACCGACCGCACTGCCCGTAAAGAGGGCAAGGGCGGCGAGGTCATCGCCTACGTCTGGTAGGAGATCCCATGTCCCGCATTGGCAAGCTTCCCGTCCCGGTCCCCGACGGCGTCGACGTCTCCCTCAGTGGGTTGAGCGTCACCGTCAAGGGTCCCAGGGGCGAACTGACCCGCACCATGCCCGAGGGCGTCACGCTGTCGCGTGACGACGACGGCGCGGTCGTGGTCACCCGCAACGGCGAGTCGCGGACCGAGCGTTCGCGTCACGGCCTGGTGCGTACCCTGATCGCCAACATGGTCGAGGGTGTCACCACCGGCTACAGCAAGTCGCTCGAGCTCGTCGGCGTCGGCTACCGCGCCGCGTCGAAGGGTTCCGACGTCGAGTTGCAGGTCGGCTACAGCCACCCGGTCACCATCGAGGCACCCGAGGGGATCTCGATCGAGGTGCCCGCTCCCACCCGCATCACGGTGAGCGGCATCGACAAGGTGCTGGTCGGCCAGATCGCTGCCAACATCCGCAAGGTCAGGCCCCCCGAGCCCTACAAGGGCAAGGGCATCAAGTACGAGGGCGAGCACATCCGCCGCAAGGCCGGGAAGGCCGCAGGCCGCTAGCCCACCACCAAACCGACCGCCAGCGGTGCCGCGAGCCGGCGCCGCCGCCCGGCCCCTCGACCGAGAGCGAGAGGGGCGGGCTCGTGGCCACCTTCTGGAACCGACCAGGTCCCCGGTGGCTGCACGAGGAGGAGAAGACCTTCATGGACGCGAGCAAGAAGCGCCTCGCCCGCCAACGCCGGCAGAAGCGCATCCGCAAGCACGTACGGGGAACGGCCGACCGGCCGCGCCTGTCCGTGTACCGCAGCAACAGCCACATCTACGCCCAGCTCATCGACGACGTCAACGGTCACACCGTGGCCGCGGCGTCCTCGCTGGAGGCGGACGTGTCGAAGGGTGACGACGCCAAGGTCGGCGTCGCCAAGCAGGTCGGCACGCTCGTCGGTCAGCGCGCCAAGGACGCCGGCATCTCGACCTGCGTCTTCGATCGCGGCGGCAACCGCTACGCCGGTCGTGTTGCGGCCCTCGCCGAGGGCGCCCGCGAGGCGGGGCTCGAGTTCTGACAGGTCTCCCCGGTTCGACCGGGGCAAAAAGGAGTCAACCAATGGCAGCCAACAACCGTGGAGGCGGCGGTCCGGGACGCGGTGGTCGCGGCCAGGGCGACCGTCGCGGTCGTGGTCGTGAGCAGGAGCGCGAGCAGTACGACGAGCGCGTCGTCGCGATCAACCGTGTCGCCAAGGTCGTCAAGGGCGGTCGCCGGTTCCAGTTCACCGCGCTCGTGGTCGTCGGCGACGGCAAGGGCATGGTCGGTGTCGGACACGGCAAGGCCAAGGAAGTCCAGTCGGCGATCCAGAAGGGCGTCGAAGAGGCCAAGAAGAACTTCTTCAAGGTCCCGATGGTCGGCAACACCATCGTGCACCCCGTCGTGGGTCGCGCCGGTGCCGGCCAGGTCATGCTGAAGCCGGCCGCGCCGGGTACCGGGGTCATCGCCGGTGGTCCGGTGCGCGCGGTGATCGAAGCCGCCGGCATCCACGACCTGCTCGCCAAGTCACTGGGCACCGCGAACCCGATCAACGTCGTGCACGCCACGATCGAGGGCCTCAAGAGCCAGCGCTCGGCCCACGAGATCGCCACCCTGCGTGACAAGGCGGTCGAGGACGTGGCCCCGAAGAAGATGCTCGAGACCATGCGACAGGGTGGGAAGTGATGGCTGAGAAGATGCTGCGCATCACCCAGACACGGTCGGTCATCGGCCGCACCCAGGACCAGCGCGCCACCGTGCGGTCCCTGGGCCTCAAGCGCATCCGCCACACCGTCGAGCAGCCGGACCGGCCGGAGATCCGTGGGATGCTCCGCAAGGTGCCCCACCTCGTGTCGTGGGAAGTCGTGGACGCGGCGGAGCCGAACACGCAGGCAGGGAAGGTCTGAACATGACCATCAAGCTGCACCACCTCAAGCCCTCCGAGGGCGCGAAGACCGACAAGAAGCGCGTCGCCCGTGGTGACCGTGGCCGTGGCGGCAAGACCGCCGGCCGTGGCACCAAGGGCACCGGCGCGCGCGGCACGGTGCCGGCCGGGTTCGAGGGCGGCCAGATGCCCCTGATCCGTCGCCAGCCCAAGCGCCCCGGGTTCAACAACCCCAACAAGGTCGAGTACGCGGTCGTCAACGTCTCGCGCCTCGAGGAGTTCTTCGAGGCCGGCGACGAGGTCACGGTCGCGTCGCTGACCGCCAAGGGCCTGGTCAAGAAGAAGCGTCCCGTCAAGATCCTCGGCCACGGTGACCTCACCAAGGCGCTGACGGTCGACGTCGACGCCCTGACCGGCACCGCGCGCGACAAGATCAGCGCAGCCGGCGGCACCGTCCGCGACTGACGCCTGCGTCCCACGCACCACGAGCCGCCGGCGGCGGCGAGGCCCACGGGCTCCGGGCAACCGGACCCACGCGCCTCGCGGCCCCGGCGGTTCGTTGCGAGGGGGCGCCGGTCACCACAACCGATAGCATCGTGCCGCGCGACCGCGTCCGGCGCGTGACGCCCGGGGGAGCGACGTCCACGTCGCGGCCACCCCTTCGCCCCGGGTCTCCAGAAGCACCCCCGAGGACCTCATGCTCCGAGCGTTCGTCAACGCCTTCAAGATCCCCGACCTGCGGCGCAAGCTGCTGTTCACGCTGGGGATCATCGCCATCTACCGCCTCGGCGGCTGGATCCCGGTCCCCGGGGTCGAGATCGACCTGCTGCGCGACGCCGTGGCCGGCGCGGGCGCGGGCGGCATCGTCGGCATCATCAACCTGTTCGCCGGTGGCGCGCTGCAGCAGATGGCGGTGTTCTCGCTCGGGATCATGCCCTACATCACCGCCAGCATCATCATGCAGCTGCTGGCCGTGGTGATCCCCAAGCTCGAGGCGCTCCAGCGCGAAGGCGAGCAGGGCCGCAAGAAGATCACCCAGTACACGCGCTACATCACCATCGGTCTCGCGCTGCTGCAGTCCACGACCCTGGTGACCCTGGCGCGAAACGGCACCGCGTTCGGGGTGAACGTGATGCCGGGGGCGGGCACCGGCACGATCATCCTGATGGTGCTGACGCTGACCGCCGGGACCGGCCTGATCATGTGGCTCGGTGAGCTCATCACCCAGCGCGGCATCGGCAACGGCATGTCGCTGCTGATCTACGTCTCGATCATCAGCCAGTTCCCCTCGCAGCTGTACGCCCTCCAGGCCGAGAAGCAGCTCGAGTCGCCGTTCGAGGGCTGGGAATGGGTGGCCGGCGTGCTGCTCATGGGCGTGTTCCTCACCGTGGCCGTGGTGTTCATGGAGATGGGTCAGCGCCGCATCCCCGTGCAGTACGCCCGCCGCCAGGTCGGCCGCCGCAGCTACGGCGGCCAGTCGACCTACATCCCGCTGAAGGTGAACCAGTCCGGCGTCATCCCGGTCATCTTCGCCTCGTCGCTGATGTACCTGCCGGGCCTGATCGCCAACGTGTCGGGCTCGCAGCGCATGCAGGCGTGGACCGAGGTCTACCTCGCCGACGCCGCGCACTGGTTCTACATCCTGACGTTCGCGGCGCTGACGATCTTCTTCGCCTACTTCTACACGGCGATCGCGTTCAACCCCGTCGAGGTCGCCGACAACATGAAGCGCTACGGCGGCTTCATCCCGGGCATCCGGCCGGGCCGGCAGACCGCGGAGTACCTCGACCGGGTGCTCACGCGCATCACCCTGCCGGGCTCGCTGTACCTCGCCGCGGTGGCGGTGCTGCCGTTCGTGCTGCTTGCGGTCGGCAACGTGACCGCGTTCCCGCTCGGTGGCGTCAGCCTGCTGATCATGGTGGGTGTCGCGCTGCAGACGATGCAGCAGGTCGAGTCGCAGCTGATGCAGCGCAACTACGAGGGCTTCCTGCGCTGATCGCGCGGCTTGGTGGCGCGTGCTCCCGGATGGGAGACTCGCCGCCACGGACACTTCCACGAGAGGACCGAACGTGCGCGTGATCCTGTTGGGACCCCCGGGAGCCGGCAAGGGAACCCAGGCCGTCCGCATCGCCGAGGCCTACGACATCCCCCACATCTCCACGGGTGACATCCTGCGGGCCAACGTGCGCGAGGGGACCGAGCTCGGCCGCAAGGCGAAGTCGTTCATGGACGCGGGCGACCTCGTGCCCGACGACGTGATCCTGGGCATGATGGGCGAGCGCCTCGCCGAGGCCGACGCCAAGAACGGGTTCCTGTTCGACGGGTTCCCGCGCACGGTCCCACAGGCCGAGGCGCTCGAGGGGCTGCTCATCGAGCGCGGCCAGCCGATCGACGTCGTGCTGCGGATGGTGGTCGACGCCCGTGAGGTCGTCCAGCGCCTGACGGGTCGTCGGACCTGCACCGGCTGCGGTGCGGTCTTCCACGAGGCGTACGACCCGCCACAGGCCGCGGGGGTGTGCGACAAGTGCGGTGGGAAGCTCGTCCAGCGTGACGACGACGCCGAGGACGTGGTGCTCAACCGCCTCGAGGTGTACCGGCGCTCGACCGAGCCGCTCGAGGAGTTCTACTGGGGCCGCGGCCTGCTGCGCGACGTCGAGGCCGTCGGCACCGTCGACGAGGTCGGCGGACGTATCGACACCATCCTCCGTGAGCACGCCTGAGCCACGGCGAGGCAACGAGCGAGCGTCAGCGAGCGAGACGACTGGGGCCGGCGGGCGGGACCGACGATGATCATCAAGAAGACCAGGGCCGACATCGACAAGATGGCGCGCGCCGGGGCACTGGTGGCCAAGGTCCACGAGGAGCTGATGGCCGCGCTGCGTCCGGGGATGACCACGCTCGACCTCGACCACATCGCCGAGAAGATCGTCGTCGGCGACGGGGCGGTGCCCTCCTTCAAGGGCTACCGCGGCTTTCCGGCCACGCTGTGCACCTCGAAGAACCACCAGATCGTGCACGGCATCCCGTCGAAGGACGTCGTCCTCGACGAGGGGGACGTGATTTCGATCGACGCCGGCGCGATCGTCGACGGCTTCCACGGCGACTCGGCCACGACGCTGATCGTCGGTGGCGAGGACGCCGTCGACCCGGCGGTCGCCGCGCTCGTGCGCGAGACCCGAAACGCCCTGTGGCGTGGGCTCGGCCACGTCCGTGACGGCAACCGCCTCGGCGACATCGGCGCCGCGATCGAGGCCGTCGCCGACGACCACGGCTACGGCGTCGTGCGCGAGTACGTCGGCCACGGCATCGGGCGCTCGCTGCACGAGGACCCCTCGGTGCCCAACTACGGGCGACCCGGACGCGGCATGAAGCTCTCGCCCGGATGGGTCATCGCGGTCGAGCCGATGTTCAACCTCGGCACCGAGGAAACCCGGACGCTCGACGACGGCTGGACCGTGGTCACCGCGGACGGGTCGGTGTCGGCGCACTGGGAGCACACGATCGCGATCACCGAGGACGGGCCGCGCGTGTTGACCGCCCGCAGCGACGAGCCGGCGACCCTGGACGGGGCCGACGTCCCGCGCTGGTGAACGCCCGGACGGGCGCAGTTGCCCGATCCGCCCCGGGCTGGGTACCCTGTGGACACGTCCTGCCTGCGCAGGGCGTCGCCCCGTGCTCGGGGCGGTAGCCATCGATCGTCCGGCGCGTCGGCAACTCGACGTCTCGAACCGCCCCGCTGCCGGACCTTTCCCGCCTCCCAGCCCGCGAATTCGCGCGTGCCTGGGACGGGAACGCCGGATCGCCGCCAGGTGATCCGGGCACCACCACGAACCGACCCGGAGAAGGCGTGGCAGAGAAGGAAGAGTCCATCCAGGTGGAGGGCACCGTCACGGAGGCCCTCCCGAACACGCAGTTCCGCGTGGAGCTGGAGAACGGCCACAACGTGCTCGCCCACATCAGCGGGAAGATGCGGATGCACTACATCCGCATCCTGCCGGGCGACAAGGTGGTCGTGGAACTCTCTCCCTACGACCTGTCCCGTGGCCGGATCACCTACCGCTACAAGTAACCGCACCACGCCCTTCCGCCGGTGCGTGTCCCTGCCAGGACACGACCCACACCACGGACGGGCACCACAACGCACGGGGCCCGTCCCGGGTCCCCGCGCCACACAGATCGGCCGGCCGTCGCCGACCCTCGATCCCCGAGGGACCAGTGACGTCAGCCCCGGTGCCAGGCAGGCAGGCCGCGCACCGCCGACGACCAACCGGGTCGCGGACAGCCGAAGGAGTCAGACGTGAAGGTCCATCCTTCCGTGAAGAAGCAGTGCGACAAGTGCAAGATCATCCGTCGCCGTGGAAGTGTGCGCGTGATCTGCGAGAACCCGCGCCACAAGCAGCGCCAGGGCTGACGGAGGAGATCGAACAATGGCACGTATCGCTGGCGTCGACGTCCCGCGCGAGAAGCGCGTGGTCATCGCACTCACCTACATCTACGGGGTCGGACGCACCCGCGCCGAGGAGACCCTGGCCGCGGCCGAGGTCGACCCCGACACCCGTGTCCGTGACCTGACCGAAGAAGAGATCGTGCGCCTGCGCGCGCACATCGAGAACGCGTACCGGGTCGAGGGTGACCTGCGTCGCGAGGTCGCGAACAACATCAAGCGCAAGATCGAAATCGGGTCCTACCAGGGCATCCGGCACCGTCTCGGCCTGCCGGTCCGCGGTCAGCGCACCCACACCAACGCGCGTAGCCGCAAGGGCCCCAAGCGCACCGTCGGCGGCATCCGCAAGCCGACGCGCAAGTAACCCAGCGACCGAGGTAGCTCCAACATGGCACAGAAGAAGCAGCGCGGTCGCCGGCGCGAGCGCAAGAATGTGATGCACGCCCAGTGCCACATCAAGGCGACCTTCAACAACACGATCATCACCTTCACCGATCAGCAGGGCAACGTCCTGTCGTGGTCGACGGGTGGCAACGCGGGCTTCAAGGGCTCGCGCAAGTCCACGCCGTTCGCCGCACAGGTCGCGGCCGAGCAGGCGACCAAGGCTGCCGTCGACAACGGCGTGCGCAAGGTCGACGTGCTCTGCAAAGGCCCTGGCGCTGGTCGCGAGACCGCTATCCGCACCCTCGCCGCCGCAGGCATCGAGGTGACGTCGATCAAGGACATCACCCCCGTGCCGCACAACGGCTGCCGGCCCCCCAAGCGCCGTCGCACCTGAGTTCGACCCAGGGCGAGGAGGAACGCGCACACCGTCCGGTGTGACGCGTTCCCGTGGCACCTCGAGGCAACTCGCGGTGACCGAGGAAGGAACCCCAACACATGGCTCGTTACACCGGCCCGATGACGAAGAAGTCACGCCGCCTCGGCGTCGACCTCAAGGGCAACGACAAGAACTTCGAGAAGCGCCCCTACCCCCCGGGTGAGCACGGCCGCGGCCGCATCAAGGAGTCGGAGTACCTGCTCCAGCTCCGCGAGAAGCAGAAGGCCCGCTACTACTACGGCGTGCTCGAGAAGCAGTTCCGCCGCTACTACCGCGAGGCCACGCGTCAGCCGGGCCTGTCGGGCGAGAACCTGCTGATCCTGCTCGAACTGCGGCTCGACAACGTGCTCTACCGCGCCGGCTTCGGCCGCACCCGCGCCGAGTCGCGTCAGCTCGCCAGCCACAAGCACGTGACGGTGAACAACCGCGCCACCAACATCCCGTCGTACCGGGTCAAGCCCGGCGACGTGATCGAGATCCGCAACCGCGCCCGCGAGTCGCAGGCGATCATCGGTTCGCTCGAGGTCTTCGGGTCGCGCGAGGTCCCCGGCTGGCTGCAGTCGGACCCCAACCAGTTCAAGATCACCGTGGTCGACGTCCCGGTGCGTGCGCAGATCGACGCCCCGGTCAACGAACAGGCCATCGTCGAGCTCTACTCGAAGTAGCGCCCGCTCGCGGCGTGGTCGGCGACTTCCGCCGGCCGCGCCGCTCGCGCGCGTCCAGCCAGACCACGTCGCCGCCACCACCCGTGCGGCGACCCGCGGACCGGCCCGGGATCACCGGACCGCGGATCAGCGAGACGCTCCGCCGATGGACCCGGAACGAGGGCGGTGCGTGGTGGGGGGAGGTCCCCACCGAAACCCATACGAGGAGTATCTGTGTCGGACTTCGGTTTCTACGACGAGGACGGCGTCATCAGCCTGGGGGAGACCCCCAGCGGATCGCCGTTCATCGCCTACCGCCCCCGCCTCGACGAGCAGGTCGTCGAGGAGGGCCTGCGCTCGCGGTTCACCATCGACCCGCTCGAGCCGGGCTTCGGCTACACCATCGGCAACTCGCTGCGTCGCACCCTGCTGAGCTCGGTGCCCGGCGCGGCGGTGACCCGCATCCGCTTCACCTCCGCCCAGGCCGCCGGCCCCGAGGGTGGCTCGGTGCTGCACGAGTTCTCCGCCATCGAGGGCGTCAAGGAGGACGTCACCGACATCATCCTCAACATCAAGGACCTCGTGGTCCGCTCGGACTCCGACGAGCCGGTCGAGATCTTCCTCGGCGGTGACGGTCCCGGTGTCCTGACGGCCGAGAACATCTTCGCGCCGTCGCAGGTCGAGGTCGTCAACGAGGACCTCCACATCGCGACGCTCAACGCCAACGGTCACCTCGAGATGTACCTGACCGTCGAGCGTGGTCGCGGCTACCGCACCTCGGACGCGAACAAGCGCAACAACGACCCGATCGGCGTCATCGCCATCGACAGCGTGTTCAGCCCGATCCGGCGCGTCGCCTACCGCGTCGAGTCGACCCGCGTCGAGCAGATGACCAACTACGACAAGCTCGTCCTCGACGTCGAGACCGACGGCTCGCTCACGCCGGGTCAGGCGCTGTCGTCCGCGGGCGAGACCCTCAAGGGCCTGTTCGAGCAGTTCGCCGGGTTCGAGACCTCGGGCCCCGGTGGCATCGTGGTCTCCCCCGAGGAGGCCCTGGCCTCGATCGGGTCGGACCCGATCAAGCAGATGGCGATCGAGGACCTCGACCTGTCGGTCCGGTCCTACAACTGCCTCAAGCGTGAGGGCGTCGCCACGGTCGGCGAGCTGATGGAGCGCACCGAGCAGGACCTGCTCGAGATCCGCAACTTCGGCTCCAAGTCCGTGGACGAGGTCAAGGACAAGCTGACCGAGCTGGGTGTCGCACTGCGCGAGTGATCGCCCCGACGTCCCGACCGCATCATTCGAAAGCGAGCACATCATGCCGACCCCCAAGCGCGGCCGCCGGCTCGGCGGCAGCTCAGCGCACCAGCGGCACATCCTGGCCAACCTGGCCAAGGACCTGTTCCGTCACGGTCGCATCAAGACCACCGAGGCCAAGGGCCGTGCCCTGCGCCCGTACGCCGAGCGTCTGATCACCAAGGCGAAGCAGGGTGACCTGCACGCCCGCCGTCAGGTGCTGGCAAAGCTCAACGACCGTGACGTCGTCGCCTACCTCTTCGAAGAGGTGGCGCCGCGCTTCGCCGACCGCAACGGCGGCTACACGCGGATGCTCAAGCTCGGGCCCCGCAAGGGCGACAACGCCACGATGGTGTTGGTCGAGCTGACCGAGCTGGGCGTCGAGTCGGGCGAGGAGGCCATCGAGGAGGCCAAGCTGAGCCGCTCGCGCGGCCTGTTCGGTCGCCGACGTCGCCGCGCCGCCGAGGTCGGTGGCGCCGGGACGGCCGTCCTCGACTACGACCTCGAGGACGACGAGGACGCTCCCGCGTCGCCGCAGTCGCCCGAGTCGGCGGACTCCCCCGACTCGGTGGACTCGCCGGACTCGGTGGACTCGCCCGAAGAGGCCGAGGACGACGAAGCCGACGACGACAAGTAGTCCCTTGAGCGATTCGCACCCCGCACTCGGGGTGACGGCGGACGGTGGGTCGCCGGCGGCGGTGAGGCTGCGCCTCGACCTCGCCTACGACGGCGCACCGTTCGCCGGCTTCGCCCGCCAGCCCGACCAGGTGACCGTGCAGGGCACGCTGGAGGCGGCGGCCGGGCGGATCCTCGGGCAGCAGATCGACGCGACCTGCGCCGGACGCACGGACCGAGGGGTCCACGCGCTGGCGCAGGTCGTGCATTTCGACCTCGATCCCACCGTGGCCCGCACCGACCGGGCGCTGGACGACCTCGAGGTGTTCCGCGACCGCCTCGACCGCCTCGTCGGCCCCGCCATCACGATCTGGGCGGCGCGGACGGTGCCGGCGACGTTCCACGCGCGGTTCTCGGCCACCCGCCGCAACTACCGGTACCGGGTCGCCGACCGGCCGACGATCGCGCCCCTGGCGCGGTACGACTGCTGGCACGTACGCGAGCCGTTGTCGGTGACGGCCATGCGCGCCGCGGCGCGGCAGCTCGTCGGCGAGCACGACTTCGCCGCGTTCTGCAAGAAGGTGCCCGGCCGCACGACGGTCCGTCGGCTCGACACGTGCTCGATCCGGCGCGATGGCGACGGCCTGCTGCACTTCCGCCTCGACGGCAACGCCTTCTGCCACAACCAGGTCCGCAGCATCGTCGGCAGCCTGGTCGAGGTCGGCCGGCGCCGCCATCCGCCCGAGTGGGTCGGGCAGGTGCTGGCGTCGCGGGAACGCCAGGGGGCAGGGCGGGTCGCGCCGCCGCAGGGCCTGACGCTGGAAGGCGTCGGCTACGGCCGCCGCTGGCCCGCTGCGCCCCCGTCCGGCGTCCTGGCAGGCCGACGCGGCGTCTGACCGCAGCGGTGTCTGACCGCAGGCGCCGTGTCGGACGGCAGGCGCGGTGTCGGACGGCAGGCGCGGTGTCTGACGGCATTTGTGCGGGTCAGGCCGTGGTCACGCCCGGGGTAGGCCGCACAAATGGGGCCGGGGGGTGGCTTCGGCCGGGCCCGGTTGCCGCTCCGGGCGGGTGCCGGTACCCTTCCCAGTCGCGGTCCCGCGTGGACCGCACGTTCGTGCTCGGCCGCACTCGCGCTCGACCAGATGCGCGCCGGCCGATCGCCCGCTCACACACGACCGGGCAGCCGGAGCACCTCCTCGACGTCCAGCACCCCTCGTGGTGTGGCCGGCGTCGTCACCAGGCCGAACGAACCGCACCGACCGAGCAACCGCCACCGATCGCTACCCGCCCGACGCGTCGAGCATTCGTGGCCACCGAGGACGACATGCGCACCTACTCGCCCAGCGCCAAGGACATCACGCGCGACTGGTATGTGGTCGACGCCGAGGGGCAGACCCTCGGTCGGCTCGCGACCCGCATCGCCACCGTCCTGCGCGGCAAGCACAAGCCGACCTTCGCCCCCCACATGGACATGGGCGATCACGTCATCGTGATCAACGCGGACAAGATCGTGCTGTCCGGCGGCAAGGCCGAGCAGAAGCTCTACCACGCCCACTCGGGCTACCCCGGCGGTCTGCGCTCGGTGCCGTTCGCCACCATGCTCGAGAAGAAGCCGACCGACGTCGTCGAGAAGGCCGTCAAGGGCATGCTCCCCAAGAACAAGCTCGGCAACGCCATGGGCAAGAAGCTCAAGGTCTACGCCGGCGCTGACCACCCGCACGCCGCGCAGCAGCCCAAGCCGCTGCCCGATCACGTCTGAGGACCGACTCCAGCATGGCGGACACCAAGATTTTCACCGGACGTCGCAAGTCGGCCGTCGCCCGCGCCCGCGTCACGCGCGGTTCGGGACAGTTCACGCTCAACGGGCGGCCGCTCGAGAACTACTTCACCACCGAGAAGCTGCGGGCCGCCGTGCTCGAGCCGTTCGCAGTGGTCGAGCAGGCCGGGCAGTGGGACGTCGCTGCACGCATCCACGGTGGCGGGACCACCGGGCAGGCCGGCGCGCTGCGCCTGGCGATCGCCCGCGCCCTCGCCGAGGACAGCCCCGAGTGGCGCACGCCGCTCAAGCAGGCCGGCCTCCTCACGCGTGACGCCCGTAAGGTCGAGCGCAAGAAGTACGGCCTCAAGAAGGCCCGTCGCGCGCCGCAGTTCTCCAAGCGCTGACACCGGCCGTCCATCGAACGACGCGACGCCGCCCCTCGTGGGCGGCGTCGGCGTTTGGCGAGCCGGACTGCGGCGGTCGTACGGGCAGCGGTCGCCGTGCCCCGGTTACGACCGCGGGTCCTAGGCTCGCCCGAGCAGACGTTTTCCGAGGAGTTGCGACATCGTGGGTTCGATCTTCGGCACCGACGGGGTGCGCGGCAAGGCCAACGCCGACCTGACGCCCGAACTCGCGCTCGCGCTCGGGCGTGCGGTGGTCACGGTGCTGCGCGAGGAGGGCTCGCGACGGCCCTCGATCCTGATCGGCCGGGACCCGCGCTGGTCGGGGGAGATGCTCGAGTCGGCCCTGATCGCCGGCATCACCTCCGCCGGAGGGGACGCCGTGTCGGTGGGCGTGCTCCCGACGCCCGCGGTCGCCCACCTCACCGCACGCTCGGCGGCCGCCGCCGGCGCCATGATCAGCGCCTCGCACAACCCGGTCGGCGACAACGGGATCAAGTTCTTCGGTCCCGAGGGCTACAAGCTCACCGACGCCGAGGAGGACCGGCTCGAGCAGTTCGTGGACCAGGACGGCGGTGAACGCCCGCTGAGCACCGACATCGGTCGGCGTCTGCGCGACCACGCCGCGGTCGCCCGCTACGTCGAGTACCTCGCCTCGATCGCCGACGTCGACCTCAGCGGCCTGCGCATCGTGGTGGACGGCGCCAACGGGGCCGCCTCCAACGTCGGCCCGCAGGTCTACCGGCAACTGGGCGCGGACGTCATCACCGTGCACTGCCGTCCCGACGGCGCCAACATCAACGACAACTGCGGCTCGACCTACCCCGAGGTGATCGCGGCCGCGGTGCTCGAACACGACGCCGACGCCGGCATCAGCCACGACGGCGACGCCGACCGCCTCATCGCGGCCACGCACGAGGGCGGCGAGGTGGACGGCGACGTGATCCTGGCCATCCTCGCGCGCGACGCCAAGCGCCACGGGACCCTGGCCCAGGACACCGTGGTGACGACGGTCATGACCAACCTCGGCTTCAAGCGGGCCATGCACGACCTGCACATCGACGTGGTCGAGACCAAGGTCGGGGACCGCTACGTGCTCGAGGCGATGCGTGAGCAGGGGCTCAACCTCGGCGGCGAACAGTCCGGCCACCTCATCGACCTCGACCATGCCACCACGGGCGACGGGATCCTGTCCGCGGTGCGACTGTTGTCGGTCGTGCGCTCCACCGGCGTCTCGCTGCGTGAGCTGGCCACGGTCATGACGCGGTTGCCGCAGGTGCTGGTCAACGTCAAGGGCGTGGACAAGTCCAGGCTGGCCGACTGCGACGCGGTCTGGGACGTCGTTCGTGCCGAGGAGGAACGGCTGGGCACCGGTGGCCGGGTCCTGCTGCGGCCCTCGGGAACCGAGCCGCTGGTGCGCGTGATGGCCGAGGCGGAGTCCGAGGGTGACGCCCGGGCGGCGGTCGACCGCATCGCCGACGCGGTCCGCGACGCCCTCACGCTGTAGCCGACGCCGCCCGTCCACCGCGGGCCACGTTGCTGAGAGCTGCGTGAGAGTCTTCTCAGGACCTCCCTCCGGCCGCGACGGACCCGAGGGTGCACTCGTACGGTTGGGGCCGAGACCTCGACCAGGACGATCCGATGCGCACGCCTCCCTCCTTCCTCGCGGCCCTCGTCACCGCCGCGCTCATCGCCGGCTGCAACGGTGACGACCGTGCCGGCTCCGACGCCGTGGACCTCGAAGGGGCCACAGACGCGCCGACCACGGACGACGCCGCCACGGGCGAGGACGCGGCGGGCGACGACGCGGCCGGTGACGACGCGGCCGGTGACGATGCGGCCGGTGACGACGGCGCCGGTGACGACCGCGCCGACGCCGCCACCGACGGCGACCTCGTGGACATCAGCCGGGCCGTTCCCGGCACGTGGCCCGTCGGTGATGCCGGGACGGTCACCTGGGACGTTCGGGACGGGGCGCTCGTCCTGCTCGACCACACCGCTGCCGAAGGCTGGGAGACGATCGTCGAGGAGGAGGACGACGACGAGATCGAGGTCGACTTCCGCCGCGACGGCGAAGCCTGGGACTTCGAGGTCGAGCTCGACGACGGACGGATCGAGGTCGACATCAACTACGACCGCACCGACGCCGAGGCGGGTGCCTACGACCTTCCCGACGGCGGCAGCTTCGTCTTCGAGGCCGACGGCGACGCACTCACGCTCACCTCGATCGAGGCGCCGGACGGCTGGGACGTCGCCGAACGCGAGGAGGAGGGCGACGAGTTCTCGTTCGACCTCGTCGACGGCGACCGCCGCATCGACGTCGAGGTGGAGCTCGACGACGGTCGGATCGAAGTCGAGATCGACTACCGCGTCGTGGGTGACGTCAGCTGACCGTTGCGCCGTGCTGCGGGGGCGGCCGCCGCCTCCGTGACGTCGCCCGCGACGACGATGCGTCCACGTTCGATGGCCGATACTGTGCCGGCCGGGAGTCAGGCGACGGGTGCGCCGTCGGGATGTCCCGACGCCTCGGTGGCGAGTACGGCCTGATCGCGCCCCGACGCTTTGGCGACGTACAGCGCGTGGTCGGCGGCGCGGACGAGGTCGTCCTGGGTCGCGCCGGGCTCGGCGATGGTGATGCCGGCCGAGCAGGTCACGCCGACGGGCATGGCCGCACGGAGCCGCTCGACGGCCGCCCGCGCGGCGCCGGCGTCGGCATCGGGAAGCAGGACCGCGAACTCCTCGCCGCCGTAGCGGGCGAGCAGGTCGACCTCGCGGAGTTCGGTGGCCCAGCGGGCGACCGCGTCCCGCAGCAGCGCGTCACCCGCGAGGTGGCCGTTGGTGTCGTTGTAGAGCTTGAAGCGGTCGAGGTCGAGCAGGGCGAACGCGAACGGTCGTGCATCACGCTCCAGCCGGGCGATGGCCGCGTCGAGGTTCTCGTCGAGGGCCCGCCGATTGGCCGCGCCCGTCAGCGGGTCGGTGCGGGTCAGCGATTCCAACTGTCGTGCCTGCAGGTTGACCTGGTCGACGAGCATCGCCATGCGACCGACCACCAGCACGAACAGCAGCATCGAGGCCGCGCCCGCCACCCAGCCGATCGAGTTGTTCGGTGGGTCGTGCAAGAGCAGCACCGCCGGCGCCAACAGGGTCGCGACGGCCAGCGCGAGCAGGCGGCGGCGGGAGACCTCGCCGGTCACGTCCAGGGCCGGCGGTTCGTCGACGGCCGCGGGGTGCCAGGCGGCTGCGGCCATCAGCACGTACGAGACGAGCCAGAGCGCGTCCAGCGGCCCGCCGTCGACGTAGGTCTCGTTCAACACCCCGATGCCGAAGGCCGAATCGGCCACGAGCATGACCAGCATCGCGAACAGGACCAGCAGGTGCGGACGGACCCGCGCCGCATGGACGAACACCAGGCGTGCGATCACGGGCAGCAGCAGGAGGTCGCCGACGGGGTAGGCGACGCTCACGGCGCGCTCGAAGGACGTGAGCTCGCTGTCGTGCACGTGCGGTGCCAGCAGGTAGGCCCAGCTCAACACCAGTCCGGCGACGCCGAGGATGCCGGCATCGACGAGCACGGCGCGGTCCGCCAGCCGTTCGCGGCGCCCGAGGCCCCACAGCGCGGTCGCGTACAGCGGGTAGGCACCGAGGTAGAAGACGTCGGCCAGCGAGGGGAACGGCTCGATCCCCCTGGCGCTGTAGAAGACCCAGATCAGGTCGCCGACCAGCCCGGAGGTGACGCCCGCCGCGAGGAACGCCCACGACACCCGGCGCGCCAACCGCCGGCTCGCCACCGCGAGCCACAGGACCACCGCGGCCCCGATGGCGACGGCCAGGTAGGCCGTGTCCACCCGTTCGGCAGGCAGCATCCAGTGGGTCAGTGCCAGCGTGGCACCGACGCACACGATTGCGAGCCAGGCGCGGTCGGCCACGGGATCCTCGGGGGCGGTCGCCGTACCCGTCGGCCGAGGCAGGCGCGGGTGTAGGAACTTCGGGCGGAAACCGCGTGGTACGGATCTGCGGCGACCGGAGACCGGGGTCGCCGCCGCCGCGGGCTAGCGTCGCCACCTCGTCGACGACAGGACGGACGATGGCGAGCCGCGGCATCGGACTCGGAGGGCCCTATGCCTTCCTGCCCGAGTTGGCCAAGCAGGTCGAGGCGAGGGGCTTCGACGCCGCCTGGGTGTCCGAGACGAGCCAGAACGCGACCGTGCAGGCCACGGTCCTCGCCGGCGTGACCGAGCGCATCGACATCGGGACCAACATCACGCTCGCGTTCCCGCGCTCGCCCGTGGTGACCGCCATGGAGGCGTGGGACCTCAACGAGCTCACCGGGGACCGGTTCGTGGTGGGTCTCGGCAGCCAGGTGAAGCGCATCATCGAGGAGCGGTTCTCGGCCGATTTCGACCGACCCGCCAAGCGCATGGCCGAGTACGTCCAGGCGATGCAGACCGCGTGGCGGATGGAGCGTGGCGAGGACGTCACCTTCGAGGGCGACATCTACCGCGTGCTGCGACCCGGGTTGGGTGGGAAGGGTCGCGCCGCCGATCGCCGCCTGCCCCGGGTCTACGTCGCTGCGGTCGGTCCACTGATGACCCGGGCGGCCGCGACGCATGCCGACGGCCTGCTCGGACACCCGTTCACCTCCGACCGCTATCTCGTCGACGACGTCCTGCCGCGGGTGGGCGAGGCGCTGTCCGAGGCCGGACGCGACCGCAGCGAGTTCACCGTGTGCCAGGGGGTCATCCTGTGCATCGCCGACGACCGGGCGGTGGCGGTGCGCGAGGCGAAGCAGCAGATCGCGTTCTACGGCACCACGCCCAACTACCAGGGCGTGTTCGCCTCCTACGGGGACGAGGCGCTGACCGATCGGCTCCGCCAGGTGTGGAAGGACACCGATCGCGACCTCGATGCCCTGGTCGCTGCGGTGCCCGACGAGGCGGTCGAGCGCTACGCCGTCGCGGGCACCCCCGACGAGGTCCGCGACCGCCTCGACGCCTTCGAGCGGCAGGTCGCCGCCAGTGCCGGCGGCCACGGGATCGACCACCTCATCCTCGGTGGTGCCTGGTACAAGGTGCCGCCGCAGCGCCTGTTCGAGAACTTCGCGGCCATCCTGGAGACGTTCGGCACCTCGTAGGCGACGCCTGACTGCGGCCTCAGCGGGCGCGTGTGTCAGCGGGCGCGGTCGGCGGCCTGCAGCAGGCGCTCGAGCACCTCCCGGTTGCCGGCCTGCCGTGCCTGCAGGTCGGCGCGGGTGCGCGTGACCGCCCGGGCGTGGGGCAGGACGGCGGTCAGCGCCTCGGGCACGTCGGCCAGGTCCGCCGGGTCCCAGCCGAGCACCTTGCCGCCGGCGCCCAGCTCGTGGGCGAGTGCGTCGACCTTCGGCGCGTAGCCGATCAGCACCGACGGGCGGCCCGCCAGCGTGGCCGCCACCCCGCCGTGGTAGCGCATCGCCACGACTGCCCGTGCCCGCGCGACGGTCGGCAGCAGCTCCGCCAGCGTCGGCGTCGAACGCGTCGTCGGCGTCGTCATGCGTGCGGCGACCCGCTCGTGGACGGCGTCGTCGCGGTCGGCCTGCAGGGCCACGAACTCGACGGGCAGACCGGTCCGCTGCGCGGCAGTGTCCAGCGCCGTCGCCAGGGCGTCGAGGTGGGTGTCGGGCGTGGTGTCGGCCTGGCTCGCGGCCGGCAGACGGGCGTGTCCGCTGCTCCACGGGCGCAGACACACCACCAGCCGGTCGCCGTCCCGCTGCGCCTCCCCGTCTCCGTTCTCGGCCACCTCCTCGGACGACGGTGGCGCCGAGCCCGCGAGCGCGAAGGCGAGGTCGGCGGCGACGACGGCTCCCGGCACGCCGACCTCCTCGAGCAGGCGGCGGCTGTCCTCGTCGCGGACGGCGATCCCGACGCTGTCCTGCAGCGCGGCGTGGACCAGCCCTCGGGCTGCGCGCGTGGCCAGGCCGCCGACGCCCAGTCCGACGGCGGCCCACGGCGTCCCGCGCATCCGGGCGAGTGCCACCCGGGCGAGGTGATAGGGCAGGTTGAGCGCGCTGGAGTCGTCCTGCACCAGGCCGCCGCCCCCGAACACGACCGCGTCGGCCTCGCCGACGGCACGCAGGAGCCGGGCGGCGTCGAGGTGGCCGACGGCACCGACGCCGTGGGCCGCGCGGGTCGCCGGCGGGTCGACCGAGATCGCCGACACCTGGACCCCGTACGGCGCGAGCAGGGTCCGCAGGCCGCTGAAGACCAGCTCGTCGCCCAGGTTGGTCGACCCGACCCAGCCCGCCACCAACACCCGCACCGCCGACCCGTTCCCTCGTGTCCGATCGAGGCTAGTCCGCGACCTTCCGTGCGCGGGCGGCTGCCGATCACCTGGCGCAGCAGGGACCGGCGACGGCCTGCGGCCCCGGCCTGCGCGGGGAGGGCGGCGCTACGCTCCCGGCAACCTCGGGCCGGCGTCGTGCGTCGTGCACGGGCGAGTTCTCGTGCGAAGGAGCCTGCAGTGTGCGGCATCATCGGCATCACCGGTCGGGACGACGCGGTCGAGGGGATCCTCGCCGGTCTGACCCGCCTGGAGTACCGCGGCTATGACTCGGCCGGCGTCGTCGTGCGCAGCGCCGACGAGCTCCAGGTCGTCAAGCGCGCCGGCAAGCTCGACAACCTCAAGGGCGCGCTCGAAGACGAGCCGACGTCCGGGCGGATCGGGATCGGCCACACCCGCTGGGCCACCCACGGTGCGCCCAACGACACCAACGCCCACCCCCACCTCGGTCCGCAGGGCCGGGTCGCGGTCGTGCACAACGGCATCCTCGAGAACTACCAGGCGCTGCGCGCGGAGCTCGACGGGGCGACGTTCCTGTCCCAGACCGACAGCGAGGTGGCCGCGCACCTCGTCGAGCGCGAGCTCGCCGGCATGGACGAACCTGACCTGTTCGAGGCGGTCCGCCGCGTCGTCAACCGGCTCGAGGGCGCCTACTCGTTGTGCTTCGTGGCGCTCGACGACCCCGACACGATCGTGGTCGCCAAGTTCGAGGCGCCCCTGATCGTCGCCCACGCCGACGGGGTCGGGTACTGCGCGTCCGACGTGGCGGCCCTGATCGAGCACACCAAGGACGTCGCCGCGCTGCTCGACGGTCAGATCGCGCGGATCACGCCAGACGGCGTGGACGTCATGGACCTCGAGGGCAAGCCCGCCGAGCCCCACCGCTACACCGTCGACTGGGACCTGAGCGCGGCCGAGAAGCAGGGCTACGAGCACTTCATGCTCAAGGAGATCCACGAGCAGCCCAAGGCCGTCCACGACACGCTGCTCGGACGCTTCGACGAGGGACGCCTGCAACTCGACGAGTTGCGGACCGAGGAGCGCGAGTTCGGGCGGATCGACAAGGTCTTCATCCTCGCGTGCGGTACCTCGCGGTACGCCGGCATGGTCGGCAAGCTCGCCATCGAGCACTGGGCCGGTGTCCCGGTCGAGGTCGAGGAGGCGAGCGAGTTCCGCTACCGCGACCCGATCCTGGACCCGCACACGCTGGTGATCGCCATCTCGCAGTCGGGGGAGACCAGCGACACGATCGCGGCCGCGATGCACGCCAAGGACCAGCGCGCGCCGGTCATCGCCCTGTGCAACATCGTCGGCTCCACGCTGGCGCGCGAAGCCGATGGGGTGCTCTACACCCACGCCGGCCTCGAGGTCGCCGTCGCGTCCACGAAGGCCTTCACGACCCAGATCGTGGGCTGCCTGCTGCTCGCGATGTACCTGGCGCAGCAACGCGGGCGCATGTACGCCTCCGAGATCGAGGACATCCTCGGCCGTCTGCAGCAGATCCCGGGCGCGCTCGAGCAGGTGCTCGAGCTCGACGGCCAGATCGCCGAGCTCGCCGAGCGGTACAAGGACGTCACCTACACCATGTTCATCGGCCGGCACACGGGCCTGCCGATCGCCTACGAGGGCGCGCTCAAGCTCAAGGAGATCAGCTACCTCCACGCCGAGGCGTTCGCCGCCGGCGAGATGAAGCACGGCCCGATCGCGCTCATCGAGGACGGTTCGCTGGTCGTGGCGCTCGCCCCCGCCGGGCACGTGTTCGGCAAGATGGTGTCCAACATCCAGGAGGTCCGCGCCCGCGGTGCGGCGGTCCTGGCGATCGGCACCGACGGGTCGACGGCGGAGCTCAAGGAGAACGCCGACCACGTGCTGACCTTGCCCGAGGCGCCGCACGAACTGGCGGGTCCGGTGCTCTCGGTCGTCCCGCTGCAGCTGTTCGCGTACCACATCGCCACGCTGCGGGGCGAGGACGTCGACCAGCCCCGCAACCTCGCCAAGACCGTCACCGTCGAATGAGCCGGCCCGCGCCCGGCGGGATCCCGGCCGTTGCCCTGGCGGGCGCGGTCGGGCCTGTTTGGTCCGCGGTCACCGACGTGCCGCTGCGGGGTGCGGTCGCGGCGCCGTCTCCGGGCGAGGTCGCGGAGGTGCCGCTGCTGGATGCCGCCGGGGCGCGTGCGGGCGACGAGGCCGCCGTGGCGGCAGGCGGCACGTGGGACGGGCTGATGGAGCGGGCGGGGGGCCACCTCGCGCGCGCCGTCGTGCGCCTGGCCGGCCGGGGGTACGGCCTGCGGGTGGCGATCCTGGTCGGCAAGGGCGACAACGGTGGTGACGGCTGGGTCGCCGCCCGTCGACTGGCGGCGCACGGCGCGCAGGCCTGGATCGTCGCGTCGCACCCGGCCGACGTCGAGGTGTCCGCGGCCAGCGGCGGCAACCGCGACCGCTGGGTGGCCGCCGGGGGACGGGTCTCGTGGCACCTCGACGACCTCGAGGCGGCCCTGGACTGGTGTGACGTCGCGGTCGACGCCCTGCTCGGAACCGGGGTGTCCGGCGCGCCGCGTGGGGCGGTCGGCGAGGCGGCGGCCGCGCTGCTGCGGGCCCGACAGGCGGGCGTTCCGATCGTGGCGTGCGACGTCCCCTCGGGGGTCGGTTCCGACGACGGGGCGGCCCCGGACGGGGCGGTCGTCGCCGACCTGACCGTGACGTTCGGAGCCCGCAAGCGCGGCCTGCTCCTGCACCCGGGCGCCGCGCACGCCGGCGAGGTCGTGGTCGGCGACCTCGGCCCCGGGTGGGAGGCTCCCACCGGGACCTGGACCGCGTTGACGGCGCACGGCGCCGCCCCGGAGCCGTTGGGCGTCGCTGCGGACAAGCGCGAACGCGGGGCGGTGCTGGTCGTCGCCGGTGCCGTCGGCACCTCGGGAGCAGCGGCGCTGTGCAGCGCCGGGTCGCTGGCCGCCGGTGCCGGGCTGGTCACCGTCGCGGTGCCCGAACCGGTACGCGCCGAGGTCGCCGTGCACCACCCCTCCGCGATGGTGCGTGGCCTGCCGGTGGACGACGACGGGGCGCTGTCACCGGAAGCGGTCGACGCCCTGCCCGACCTCGAAGGGTTCGACGCCGTGGTGGCCGGTCCCGGCCTCGGTCACGGCGACGGCGCCGCCGCGGTGGTGGCCCACCTGCGCCGTGGCGCCCGCCGACTGGTGCTCGACGCCGACGCGCTCAACGTCCACCGCGACGACAACGACGCCCTCGCCGAACACCGCGGCGCCTTGGTCCTGACGCCGCACGAGCGGGAACTGGCACGGATCGGGGGCGGGAGCGACGGCGAGCAGGCCTGGGCCGACCGGGTGATCCGGGTGCCCGAGCTTGCGGCCCGCTATCGCGCAACGGTGGTCGCCAAGGGCCCGGGCACGATGATCGCCGCGCCCGACGGGCGGGTGTGGGTGACCCCGAACGGGGGGCCGGCACTCGGCAGCGGCGGGACCGGGGACGTGTTGGCCGGGATCGTCGCCGCGGCGATCGCGGGTGCGGCCGACGACGACGACGTGCCGCGTCGCGTCGCGCAGGCGGTGTGGTGGCACGCCGCCGCCGGGGTGCGTGCGGGCGGTGACCGGGCCCAGCGTGCCACGGCCGTCGACCTGCTCGACGCCCTTCCCGCCGTGTTGGGGGAACTCGAGCGGGTGCGTGCCGCGGCGCCGGGCGTGCGCACGCTGCCTCCCGCCCATCGCGCCGAGGCCGGCGACGGGGCCGTTGCCGCAGGGGAACGCCCGTGAACGACTTCCGCGCGTCACGCGTCGAGGTGGACCTGTCCGCCATCCGCCACAACGCGACACGCCTCGGTGAGCTCGCTGGCGCCGCCGTGTGCGCCGTCGTCAAGGCGGACGGATACGGACACGGAGCCGTCGAGGTGGCACGGGCGGCGCTGGAGGGCGGTGCCGCGTGGTTGGCCGTGGCGCTGGTCGAGGAAGGGCTGGTCCTTCGCGGTGCGGGCATCGAGGCGCCGATCCTCGTCCTCGCCGAGCCGCCGGTCGCCGCCATCCCCACGCTGCTGGACGCGAACCTCACCGCGACGGTCTACCGCGAGCCGTTCATCGCGGCGATCGACGCCGCCGGGCGGGGGCGCGGAGAGCCGGTCCCCGTGCACCTCAAGGCCGACACGGGGATGGGACGGGTGGGCGTGCCCGAGGCCGATTGGGACGCCCGGCTGCGCCAGGTCGTCGCCGCCGAGGGCCTGCGCGTCGAGGGCGTCTTCACCCACCTCGCCTGCGCCGACGAACCGGACCGCGACGTCACCGACGTGCAACTGGCGGCGTTCGACCGCTTCCTCGACCGGGCCGTGAAGCTGGGGCTGCCGGCCCCGGTCTGGGTCCATGCGGCCAACAGCGCCGGCACGCTGTTGTACCCGGCCGCGCGCCGCGAGCTCGTGCGCACCGGCATCGCGCTGTACGGGCTCTCGCCGGCGGTCGGCGTCGACGCCGCCGACTTCGGGCTGCGTCCGGCGCTGCGCCTGGTGACCGAGGTGACGTTCGTGAAGCGGGTGCCTGCGGGGACCGCCGTCTCCTACGGGCACCGCTGGTCGGCGCCCGCCGACGGCTGGGTGGCGACCCTGCCGTTGGGGTACGCCGACGGGGTGCCGCGGGCACTGACCAATGCCGCCGAGGTCCTCGTCGGCGGGGTGCGCCGGCCCATCGCCGGGACGGTCTGCATGGACCAGCTGCTCGTGTGGTGCGGTGACGACGAGGTGGCCGTCGGCGACGAGGCGGTTCTGATCGGGGACCAGGGCGACGACCGGATCCGGGTCGAGGAGTGGGCGGCCGCCGCCGACACGATCACCTACGAGATCGTGACCCAGCTGACGGCACGGCTCCCGCGCGTGCCGCTCGTCGACGGCCGCGCCGCAGGCGGGAGTCGCTGATGGCGCTGCGGCTGAAGCGTGGCCGGGCCGGGGCCGGCGGGGGTCGCTGATGGCGCTGGTCCTGGAGCGTGGCCGGGACGTCGCCGGCGGGGGTCGCTGATGGCGCTGGTCCTGGAGCGTGGCCGGGACGTCGCCGGCGGGGGTCGCTGATGGCGCTCGGCATCGAGGGCGTGCGGGTCGGCACGTGGACGTCGCCGGACGGCGTCTCCGGGTGCACGGTGATCCTGCCGCCGGCCGGCACGATCGGGGCGATCGCCGTGCGCGGCGCCGCACCGGGGACCCGCGAGGCCGCCGCCCTCGGCCCGGCCGGCAAGGTCACGGTGTGCCACGGTGTGCTGCTCAGCGGCGGGTCGGCGTTCGGACTGGCGGCCGCCGACGGCGTGATGCGCTGGCTGGAAGAGCGTGGGATCGGCTACGCCCTGCGTGGCGGGATCGTCGTCCCGATCGTCGGGGCGGCGATCGTCCTCGACGAGGCCGTCGCGGTCCGCGCTGCCCGGCCCGGCCCGGACCAGGGATACGCCGCTTGCGAGGCGGCCAGCCTCGACGACCCGCAGGAGGGTGGCGTCGGAGTCGGGGCGGGGTGCACGGTGGCCAAGGTGGCCGGCCTCGAGCACGCCTGGCGCGGTGGGCAGGGCGTCGCGGTCCGATCGGCGGCCGGCGTGACGGTCGGTGCGATCGTCGCCAACAACGCCGTCGGCGAGGTGGTCGCGGACGACGGCACCTGGGTCGCCCGCGCCCGGGTCGCCGACGAGGTGCCCCGCTTCCCGACCCACGGCCGCCCGCTCGGCACGCCCGACGACGAATCGCCCGGAGGTCAGCCGCCGGGCGGCGACGCCGCCGCCGGCGGGAAGGCCGAGGAGGGGCCGACCGGCAACACCGTGATCGGATGCATCGTCACGAACGCGAGGCTCACGAAACGCGAGGCGCACCGGGTCGCCGACCTCGGCCACTCCGGCCTCGCCCGGTCGCTGCGACCGGCGCACACCGAATCGGACGGTGACGCGCTGTTCTGTCTCGCCACCGGCACCGTCGACGCGACCGTCGATCTCGTCGCCCACCTCGCCGCCGAGGCCGTCGCGGACGCCGTCCGGCGCGGACCCCTCGCCGCCCACGGACGCCGCGACCTCCCCGGTCTCGCCGACCCCCACTGACCACCACCCACTCCACGCCGCCCACGCACCACCGCCGTCGCACACCAACCACCCGCGCCGTCCACCGACCGACCCCCGCCACCCACCGGCCACCCCGCCGCCCACGTTCGGCCCCCGAGCCGAACGTGGGGTCCGCCAAGGCTCCGGGCAGCGTCGGCCTCGCCGGCCGCGGGAATCTTTCGTGCCCCCTGCCGAACGTGGGGACCGGGCGGGGGACTGGTCGCGCAGGCGCCGCCACCTTTCGTTCCCGAGGCCGAAAGTTGACTCGCGGGCGGCCCGGACCGGTACGCCGGCGTGCACCTTTCGTGCCGGGGCACGAAGGTGGGGGCGGGGCTACGCCGTGCCGGGGCGGCAGGGCGGGGCCGTGCGTGGGCAACGGGTCTCATGGGTCAGCGGTCGCTTGCTGGAGTGAGCGGCTGGTGAGACGTCTGCGCGCTGATCGTTCCGTCGTTGGGGGGTCCGCTCCGCCGCCGCTAGCGTGTCAGCAGAGCGCATCAGGAGGCGTTTCGCCTTCCGATGTGGGGAGGGATGCGCGTGGCCAGTGACCTGGTGGCACCGACAGCCGCAACGCCGGCCCGGCTCAGGCGCGAACTGGAGCGCGCAATCCGCGCCTGCACCGCCTGCGGGCTGCATGGCGGACGAACCACGCCGGTCGTCGGGGAGGGGCCGTTCGAGGCCCGGCTGATGATCGTCGGCTCGAAGCCGCGGCGCCATGAGGACCTGCAGGGCAAGCCGTTCGCGGGCGGCACGGGCAACGTGCTCGGTCACGCGATGCAGGTGGCGGGGCTGGACAGCCAGGACGCTTATCTGACGACCCTGGTCAAGTGCCGGCCAGGCGACGACCGCGCCGCGACACCAGACGAATTGGAGGCGTGCGGTCAGCACTTCCGTGCGCAGTTGCAGCTGGTCCGGCCCGAGGTGATCGTGGCCCTGGGCTCGTTCGCGGCCAGCGTGCTGTTGGGCCGCTCCGTCAACATCGAGCGCATCGCCGGCTACCGCCTCGACGTGCAGGGCGTGACGGTCATCCCCACCTACCACCCCGCCGATGCCGTGCGCGGTGTGCCGCAGGCCGCGGGGACCCTCCGTCGTGACCTCACGGCGGCGAAGGCGGTGCTCGACGGCCGTCTGCCGACGGGGGCGCAGACGATGGCGGAGCTACGGGCCCGGCCAGCGGTCGGCTCGTAGTCCACGAGGCACCAGAGCCCCGATCGCGGCGTCTCGGGTAACGTCAGCACGTCCGATCCCACCACCGCCTCGGGTGGCTGGCGCCGTCTCGCGCCTCCCGCCCTTCGCGCCCCCGCCCCGAGGCGCACCGGACGCCATGCCGAACGACCAGCAACCGGTGGCAGGAGAACCACGTGCCGTCCGAACTGGTGTTGCGCTCCGCGGGCCCGGAGCAGACCCGGGCGCTGGCGGCGGCGGTCGCCACGGCACTGCGCCCCGGTGACGCCGTCGCACTCAGCGGCGAACTCGGCGCCGGCAAGACCTGTTTCGTGCAGGGTGCCGCCCGCCGCCTCGGTGTCGAGGGCCGCGTGACCTCGCCCACCTTCACGCTCGTGCGCACCTACCTCGATGCGCCCGTCCCGGTGGTGCACTGCGACGTCTACCGGCTCGACACCTTGCAGGACGTGCTCGACCTCGGCGAGGAGGTGCTCGCTGCCGACGTGGTCACGTTCGTGGAGTGGGGCGACGCCATCTCCGCGCTGTTGCCCGACGACCGGCTCGACGTCGAACTCACGCTCGCCGACGACGACGACCTCGACGGGGACCGGTTGGTGCGGTTGCGGGGGCTCGGTCCAAGCTGGGACGGGCGGATGGCCGCCGTCGCCGACGCATGCGCCGCGTGGCGCGAGGAAGGCTGAACCGCCGTGCTCGTACTCGGTCTGGAGACCTCCACCGGTCAGTCGTCGGTCGCGCTGGTCGGCAACGACGGCGTGCTCGCCTCGGCGTCGCTTGGCGTCGCCCGTCGGCACGGCGAGTTCGTCGCCCCCGCGGTGCGGTTCTGCCTCGAACAGGCCGGCACCACCGCGGACCGGATCACGGGGGTCGCCGTCGGCCTCGGCCCCGGCCTCTACACCGGGCTGCGGGTGGGCATCGCGACGGCCCAGGCGTTCGCGGCCGCCAGCGAGCTGCCCGTCGTCGGGATGTCCGGCCTCGACGTCGTGGCGTTCCAGGCACGGCACGTCCGTCGCCCGATCTGCGCCGTGATCGACGCGCGTCGCGGCGAGCTGTTCTGGGCCCTGTACCGGGCGGTGCCCGGCGGCGTGCAACGGCAGAGCGAGCTGGCGGTGAGCACGCCGGCGCACCTGGCCGCCGAGCTCGAGGCGATCGGCGAGGACTGCCTCGTCATCGGTGACGGGCTCGCGCGCGCCCGTGACGAGCTGCGCGGCGTCGGCATCGAGGCAGCCGACACCTTCGACGCCACGCCGGACGCGGCCCACCTCGCCGAGCTCGCCCTGCCCCGGTTCGAGCGCGAGGAGACCCAGCGGCCCACGGACCTGCTGCCGATCTACCTGCGGCAGGCGGACGCGAAGATCGGCTGGGAGGCCCGCGGCCGGATGCAGGGCGGCGAGGCCCCGTGACCGCAGCCGCTGCCCGCGACCACGGCTCGTTCCCCCACGACGTCGAGGTGGTGCCCGCCATGCCCGCAGACGCCGACGCCGTCCGCGCGCTTCCGGGGCTGGGCGACTCGACCCGCCGGCTGGTCGACGCCGACCTCGGACGTGACGACCGGTGCTGCCTCGTCGCACGCACCGTGACCTCGCACCTCATCGTCGGGTTCGCGGCAGGGCTGCTGGCGTTGGACGAGGGGCACGTGCTGGACGTCGCGGTCGCCACGGACCACCGTCGTCGGGGCGTCGGCGCGCGGCTGGTGGACGAGCTCATCAGGCGGCTGCACACGCGGGGCGCGGCCGCCGTCACGCTGGAGGTACGGCGGTCCAACGAGGCCGCGCTGTCGCTGTACCGTCAGCTCGGGTTCGTCGTCGAGGGAGTCCGGCCGCGCTACTACCCCGACGGCGAGGACGCACTGCTGATGTGGAAGCGGGACCTGCCGAAGCGGGGACCGGTGATGCGGACCGAGGAGTCCTGACGTGCTGGTGCTCGGCATCGAGACCTCCTGCGACGAGACCGCCGTCGGCATCGTCGAGGACCGCTTCACGCTGCGCGCCAACGTCATCGCCTCGCAGGTCGACCTCCATGCGCCCTACGGCGGGGTCGTGCCCGAGGTCGCGGCCCGCGCCCATCTCGAGGCACTGCTGCCCACCATCGACCATGCGCTGGTGGAGGCCGGATGCGGCCTGTCCGACATGGACGCGATCGCGGTGACCTCCGGCCCGGGGCTCATCGGGGCGCTGCTGGTCGGCGTGTCCGCCGCGAAGGGCCTGGCGCTCGCCCATGACAAGCCGCTGGTCGGCGTCAACCACCTGCGCGCCCACGTCGAGGTGGCACAGCTGGAGTTCGGCGCGCTCGAACCGCCGCTGGCCGCGCTGGTGGTGTCCGGTGGGCACACCTCGATCGTGGCGATGGGGGCGGACGGTCGTTTCCGGCAGCTCGGTGCGACCATCGACGACGCGGCCGGCGAGGCGTTCGACAAGATCGCCCGCTTCATCGGTCTGGGCTACCCCGGCGGTCCCGAGATCGATCGGCTCGCGCGGCAGGGCGACCCGGCCGCGATCGACTTCCCCCGCGCGATGCTGCACGACGACAGCTACGACATGTCGTTGTCGGGGCTGAAGACGGCCGTCATCCGCTACCTGCGCAAGCTCGAGGCGGCCGGGCAGGAACCGGACCTCGCCGACGTGGCGGCGTCGTTCCAGGAGGCCATCGTCGACGTGCAGGTCGTCAAGACGCTGCGGGCGGCCCGCGACGAGGGGCTCGAGCGGGTCGTGCTGGCCGGCGGGGTGGCGGCAAACAGCCGCCTCCGGGCACGGTTCGCCGACGCCTGCGAACGTGAGGGCCTCGGCCTGGTCGTGCCGTCGATCCCGCTGTGCACCGACAACGGCGCCATGGTCGCGGCGTCGGGGGCGAACCTGCTCGCTGCGGGCACGGTCGCCGACCTCGACCTCGGTGTCGACCCCAACCTCCCCTTGGCCGGGTGATGGTGGGGCACGGGAGCGCGGGCCGACGACCGGCTCGCCGGAGGCGCCGCTGATGCCGCGGCGACTGCGGTGGCGCCGGGCCGGACCCGGCGAGCTCGAGACGATCGTGTCCCGGCTCGAGGGCTGGCCGTCCGAGGCCGGCGGCGGGCTGCGCCACATGTTCGCCCTCTCCGTGATCGAGACCCAGGGCGTCGGCCAGGTGCGGCTCGCCACCGACGATCACCGATGGGCGGCGGCGGTCGTGTTCCCGAACCGCCTCGTCGTCCCGTGCGGTGACGCCAGCGCCATCGAGGACGCCGGCAGTCCGGCCCGCCGCTGGCGTCTGCTGGTCGGCGACGTCGCGGCCGGTGACGCGGTGCTGCGAAACACGCCGACCGACCCCGCCCTGGTCGTCCACGACCAGCGCTTCTTCGTCGTCGATCCCGAACGCGTCCCCGGCGTCGCCGAGCTACCCGACCCCGGCCTGCGCCGGGCCGAGCCGGCCGACCTCGACGGGCTCGCCGACCTGGCGGTCCAGCTGCACGTCGACGACCGCTTCGGCCCCGATCCAGGCCGCGTCGGCTGGCGCGGCTACCGGCAGCGGCTGGAGAGCACGGTGCGACAGGGCATGGCGTACTGCGTCGGACCGATCGGGCGGCCCGTCCTGAAGCTGGAACGGTCGGTGTCGTCGCGCCGATGGGGGGTGCAACTGGCCGGGATCGTGGCCGCGCCCGAGGTGCGCGGGCAGGGGCTCGGGCGCGCGGCCGTCGCGACGGCGGTTCGGGCCGCGCTGGCCGAGGGACCGCAGCACCGGCCCATCAGCCTCCACGTGCGCGCCGACAACCCAGGCGCCCATGCCGCCTACTTCGCGGCCGGCTTCGTCGATCGCGAGGCGTGGCGGCTCGCCGTCCGTTCCTGAGCGAAAGCCGGCGGTTCGGCGACGGCGGTCCCGTCGACGACCGGCGTCCTGTCAGGCCGGCGCGGTCGCCCCGGCTGACGGGACGCCCGCGGACGTCACCCCGTGGGCATCGAGCACCTCGAGCAGTTCGGGCAGCCGGCAACCGACCGCCACCGCGATCGTGGTCAGGTCGCCGTCGCGGAGCGTCAGGACCCGGCCGTTGTGGTCGCCGCGACGTTGGGTGATGTGCTCGACGAAGCGGACGACGGCACGAAGCAGCTCGGCGTCGGAACCGTCGCCGGCGGCGATGTCGAGGAGTGCCTGCAACCGCAGCGTCCGTCCCCGGCCGTTCGCGTCGGCGGTCGCGTCGTTGGCCGCAAGCGGCGTCCTGCGCCTCGACCGTGACGGGCGTGGCCTCGAAGTCGTCGCCGCTGCGGCCGGGTTCTGCATCGCGGTTGCCGCGGTCGGCCCCGCGGTTGCCGGGGCCGGCCCCTCGGTGGTCGCGGCGGTGGTCGCGGCGGTCGCGGAGCGGGCGCCGGAAGCGGGGATCATTCCTGCCGCGGCAGCTTGAGCGATCGGCCGGGCGACCTTCGGGGAGGGTGCGAGCAGCGTGCTCACCGGCACCTCGTAGAGGCTGGCGAGCTGCGCAAGGCGAGCAACCGTGACGCCGCGGACCCCGCGTTCGTAGGCGCTCAGCGCGACCGCCTTACAGGCGCCCAGGCTGCGCTCCTCGACGTCGGCCAGGGACAGCTCCTGCTGGCGACGCACCTGGCGGAGCCGGCTGCCGATGGCGCCGGCGAGGGGAGAAGGCTCGCTCATTGCCGATCTCCGCGTGCGGAAGTGCTGCCCGACTTCTCGATGGCCGGCGTCTGGGGACGCCACGCGGGCCCCCCAATACGCAGTAGCAGCGCGCCGACGAGCAGGCTGGCGAGCCCGAGCATGGTCAGGGATGCCGTCGAGGTGGAGCTGCCCGTGCGCGGGAGTTCCTCGCCGTGCCCGTTGCCTCCCGCGGTGTCCTCGTCGGCACTGCCGCCATGCGTGCCGTCCGGGGTGGGGCCGCTGTCGTCGCCCTCGCCGCCGCTGCCGTCACCTTCGCCGCCGTCCGGGTCGGGGGTCTCGTCGACCGGTGCCTCGCCCTCGACGGGGCCGTCGGGGTCGACGGGAACGGCCGGACCCTCGCGATGCCCGCACACGACCAGTTCCAGGACCGCTTCGGCATGTCCCGCGGTGGCGGGGACCTCGGTGCGAGACCCGTCACGACCGACGACCACCAGCATGTCGGCCCGAACCAGCGGGTCCAGCGTCCACTGGACGAAGCTCCAGCCGGCGAGTTCCGCGTCCAGGGTCTGCGCCGTGATCGTGACCGCCTGTGCGTCACCGGTGATGCCGTCGGGCCGCACGATGGCGAGCGTGGCGCACGCCGAATCGGTCGAGGTCTCCGGCGACGTCGCGTTCCTCGGCGTCGTGTCCGCCGACTTCGCGCTTCCTGGTGCTGCGCTGCCTGGCGTTGCGCTCGCCGGTGTTCCGTCCGCCGAAGGCGCCTCCGCCGAGGGTTCCTCGACGGCGTCGACGTCTTCGGAATCGAGCAGAACCGTCGTGCGATGCGTGTCTTCGCTCGTCTCCGTGGCGGAGGGAGACTGATCCGCGCCGTCCAGGGCGAGTGCCGGGGCGGCCAGCGTGGTCATGGCCAGGGCCATGGCGGACAGGACGAGCAGCCGGGTGGTCACCGACGGCCTTGGGCGGTCGTTTCTCACGAATGCTCCGACGGGGCACGGCTCCGCACGGTGCGGAAGAGGCGCTTGACGACGAAAACGGGAGCCTCGGGGCTCCGGGACGTGGTGTCCCGGAGCCCGGCCGCCCGCTCAGGCGTCCTGCTCCCGTCGCCGCAGCAGCAGACCGCCGAGGCCCAGCGCTGCGAGTCCGCCGACGAGCAGTTCGAGCGTCGAGGCGCCCGTGCGCGGCAGCTTGCGGTCGCGCACGACGCCCAGCACCTCGTCGTCGTCCTTGTCGTCGGTCACCACGGGCTTCGCCGGCGTCGGGGGGTTCTCCGACCCGTCCGGGTCGTCCGGGTCAACCGGGTCAACCGGCGTCGGCTCCTGGTCCACCGGCTCCTCGGGCAGGACCTCGGTGCACTCCACCTCGATCTCGGAGTAGTCGAGGGTCAGGGAGTCCGTGAGGCCGTCGAAGCTCACCGTGACCGCGACCGCTTCCCAGCTCAGCCCGCCACCGGACGGCCAGGGCAGGGTGTTCCGCCCCCGATCGACGTCGTGGGTGACGAGGCCCGTGCCGCCGACCTTGCGCAGCTCGACCGACCCGCTATCGGCGGTCAGGTTGTCACCGGAGATGGTGAGCACGAAGCTCGGGACCAGGTCCTGGCAGACCTCGCTGCCCGTGACCGAGAGCGTCTTCACCGGCGGTACCGGAGGTACGGGCGGACTCGGAGGAACGGGCGGAACCGGATTCTCGTCGCCGCCGGTCGTGCAGTTGCCAGTGAACGAGCCGTTGGCGATGGACGTGGCGGCGTCGCCGGAGCCGGTGACGACCTTGAGCGTCCAGGTCTGAGTGTCGGGTACGTAGCCGGTCCAGCTGCCGGTTGCGCCGGCGAGCACGGTCACGGTGTCGAGCACGCTGTCGCTGCCGCTGTCGGTGCGCACGATCTGGTAGTCGACGGTGGCGTTGTCGACGCTGCCGTCGGTCGAGACGTTGTTGTCGAGGGTGGCCGTGACCTTGCGCGTGTTCGCGTTGGTGCCTTCGGTGACGCACTCCGAAGTGAACGATGCGGTCGGCACGATCGACGGCGGCGTCACGACCGTGCTGTCGTCGACGCATCCGTTGCCGTGAATGAGCTGGCCGGCAGGCGTCCAGTTGAATCCGTCGAACGCCCCCCAGGACTGTCCGCCGTGACTCCCTGCAGCAAACGGTGGGATGATGTCGTCGGGGTGGACCGAGGTCTCGTTGCCGTGGCTGTGACCGCCCGCCGCGTAGATCTGCCACTTCGGGAGCGAGTTGCTGGTGTAGGTGCCCGCTGCCGTTGCGTGGCAGATCGTCACCTTCTGGGGGCCGTCCTCGTCTTCGCCGTCCGGGGTGACGGTCGGCGTCACCTTGTAGACGACGACGTAGCTGATGTTCGGGTTCTGGCCACCCCCGTTCTCGAAGGTGACGGTGTAGGAGGCGCCGTCAGCCAGCGCGAGACGACCACTGTTGTCGGTCCCGCCCTTCACGCACAGTTCCGCCGAACCGCCGGTGGCGGTCACCGTCTTGCCGGAAACGGTGATCGTCACCCCGTTGATCGTCTGGCTCGATCCGGACTTCCAGTAGGAAGTGGAGTCATGGTCGGTGCAGTGCTTCTCCGTGGCCAGGACAGTGATGCTGTCGCTGGTGTCGACGTCCTTGTCGTCCTTCTCCTTGCCCTTGTCGTCGTTCGCGAACGAGGCGGCGGACAGTCCGGCGGCAAGGTCCTCCTCAGTCCCGTCCACGACGGCGTCGCCCTCGCTCGCCTCCGGCTGCTCTTCGTCGGCCATCGCGGCCAGCGATGACATCGGCAGCATTGCGCTCAGCATCAAGACGAGAAGAGTGGCGAGGCTCAAGGCTCGCCGAGATCGTGCCCTCATGGTCCAGAACCCTTTGAACTAGTGCGCCGACCCCGCGGGAGGGGACCGACGCAAACGTCGGTTCCGGGTCGGTCTCGCCACTAGCTCGCTCTGGACTCGGGCACGAGTGCCCGGGCGACCGTGAAAATCCAGAGGTCAATGCGCCCCGGCGGTCACGAAACTGTTGACCGCGGTTTGCTGTGGAGGGATCCGCAGCAGGAAAATCGTGCCGACTCCCTCACACAAAGGGGCGAGTTCTGCGCAGGGCGTGAGAAAACTCGCCGAAATGTCCGGTTTGCCTGGCACTCGCATGCGCCTACTGCGCGTGGGCGGCTCATTGGACGTAACGCAGCGCTAGATGTTGCTAACGCAGTGTCGTTTCGGCCGTCAATCGGACACGATCGTGCCCAGCTGACGCAGCGCATCGATGAGGTCGTCGGGTTCGTGACCGACCGCTACAGCGATCGTTCGCAAGTCGTCACCGCGCACGGTGAGGACGCGCTCGCTCCGGTTGCCACGGCGTTCGTTGATGTGCTCGGCGAAGCGCGCCACGGCCCGAAGCGCTATCGGGTCTAGTCCGTCGACGGCATCCTCGGGTAGTCGCTCCAGGTCCAGCGTCACGGCTGCCGGGTCGGCTGCCGGACCGTCGGGCGTCCCGTGGTCGCCCCGAGGTTGGGACGGCAGCAGTTCGTGGACCGGCAGGTCGTAGAACTCGGCCAGGTCGCCGAGGCGGGGGAGTGTGACGGCTCTACCCCCCTGTTCGTACGAAGCCACCAGAACGGCGTTGAGCCGGCCCGCACTGCGCTGCTCGACATCGGCCAGTGAGAGACCTCGTGCGAGCCGCGCCCGGCGCAGCCGTTCCCCGACCTCGGCCGGCTCCGCCTCGAGGGTCGCGGTGACGGAGTGCGCGACGTCGGTGTCGCGGTCGGCCACGACGGGCGCGGCGGCCAGGTGCCCGTAGGTCTCGAGCGGGGAGGTCATGAATGTCCATGCCGTAGATAGCGACGCGCAGTATGTCGTCTCCGGCACGGGTTGTCGTCGGTGAACTCTCGATTGCTCGACAGCGCACGCACGAGTGGGGCGGCCCGAAGGCCGCCCCACCTGCGCGCTACCTCAGTGCGTCAGCTGCGACGTCGCAACAGACCGGCACCGGTGAGCAGCGAGAGCAGTCCAGCAGCCAGCAGCCCCAGCATGGAGAAGCCGGTGCGGGCCAGCTGGTCCCCGGAGACGCCGAGGACGCGGTCGCTGTCGACGGTGACGGTCGTGTCGGGCGTGGTCACCACGACGGTCTCGACGTCGGTGTCGTCGTCGCGGGTGACGTCATCGCCGCCAATGTCGGTGTCGACGTCCGTGTCGGTGTCGACGTCCGTGTCGGTACCGCCGTCGGTGCCCGGAGCGTCGACGCCCTCGTCGAGGACGAAGTCACACTCGAAGCCGACGGTGTCGACCAGGACGAGGTTGCTCGCGGTCGTGCCGACGGTGACCCAGACGGCGAACTCGGTGAGGAACATGCCGTCAGCGCCGACCGGCCACGCCACCGTGAGGTTGTCACCCACGGTCAGCGGGGTGGACCAGAAGGCGTCGTTCACGCCGGTGTAGGCGACCACGAGGCTGCCGGCGGTGGCGTCGAGGTCGGTCCCGGTCGTGGTGACCACGAAACCAGCCTCACCGTCGGGGCAGACCAGCTCGACGTCCGCGGCGATCGTCGGGGTCGGGGGCTCGGTCACGGGCGGCTCGGTGACGGGCGGCGGGCAGGTGACGACCGTGATGGTGATCGCACCGGTGTGGAGGACCTCGCCGTCGAGGCTCACCGTGTAGTCGAACACGTTCGCGCCGAGCGGCAGGTTCGACAGCGTTGCGCTGAAGTTGCCGTCCTCGTCGAAGCCGAGGTCGTCGAGGTCGAACCCGTAGCCAGCCAGCAGCTCGGCGTCGCCCAGGAAGGCGAGCTCGAGGTCGGCGAAGGTGGCGTCCGCGTCCACACCGATCAGGGCGTCGAGCGTGAGGTTGACGTCGGTGCCGATGCAAACCAGCGCCGTCGTGGTGCCGGTGAACTCGATGCTGTCGTCGACGACGGGTGCCTCGTCCTCGCAGTCGATCACCGTGATGGTGAGGGCCCCGTCGAGGTCGTCGTGGTCGGTGACGTGCCAGACGATGACGTGGTCACCGAGCTGGTTGGGGGTGTCGGTGATGACGGCCGAGTCGCCAGCGACGATCTCGTAGACCAGCGGCATCTCGGTGCCGTTGGGGAGGGTGAGCGTGCCGGTGACGTGGAGGTCGATGTCGCCGGTGTTGGCGATGGTGACGGTGACCTCGTCGCCGAGGCAGATGTCGTCGCCCTCGATCGAGGTGGTGACGGTCAGTTCGGCGTCGACGTCGGTGTCCCCGTCGCCGTTGTCGCCGTTGTCACCGTCATCGCCGTCATCGCCCTCTGTGCCGAACTCGCAGTCGGCAGCGAGAATGTCCGCGCCCGCGGGCCAGTTCACGCCATCGAAGGTCTTGACCTCATCGCCATCGAGGTAGGTGAACGAGGGGATGATGTCGCCCCAGGTGTCACCGCTCGTCATGGTGGCGGCGTCGAAGATGGGACCGGTGTGCCCGCCGTGACCCTCGCCATTGACGATGCTGTTCACACTGGGCGAGATCGCGTTGTACGGGTTGGTCGCGGACGAGGTGGCGTGGCAGATGTCGACGTTGTCGTTGGCGCCGTAGTCGGCGTCGACCTGGTCGCCGCCGGTCTCGCCATCGTCGCCGTTGTCGCCGTCGTCGCCGTTGTCGCCGTTGTCGTCTTCCTTACCGTCGTCTTCCTTGCCGTCATCGCCGTTCTCATCGCCATCGACGATGGCGTCGCCGGCGCAGTCGGCGTGGCTGATGGTGACGACCTTGGACGACGTCAGGTTGATCTGCCAGGTGCCGCCCGCATCGGTTGCACACTCGGCGTGGTCGGAGCCGTTGCCGGTCCAGGTGTAGGTCTCACCGTCGAGCGAAACCGAGGCGGCGGTGACCGTGTCGGCATCCGTGACGCTGACCTGGAACAGGTAGGTCGCACTCTGCCCCTGCGGCGTGGCGGTGGCCGTCCGGGTCGCGCCCGAGTCGAAGGTCACGGTGATCGTGGCTTCGGCTGCGGTGGTGGCGTCGGCCTCGGTCTCGGCGGTCGTGCCATCTTCCTCGACGGTGGTCGAGGAAGCCATGTCGTTCGAGGACTCGGACTCGGCTGTCCCCTGTTCAGCTTCAGCAGCCGACTCCGTGGCCTCGTTCTCTGCGTCGGTGGTTTCGCTGTCCGTCGCGAAGGCGGCGGCGGGGGCGAACATCGCCAGCACCAGCGCCATCAGCGCGAACAGGGAGGCGGAGTGCCTCCAGCGGAATGTTTGCGTCATGTCCAGAACCTCTCGAGCGTGGGCGTCGACTCCGGGGAGCCGACGCTCTGGTCGGTTCCGGGGTCGGTCTCGCCACTCGCTCGCTCTGGACCCGAGTCGGCAGCGGGAACCCGTCGCAGGTTCCGGCTACTGGCTCTGGGCGACCGTTGCTGGGTCCAGAGGTCTGTGCGTCCCCGTGATCATCTCGTGATCGCGTGTCGCGCTCTCTCGAGCGCAACGGGGCCAACCCAACGTGGGTTTGATTGCGACCTCAACCCCGGCCGTGGCGTCGGACGTACAGCGGCCGCGGCACGGGCGATCGTCCGTACAGGGAGAGCACGGCACGATGGCCTTGGTCGCACGACCGATTCGCGCGGCCGACGCATGGACGCCGTCCATCCGACGGCACGCAAGGTGCCGATGGCCGGGGACGAACGCCCCGGACGGGCGTGCGCCCGGGCTCGCCGGGGGCTTGCGCCGCGCCGGCTCAAAGGCGTTGCCGCCGCCGTTGCACTCTCGGGGGGCGAGTGCTAGCTTCGGTTCTGGCACTCGGAATCCGGGAGTGCCAGCGTTGGAAGCAACGCTGGTGACCGGCGAGGTCGTCGCACAGACGGTCGCGTCGGACCCGGACCGGGACCCGCGTCGAGACCGGCGCGCCCATTCATCCGTTCCGCGGGACGCAGGCTGCGTCACCGCCCACCGACAGACCTAGGGAGGGCACATTGGCCACCGCCACCGAGGTCAAGATCAAGCCTCTCGAGGACCGGGTCCTCGTCACGCTCGATGAGAGCGAGCAGACCACCGCAAGTGGTCTGGTCATCCCGGACACCGCGAAGGAAAAGCCACAGCAGGGGACCGTCGTCGCCGTCGGCCCGGGCAAGCGCTCGGAGCAGACCGGCGAGGTCATCCAGCTCGACGTCGCCGCCGGCGACACCGTGCTGTTCAGCAAGTACGGCGGCACCGAGGTCAAGGTCGAGGGCCAGGAGTACCTGATCCTGAGCGCCCGCGACATCCTCGCCGTCATCGGCTGATCAGCTCCACCGAAAACTTTCACCACTGCAGGAGGACACCGCATGGCGAAGATCCTCAGCTTCAGCGAGGATGGGCGTAAGCGCCTGGAGAAGGGCGTCAACAAGCTCGCCGACGCCGTCAAGGTGACGCTGGGCCCCCGTGGCCGCAACGTCGTCATCGACAAGAAGTGGGGCGCACCCACGATCACGAAGGACGGCGTGACCGTCGCTCGTGAGATCGAGCTCGAAGACGCCTACGAGAACATGGGTGCTCAGCTCGCCAAGGAAGTCGCGACCAAGACCAACGACGTCGCAGGTGACGGCACCACCACCGCCACCGTGCTGGCCCAGGCCATCGTCAAGGAAGGTCTGCGCAACGTCGCCGCCGGCGCCAACCCGATGTCGCTCAAGCGTGGCATCGACAAGGCCGTCGAGCGGGTCGTCGAGGAGATCGCGAACCAGGCTCGTGAGATCGAGACCCAGGACGAGATCGCCCAGGTCGCGGCCATCAGCGCCAACAACGAGCCCGTCATCGGCAAGATCCTCGCCGACGCGATGGACAAGGTCGGCAAGGACGGTGTCATCACCGTCGAGGAGTCGCAGACCTTCGGCATGGAGCTCGACTTCGTCGAGGGCATGCAGTTCGACAAGGGCTACATCTCGCCCTACATGGTCACCGACCCCGAGCGCATGGAGGTCGTGTTCGAGGACCCCTACATCCTCATCGCGAACTCGAAGATCTCGGCCGTCCAGGACCTGCTGCCCGTCCTCGAGAAGGTCATGCAGGGCGGTCGCCCGCTGGTCATCATCGCCGAGGACCTCGAGGGTGAGGCCCTGGCGACGCTGGTCGTCAACAAGATCCGCGGCACCTTCCAGTCGGCCGCCGTCAAGGCGCCGGGCTTCGGTGAGCGCCGCAAGGCCATGCTGCAGGACATCGCGATCCTGACCGGCGGCCAGGTCATCTCCGAGGAGGTCGGTCTCAAGCTCGAGTCCGCCACCCTCGACCTGCTCGGCCGCGCCCGCAAGGTCGTGATCACCAAGGACGAGACCACGATCGTCGAAGGCGCCGGTTCGGCCGACGACATCACCGGTCGCGTCAACCAGATCAAGGCCGAGATCGACAAGACCGACTCCGACTGGGACCGCGAGAAGCTCCAGGAGCGTCTCGCGAAGCTCTCCGGCGGCGTCGCGGTCGTCAAGGTCGGCGCTGCCACCGAGACCGAGCTCAAGGAGGTCAAGCACCGCATCGAGGACGCCCTGTCCGCGACGCGTGCGGCCGTCGAAGAGGGCATCGTCGCCGGTGGTGGTACCGCACTGCTGCAGGCCGAGGCCGGTCTCGACAAGCTGGAGCTCGACGGTGACGAGGCCACGGGTGCTCGCATCATCCGCAAGGCCCTGTCGTCGCCGCTGTACTGGATCGCCTCGAACGCGGGCCTCGAAGGTTCCGTCGTCGTCGAGAAGGTCCGCACGATGGAGCCGGGTCACGGCCTCAACGCCCTGACCGGCGAGTACGAGAACCTGGTGTCGGCCGGCGTCATCGACCCGGCCAAGGTCACCCGCTCGGCGCTGCAGAACGCCGCGTCGATCGCTGGTCTGCTCCTCACCACCGAGGCGCTGATCGCCGACAAGCCCGAACCCAAGGAAGAGGCCGCTGGTGGCGGTCACGACCACGGCATGGGCGGCATGGACTTCTGAGTCCAGCCACACGCACCACGTAGTACCCGGAAGGCCCCGCTGCTCGCAGCGGGGCCTTCCCCGTTTCGGCCGGTGGGCCTGTGCGCCGCCGACGCAGGCCTCGCACGCAACCCCACGCGCCACGCTCCCCGCCCGCCACCGCCACGCTCCCCGCCCGCCACCGCCTCGCCGCGCCCCCGCCCGAGGCCGCCAACCCGATTCGTGCGGGTTACCCCGGGTGTAACCACCGGGTGACCCGCACAAGTGCGTCCTCCACAGCGTCGAGGCAAGCCGTGGCCGCCGCCGGTCGACGTGGTGGCACGGTCCGCGACATGTGGCGCGACCTGTTCGAGTACTGCCAGCGACAGCACGGCCCCGTGCATGTCGGGGTGGCCGCGGCCTTGAGCGGGTTCAGCGTGGCCAGCGTGCGAGCACGCGCGGAGCGCGAAGCGTGGTGGCGGCCCTACCGCGACGTCGTCGCACCACCGGGCACCCCGCGCTCAGGTGGGTACTGGGCATTGGCAGCCGTGGCGCGGGCCCGCGGCGGGGACCCGGACGCACCGAAGGCGGCCGCGCTCACCCGGTGGTCGGCGGCAGCTGTCTACGGCGTTCACCGCAGCTGGCCGAGTGCCGTCGAGGTGCTCGTGCCGTTCGTGCGCGAGCCGACGGCCGAGAACCGGTATCGGCCGGTGCGATCGCGCTGCTTCGACGACACACGGCTGCGAACCATTGGTGAGCTCGCGTTGCCCGTCGTCGCGCCGGCCGCCCTCGTGCGCGACCTCGCCAGGATCGCGACGGCGCCGCGGCTGACGACGCTGATGATCGACCTGGTCCAGCGCCGGCACCTCCGCCTCGACGACGTGCGATCCGACCTGCTCGAACACCCGCGCTATCCCGGCCGTCGCAAGGTCCTCGAAGCGCTGACGCGACTCGAGGGTGCCGGCCGCACCGATTCCACCCCGGAGCTGGACGTCCGCGAGCGGCTTGTGGCCGAGGGCATCCCGCTCGACGTCGGACAGATCGAGGTGCTGTGTCGCGACGGGGTGACGATCCACCTCGACCTCGGTATCGCCGGCATCCGGTTCGCCATCGAGGTCGACTCGATGCTCGCCCATGCGACGCGGTCACAACTTCGCACGGACGTCCGGCGCAGCAATCAACTGGCCCGGTTGCCCGAGGACTGGCGCGTGCTTCGGATGACGGTCGAGGATCTCGACGAGGGCTGGGACGAGTTCCTCGCGCTGGTCCGGGACGTCGTCACCCAGCAGTCTCGCCGCCACCTCGGCCGGGATCGGCCCTGATCGCGGCTGCCTCGCGCCCTATTCGTGCGGGTTGGTCGAGGGTTACGGACCGGGTAACCCGCACAAGTGCGTTCGATGGCGGCTCGTGCCGCGGGGCACGAGGAGGGGGCGGGCCTGGACAGTGGCCCGCCCCCTTGCTCGAGAGTGGTCAGCTGCGGCGACGCAGCAGACCGACACCGGCCAGCACCGACAGCAGACCCGCGATCAGCAGGGCTGCCAAGGGAAGGCCGGTCATGGCCAGAACGCCCCCGGACGACGAATCGCCGGAGAGCTGGGCGGTCTGGACCTCGGTGTCCGTGCCGGCGGCGTCGCCAGCAGCGGTCTGGTCGCCGACGGTCACGACCCCGTCGTCGGCGTCGGTGGCTCCGTCGGCGTCGGTGGTTTCGTCGGCGTCGACGACCACGCCGAGGACGTCGTCGTCGCCGGTGGCCACGTCGTCCTCGCCAGTGGTGGCGTCGTCATCGGTGTCGCCGCCGTTGCCCGTGTCGGTGTCGTCACCGTCAGCGACGTTCCCGTCGTCGAGGCCGTCGTCGGTGGTGTCGCCGCCGTCGGACACGTTGTCACCGATGCCCTCGACGTCCTCGTCCGCGATCGCGTCGTCGGCGAGGACACAGCCCGCCTCGAACAGCGCCTGGCCGTCGGCGTCCCAGTTCAGGCCAGGGAAGACCGCGGATTCGGCGCCACGGTGCGGCTGATACGCGAAGGGCGGGATGATGTCGTCGCCATGGCCGCCGTGACCGGCGTCCTTGACGATCGAGCGGTGCGACACGGTGATCAGCACGTAGGGGTTGGTCTCCGAGCCGGTCGCGTGGCACAACGGGGCACGGACGTTCCAGCGGCCGCGGTTGCCGTCGGTCTCGTCCTCCTCGGCACCGTCCTCGATCCCGTCGGCGTCCGTGTCGTTCTCGTCGTCGCCCTCACCGTCGATGCCACCGTTGCCCGGTGCCCCGGTGCAGGGGCCGTGCGACAGGTTGAACTGTCCCCGCCATGCGCCGTCGATCGAGGCGGTTGCCGAGGTCACGGTCGAGTCGAGGTTGGAGGTGGTGGTGTAGTGCGCGACGCCGCCCGTGACGCGATCGAGGGTGACGGTGTGCGTGTCACCGTCGGCCCAGGTCACCGTGATGGAACCGGGCGCGTCGAAGCCACGGACCCGCGTGATCACGAAGTGCCACTCGTTGGAGTCGCAGGCGTGATCGTCGAGTGCCTTCGCGTCGATGGACGTCGGCGTGCCGGCGGCCGACTCGGCATCGGCAGCGGCACGGTCGCGTCCCGCTGCGCCCCGGTCGGCCTTGGCCGCGTCCGCCCGCTTGTCGCCGTCCGCCCGCTTGTCGGCGTCGGCACGCCGGTCGCCGTCGGTTCGCTTGTCGGCGTCGGCCCGCCGGTCGGCGTCGGCACGCCCCTCACCGTCCGCCCGGCGGTCTGCGTCCTGCCGGCGGTCTGCGTCCTGTCGACGGTCTGCGTCCTGTCGACGCTCCGCGTCCGCGCGGCCGGCCGCGTCGGCGCGACCATCACGGACGTCGCGGGCATGGTCGGCGCCGCGCTGGCTCGACGCCTCCTGCCCGCGGTCGTTTCCGTTCGCCAGTGCGGCCGACGGGGCGATCATCGCCACCGCGACCATGGCTGCGGCGAGCGTCGTCGCCACACGCTTCGAGGTCTGCATGCTCCCGTGCCTCTCGAGCTCGAGCACCGGGCCAGGTTGGCCGGCCCTGGTGCGTCCCTACGGCTGCCCCTGCTGCAACCGTGCGCCCACCCGTGGGCGCTTCACCGGCTCAAACGAGAGGCAGGAGGCGGCGATACGCCCCGTTCGGCCAGCCCTGGGGATACCGAACGACGGTGGCCCGAAGGGCAGACCATGGCTCAGGAGCCGGTCAGTTGCCACACCCCGACGCCGCGCGGATCGACCACCAGCTCTCCCGCGGCCACCTCCGCCGGTGCGCGCTCGCCGGCGAGTAGGTCCGTCAGAAGGAGCTCGGCTGCCGCCTCGGTGCCGTACAAGTCGGTGAGATCGATCGACACGGCGTCATTGCCGGTGGCCAGGACGACCAGCACGCGCTCGCCGTCGTCGGTCACCCGCTCGAAGACCAGCGCATCGCCTTCGGTGACCAACGGGACGTACTCGCCGGCATACAGCGCCGGCCTCGTCGTCCGCAACCGCGCGAGCCGCGAGACCCGGTCCAGCACCTCGAGGTCCCACGTCGAGGTGTCCCACGACATCGGCTCGCGGAAGTAGCGGTCCTGGTGGGTGTCGACCGCCCGGTGGTCGCCGCTCTGCCCGAGGCCGACCTCGTCGCCGTAGTAGACGACCGGCACGCCGGGCAGCGTCAACAGCGCGGCGTACGCCAGCGCCAGTCGTTCGCGATCGCCTCCCGCCTCGGTGAGGAATCGAGGTTGGTCGTGGCTGGAGACGTAGGTGGCGGGCCGTGGACCGTCGCCCTCCAGCAGCGACACGATCGGTTGGTGGAGCGCCCGCACGTCGCCGCCGCGGGCGACGACAGCCACGAGGCGGTCGCGCAGCGGGAACGCGGTGGCGGCGTCCATCACGTCGCCGTAGCTGTCGATGATCGTCTGCTGGGCCCAGATCTCCCCGAGCAGGAACGTCCCCGGCCAGCGCGCGTCGACCTCGGCTCGGAAGGCATCCCAGAACGCACGGGAGGGTCCCTGCGCATGGTCGAGCCGGAACCCGTCCACCCCGATCTCGTCGAGCCAGAACGGCAGGACCTCGTCGAACACCCACGCGCGCACCTCGGGATGGTCGAGGTCGAGCTCGGGCAACTCGGCCAGGCCCGCGAAGCCGGCGTAGCGGTCGGGACAGTCGCGGAACTCGTACCACGCGACGTAGGGGCTGCCGTCGCAGTCCGCCCGGGCGGCGACGAACCACGGATGCTGGTCCGAGGTGTGGTTGAGGACGAGGTCGTAGATCACCTTGACGCCGCGCGCGTGTGCCTCGCGGACGAGGGCCACCAACTCGTCGCGGTCGCCGAAGCGTGGATCGACGTCGGTGAGGTCGGTCGGGTGGTAGCCGTGGTAGCCGGGACCGGGCGTCACCGGCGACAACCACAGCGTGTTGGCGCCGAGCTCCACCACGTGGTCCAGGCGCTGTCGGACACCGGCGAGGTCGCCACCCATCCAGTCCATCAGTGCCGCGTCGTGGTTCGGGCTCGGCTCACCCGCCGCTCCGCCGTCCGCCGCTCCGCCGTCCGCTGCTCCGCCGTCCGCCGCTCCGCCGTCCGCCGCTCCGCCGTCCCCCGCTCCGGCGTCCGAGTTCCCGCCGCCCGCAGGCCCTCCCTCCGCGAAGCGGTCGACGAACACGTGATAGATCACGGCGTCCTGCGGCCAGGCGCCCGAGGCTGCCATCGAAGGCGTTTCGGCAACCGGACGCGCGGTGACGAGCAGGACGGCGGTCGCCACCAGCAACAGCACGAGCGTCGCCACCGGCACCCGCCGACGTCCACGCATGGGCATCCCCGTCTGCAGCAGCTCACCGACGTCGCCGGTCGCGATCCCGCGGGCGACCGGCCGCAACGATAGGGCCCCTTCGCGCGATTGCGGCGCGTCCCTGGGGGAGTCCCAAGGTCGATCTCGTCGGTTCACCGGTCGTTTACACTGGCGGTTTTGACCGGAGAGGACGACCGTGGGCGAGTTGGCGCTGCCGAGCCTCGTACGTGACCTGCTGTTGAACCTGGTCGCGATCGCCGTGCTCGTCTACCCGATCTACTTCCGTCGCCACCGCCGCCGCGACCTGGTCCTCGGCTACGTGGCCTTCAACGTGAGCTTGTTCACGGTCGCCGCCGCGCTCGGCTCGTCCAGCCCGCTCAACGTCGGCGTCGGCTTCGGGTTGTTCGCCGTCCTCTCCATCGTGCGTCTGCGCTCCGACGAGGCCACGCAGGGCGAGATCGGCTACACGATGGTCGCGCTCGTGCTCGGCCTGATCGCCGGACTCCCCGGCCTGCAGTTCGAGGCGAAGGTGCTGTTCGCCGTCCTGCTGGTCGCCACCATGTACGTGGTCGACCACCCGGCACTGATCCCGCCGTTCCTGCACCAGCGGTGCAGAGTCATGCTCGACGTCGTGCACACCGACCACGAGCTGCTGCGCCGCGACCTCGAGCAACGCCTCGGCGGCGTGGTCCACCACGTCATCGTCCAGGAGGTCGACTACGTCCGCGAGACGATGCGTCTCGACGTGCGGGTCCGGCTCAACCGGCCCCAGCAGGTGGACCCCCTTCCCGCCGGCGACCCACCCGGACACGGCGTCACCGCCAGCGACGCCCGCTCATGACGACTCCTCCCGATGCCGCCCGCCGGCGACGCCCGCTCATGACGTCTCCTCCCGACGCTGCTCGCCGATGACGTCCGCCGCCGACGCCCCGCGCGACCTCCACCTCGACAACGAGGTGGATGCGCGACTCGCGCAGCTGCCGGCCGTCGGCCTCGACGGCCTGCCCGAGGCGATGGACCTCCAGCGCCGCTTCGACGCGAAGTATCTCGTCCCGTTGGCGCGTCTGCCCGAGCTGGTCGACGCGTTGGCGCCGACGTCGCGGGTGCTCGAGGTCCTCGGCCGGCGTGCCACCCGCTACACCAGCGTCTACTTCGACACCGACGGGCTGCTGACCTTCACCGACCATCTCAAGGGCCGCCGTCGACGCTTCAAGGTCCGCACCCGACGGTACGGCGACGCCGAGCCGCTGCTCGAGGTCAAGTACAAGGGCGCACGGACCCAGACGGTCAAGCAACGGTTCCTGCACACGGCGCCCGCGGACGTCCTGGACGATGCCGGGCTGGCACGGATCCGGGCGGCGCTCGCCGACCAGTACCCGCACAGCCCGCCGCAGCGGATGCGGCCGGTGCTGACGACGAGGTATCGGCGCACGACGCTGGTGGACCTGGTGGCGGGTGAGCGGGTCACCATCGACCGCGACCTGCAGATCACCGGCGCGAACAGCGCGAACGGCGTGGACAGCGTGGACGGTGCGGCTGGCGACGACGGCGCGGCCGGCGACGACGGCGCGGCTGGCGCGGTCATCGAGCTCGGGTGCGGCTACGCCATCGTCGAGGTGAAGTCGGCGTCGCGGAGCGGGGCCGCGCACGCGCTGATGCGCTCGCTCGGTCTGCGTCCGGACCGGCTGAGCAAGTACTGCCTCGGCGTCACGGCCGTACGCCCTGAGGTGCGCGGCAACCCGTGGCTGCCGGCCCTGCGCAAGCTCGCGGCCGACGCCGACCTGGCCGACGCCGACCTGGCCGACGCCGACCTCTCCGCCGACGCCTCGTCCGCTTCAGACGACGACGTGTCGACCGCGTCCGCCACCGAGGGCACGCGCGCCGACGTCGACGCGGCGTGAGCTCGACCGCTCGCGCGGATGCGGGTTCCTGGAGGCGTCGCCAGCGGCTCGGGCTGGCCGGTGTCGGGCTGGTGGCGCTCGCCGTCATCGCCGCGTTGGCCACGACCCTGCAACCGCCCCGGCCGTCGACCGTCGTGCTGGCCGAACTGGTGTCCTCCAACGCCTCGAGCATCGCCGACGAGGACGGTGACCACGCCGACTGGATCGAGCTCCACAACCCGACCGGCGAGGCGCGCAGACTCGACGGCTGGTACCTGACCGACGATCCCGCCGACCTGCAGCAGTGGACGTTCCCCGACGTCACCCTGCAGCCCGACGAGCGCGTGCTGGTGTGGCTGTCCGGGAAGGACCGCCGTGACGTCGCGGGGGAGTTGCACACCAACTTCGCGCTCGCGCAGGTCGGCGAGCCGTTGCTGTTGGTCCAACCCGACGGCGCGACCGTCGCCGACCGGGTCGAGCCCGTCGCGCTGCCCCGCGACGCCTCCTACGGACGCGACCCGGACGAGCCCGGCCGCTGGTGCTTCTTCGCCGAACCTTCGCCGGGCGAGCCCAACACCGGCGCCTGCCATGCCGACGCCGACCTCGGCGCACCGGTGCTGTCCGCGCCGAGCGGGTTCTACGACGACGCCTTCGAACTCCGCATCGAGGTGGCCGGCGGCGAGCCGGTCTACGTCACCCTCGACGGCTCCTACCCCGACCCGCAACGGAACGCGGACGCGACGCAGGTCTACGACCAGCCGCTGCGGATCGAGGACCGCTCCGACGAGCCGGACCGGTTCGCCACCATCCCGACCACGTTCCCCTTCGACGCCAGCTTCCATGGCGACGGCTGGCGGGAGCCGGACGGACCGCAGCCGAAGGCGACCGTGGTCCGGGCCCGCACCGCCTCGGGGCGCGAGACGGTCGCCACCTACTTCGTCGGCGACCACCTGCGACGTCCCGACCTGCCGGTGCTGCACCTCGCCACCGACGCCAACCACCTGTTCGACCACGACGACGGCATCTACGTCCCCGGCCGCGTCTACGACGACTACCTCGCCAGCGACGAGGCCGTCGCCGACCACGGTTGGAACGTGCCGGCGAACTTCAGCCAGGAGGGCCGCGCCTGGGAGCGGCCCCACGCCGACGACCTCGCCCGCGCGGTGCACATGACCTGGTGCGAGGCCGGTGGCGCCTGCACCTACGGGGCCGACCTCGGCATCAGGATCCACGGCGGCTACAGCCGGCGCCTGCCGGCCAAGTCGCTGCGGCTGTACGCACGCAACGACTACGGCAACCGCACCTTCGACCACGACTTCTTCGCCGCCGCCCAGGCCGAACTGCCCTCCGACCAGCGCGCCCCGATCGGTCACCGGCGCCTCCTGGTCCGCAACGGCGGCGGGACCTGGGGCCTGTCGTTCCTCAACGACGCGCTCTTCCTCGACGTCGCGCGGGGGATGCACCTCGACACCCATGCGGTGCAGCCGATGGTGCTGTTCGTCAACGGCGAGTACTGGGGCATCCACCTGCTGCACGAACGCTACGACCGCCACTACCTCGAGGCGGTGCACGGGGTCGATCCCGCCGACGTCACCATTCTCGAGGCGCGGTTCGCGCTGGACACCGGGGTGGCCGGCGACGAACAGCACTTCTTCGACGTCCTCGACCTGCTCACGGAGGCCGACCAGGTCGACGCGGACACGCTGCGGGCCGTCGAGGCAAGCGTCGACCTCGACAGCTTCATCGACTACGTCATCCTGCAGACCTTCGTGTCCAACACCGACTGGCCGCACAACAACGTCCAGATGTGGCGGACCCGCACGGTCGACGCCGACGGCCCGCCGCTCGCCGACGCCCGTTGGCGGTGGAAGGCGTACGACCTCGACCGCGTCGGCGGATCGGTGTGGCCCAACGACCCCGCGGACGACAACCTCGCGCGGCTGCTCGCACCGGTCGCCGACCCGCGCGACGGGACCGGGATCCCGTTCCTGTTGCAGCAACTGCTGCGCAACGACGACTTCCAGGCCCGATTCGTGACCCGCTTCGCCGACCACCTCAACACCACCTTCCGCGCCGAGCGGGTCGAGGCGCACCTGGACCGGCTCGCCGGCCTGCTCGAGCCCGAGATGCCGGCGCAGGTCGCCCGCTGGGGCTATCCGGCATCCGTCGCCGACTGGTCCGGCTACGTCGAGGACCTGCGCAGCTACGCCCGCCAACGTCCCGAGCAGCAGTGGTCACAACTGCTCGACCACCTCGACCTCGACGGCACCATCGAGGTACGCGTCGAGCAGTCGTCGGGTGGGACCGTGCACGTCAACAGCCTCGAGGTGACCGCGGACGCGCCGGGATTCGAGGACGGCAACGGCGGCGGTGGCGACGGTGGCGGCGAGGGCGGGGGCCGCGGTGATGGCGGCTGGACGGGGACCTATCCGGCGGGGGTGGCGATGCGGTTGGTGGCGGTCCCGGAGGCCGACCAACGGTTCGTCGGCTTCGAGGGACTGCCGGCCGGCGCGACGCTCTCGGACCACGAGGCAGGCCCAGGGGTGGTCGTCGCCACGTTCGCTCCCGACGCCGACGTGACGGTCAGCGCCACCTTCGCGCCGGCCTGATCGAGGGGATGGCGTCGGCGTGACTGCCGGGGAGCGGGCTGAATCGCTCGTTCGCGCCGTTGGAGTGGCGGGTGCCAGCCGCAAGCGTTCGCGGCCGCTCGACCGCCGGCACGGGAGGGTGGGGCCTGTCGGGGGCACGCCGTACGCTCCGCCGCGTGGAGCTGCCCCCGATCCCGCCGTCCGACGCGCTCGCGGACCTGCTGCCGGGCGACGTCGACCTCGATGACGCCGGCAGGCTGCGTCACGAAGCGGCGCGCCCGGTCTGGTACGGCATGGTCTGGTCGCGACTCGGGCGGGGCGACCTCGCCTGGGCCCACTGGGACCGGGTCCACCTCCCCGAACTGCAACCCTGGATCGGCGCCGAGCGCGGGCGTGTCCTCCGCGAGCTCGGCCTGCACGCGCGGGCCGAGGCGTTGGAGTGGCCGGCCCTGCTGGACGCCGTCGACCCCGTCGATGCCGCGATGTTGCGCGTGTCGCTGGCCGCCGACGCGGTCGGTCTCGGCGACCTCGACCGCGCCCGTCGGCGGCTGGCGGCCGCCACCGAGGCCGTCGCCGCGCTGCCCGACTCGCCACGGGCGGCGCGTCAACGGCTGCGTCTGGCCTGGGTCGACGTCGAGGTGGCCGCGCTGGAGGGTCGGCCGCTGCCGACCGACCGCCTGCCCTACTTCGACGAGGCGAGCGGTGAACCGCAGCAGCCGCACGACGCGTTGCACGGGACCCGGTTCCACCACGCCAAGGGGCTGTTGTTCGGCGGCGTGGTTCGCGGAGACCGGCGGCTGCTCGATGCGGCGGCCGCGATCGCACCGCCAGTCATCGCCTGGGCCGTCCACCTCGCCCGCGCCGACCTGCCGGCCACGTCTCGCGACGCCGAGCCCGCGGACGAGGAGGCGGCGGCGCGCGCTGCATGGGCGGCGCTCGTGCTGCCGCCCGGTGTGGACGGCGAAGTGGCCTCGACGCCGGTGGCCCGACGGCTGCACCCCGCCGTCCCCGGCGGTGCCGACGCAACCGGTGGTGCACCGGGCACGGGCAGCGCCGACAGCGCCCGGCAGACTGGTCGATCCGGTTAAGCGCGTTCCCGGAAGGTCCAGAGGCTGTTGAGCACGTAGTTGTTCAGCGGCACGACCGCGAACGCGACCAGCTGCACCAGGGCGTAGTGGTGGTGCAGGTGCTCGGTGCCGATCCACAGCACCGTCGAGTTGATCGCCAGCCCGAGCCCCACCACGGCCAGGAAGCGGGGCAACGTGAAGGCGTGCTTCAGTCCGGTCGCGAACACCCACCGTCGCTGCAGGGTGTACGAGACGACCAGCCCGCACAAGAACCCGATCGCGGAGGCCAGGACGGGTCGCAGGCCGGTGAGTTCCACCAGTGCGGTCAGGACCGTGAAGTGGGTGAGCGCGGCGGTCCCGCCCGAGATCCCGTACCGGACGAGCCGTCGCAGGTCGCGCAGACCGTGCGGGCGCCGGGCGCGAAGGTCGGTGCTGACGGCCATGGCTCCTGCTCGCGTACCGACGGAGTGAGGGACGTCGGCACGTGGTCGCGGCAGCGTAGGCCCTCTCCCTACGCCCGGGTCGCGGCTCCCGCCCCAGCCGAGGTCGCCGACCCCAGCCGCGGGCCGACCCCAGCCGAGGTCGCCGACCCCAGCCGAGGTCGCCGACCCCATCCGCGCGCCGACCCGATCGGCTCGCCGACCTCGTCCGCTCGCCGACCTCGTCCGCGCGCCGCCTCGTCCGCGCGCCGCCTCGTCCGCGTGCCGATCGTGTGCAGCCGCCGGGAGGGCTCTGTTGCGGTCCCGTTGTGATCGGTCCCGCCTCACGGTCGGCGACCGCCGCGCTCGTTATCCTCGATTCCATCATGACGAGTCGCGCATTGCCCCCGACCCACCGTTCCCGCACGCCGTTGTGGCTGCTCGAGGGGCTCGACATCGTGCAGCGCCGTGCCCGCGTGCTGCGCGCCGTCGTGGCCGGCATCTGCGTCGTCGGGCTCCTCCTGGCGCTGGTGGCGCCCGGAATCGTGCCGCCGACCTGGCTGGTGGGTGCCGCCGTTGCCCTGGCGGCCCTGCTGCTCGGCCTCGCGGTCGCGATCGCCGTCGACACGGCGGACCTGACCCTGCGCGGCCCTCGACACGTCCGCGCCGCCGGTGGCGAACTCGTCGCGGTCCTGCCCACCGAGGCCACGCCCGACGACGCCGAGAAGTTGGCGACCGCGGTGCTCGACGCCCGCGAGGGCGGCGGCAAGCTCATCCTCGGCATCGCTGCCGCCGGACGGGACGGCCGTCGTGCCGCGACGCTGACGGACACCCTCGCGATCGCCCTCGCCCGGCAGGGTGTGAGCGTGTTGCGGCTCGACCTCGCCAGCGGCCGCCAGGACCGGCCCGGACTCGTCGAGGTGCTGCGCGGCCAGCATCGCCTGACGAGCGCGGTCGACTTCGAGCCCGGCGGGCTCAACCTCGCGCGGCTCGGCCCCGGGCGTGACTTGAACGCGGCCCTCGAGGGCCTGCCGGCCCTGCCGAGCCGGCTGCCGCGAGACCTCGATGTCCTGCTGGTGGCGCTGCCGACGGCGGCGTCACGGCCGTCCATGCAGGCCGCGTCGGCGCTCAACCATGCCCTCGTCCTCGGCGAGCGCGACGTCACCTCGCGGGTCGACCTGATCGCCGGGCTCGACGCCCTCGAGGCGGTCGGTATCGGCGCGCAGGTGGTGCTGCTCGACGACGTCATCGCGGCCCGCCTGGCCCCGAAGCCGGCCGCGGACGTCGATGGCGCGACGGACGGGGGAGCCGCCGTCGAGGCCGACGCCGGGCGGACCGATGCCGCCGCTTCCCGCGATCAGGGCGGGACCGACGCCGGCAACGCCGAGGCCGCCGGGCCCCGGGCCACGGTGCCGACGGTGCCGGACCCGGCGCCGACGATCCCGGACCCCGATCCCGACACCGATCCGTTCGGGCCCGAGCCGGACCCGTTCGAGCCCGACCCGGCCCCCATGGAGCCCGATCCCGTTCCCACGGAGCCCGAGCCGGCCCCCATGGAGCCGGATCCGTCGCCCTACGTCCCCCAGCCCGAGCAGCCGGTTCCCGCGCCGGCAGAACCGCAGCCCGAGCCCACCGCCCGGCCCGAGCCCACGGCCGCCGCCAGGCCCGAGCCCGCGGCCGCCGCCACGCCCCAGCCCGAGCCCACGGCCGCCAGGCTCCAACCCGAGCCAACGGCTGCCACCGGGCCCCAGCCCGAGCCCACGGCCGCCAGGCTCCAACCCGAGCCAACGGCTGCCACCGGGCCCCAGCCCGAGCCCACCTCGCGGCCCCGGCCCGAGCAGGCGAGAACCGGTTCGTCGGCGCTCGCCCCGCAGCCCGACCACGCCAGAGAAGCGGCGCGCCTGGAGCGGGAGCGCACCGGCTCCACCGCGATGTCGGCGGACGACACCCACCCGACCACGCGCATGCGTCCGGTCTCGTCGGACGACCCGTTCGGGCCCGACGACGACCCCCTGCGTACCACGGCGCAGCTGGCCGTCCTCCTCGACGACCTCGCGTCCCGCGACGAGCGATAGAACCGCGCCGCTCTCCTCGCGTCCCCGCACGAGCGACAGACCGCGACCTCGCCCGGATGGCGGCCTGGCGGACCGAGCGTTCCTGCAGGGCTCGTAAGCTGCTGGCGTCCCCGCTGCCCGGTGCAGGAGTCCGCGTGTTCCGTGCCCGTCCCGGCCTCGTCCGTGTGCTGCTGCTGTGCCTGGCCGTTGCGCTGGGCGCCTGTGGCGGCGACGGCGGCAACCAGCCGGACTCGGTGTCGTGGCGCAACGTCGACCTCGACGTTCCCGACGACTGGTACGTCTACGAGCGCTCCGACGTCCACCTGTCGCTGTCCAACGCCGACCTCAGCCCGCAGACCGACGACGAGGAGCGCGAGGCCTTCGTCCCGCCCGAGGACGGGGTGGTGGCGATGGCGTTCACGTACGAGCCGGACAGCTCGCCCGCCGCGTGGCGTCGCTTCGTCGAGCAGCAGGACGCCACCCTCGAGGCCGACAACCGCCTCACCCTCGACGGCGACGTGCCCGCCACGCAGTTGATCTTCAGCTACGAGACCAACGGAATCCCCACCCGCGAGATGGTGGTGCTGATCCCCTCGCGCGCGATCGTGGTGCTCAGCCAGCCGGTGCCCGGCCCGGGTGACGACGACGCGCCGGACGTCTTCCTCGACCACATCGAGACGTTCCTCGACGTGCTCGAGAGCGCCGACTTCGGCCAGCCCGTCCTGGACTGACCAGCGAAGAGTCGCCTACAGCTTGAAGGCGCGGACCAGGAAGCTGGCCATCTGCTGGCGGCTGACGGGCGCGTCGGGGCAGTACCGGTCGGCGTCGCAGCCGCCGGTCACGCCAGCGTCGGCGAGCGCCTGGATCCAGCCGGCGTTCGGGTCGCCCGCGATGTCGTCGAAGGTGCGGACCGGCTTCTCGGTCAGGCCCATCGCGCGACCGAGGAACGCGGCCATCTCGCTGCGGGTGAGGTCGCGGCTCGGGCAGTAGTTGCTGCCGCTGCAGCCGGTGGCGATCTTCGCGGCCGCCGTACCGAACACGTTGCCGGTGTGGGTGCCGGAGGGGGAGACGTCGGAGAACGGGCCGCTGTCGGCGGGCAGGACCCCCTTGGCACGACCGAGGAAGGTCGCCATCTGCTCGCGGCTGACCGAGTCGGCGGGGCAGAAGCGGTCGGCGCTGCAGCCGGCGGCGACGCCGGCGCGGGCGATGCGCTCGATGTTGGTGCCGTGGGTGCTGGCGCTGCCCACGTCACGGAACCGGCCGGTGCTGGCCGGCGAGGCGCTGGCGGAGGGCCGGCGGAACACCTTGGTGACCCACACGGTCCCGTCACGGACCTCGACGCCGACCCCGATCTGGGTCACGTTGGCGTCGAGGATGTTGCGCTTGTGGCCCTCGGAGTTCATGAAGGCGGTGTGCAGGCTGGAGACGCTGCGGCCGCGGCCGACGTTCTCCGCCACCCGGGCCCAGTTCTTCACGTCGGTGGTGAGGTTGGGGTTGTGGTGCAGCAGCCGCTGATCCGCCATGCGGACGCTGTGCTTGGCCGCCACGGCGTTGAGGTCGCTGGCGACCTGCAGTCGAGGCAGACCACGCTGGACACGCTCGGCGTTGACCGAGTCGACGAAGCGGCCGGCGAGGTCGGGTCGCGGGTCGGCGTGCGCCGCCGGCGCGACGAGCATGCCCGCGAGCACGGCCGTTGCCACGACCAGACGGCGCACCTGCCCCCGGCGTCCGCGACGCTTCGCGGCCTGGGTCGGGCGGGTGGTTCGGATCGGTCGCAGCAACGCGGCACCTCAGCAAAGAGAAAGTCGGTCGGAACATGTCGCTGGGTGTTGCTTCGGCTACTGAGCGCGACTTCTTCACACGAATCTCCGCCAGTCGCGCGGTGGGCGCGCCCGCTCTCCTCCGGTCGGCCGCGTCCGACCTCGGTTCGGCGGCGTGAGCGGACCTCAGAAAGCACCGCGACGCGCCACGGGTTTCCGTGCGGAGTCGCCGGCTGGCCGCGCGCAGATCGGCTCGAACGCACGACCAAGACGGCAGAAGATCGCACCGAGCGGGCGGTGAGCGCACATGCCCGTTGTGCCGATTCCGGGCGATTTCAGGCGGTTTTCGGGCATCTGTCCGGATCAGGAACTCCGGCCGTCCGGTCACCGTTTGAAAGACCACGGCCACCCGTACAGTCCGGCCGCCGGTGTGCCGACCTTGTGGGGATGGTCGGGCCATCGTGACTGACGCGGCAGCCGCCGCCGCTCGCACACGCCCCGCCGGGACACCCGAACCGCCAGCTCCCGCTGGCACGTGGAGGAAAACCGTGCGTTCTCTGTTCGCCCGCGCGCTGCTGGTCGCCCTCGTTCTCGCGATCGCGCCGCCGGCCTCCCAGATCGAGCTGATCTCGATTCCCGAGGTGGTCAGCGAGGACCTCGCGGTCCGTGTCTCGTCCGACCGCCTGGTGCTCAGCAGCGCCGGCCAGGACGAGGCGGAGGCCCACCGCTCCGACCCGATCGCCGCGCCGATCCCGTTCAGCATGGTGGGCTTCCGTCTTCCCGACGGCGTCGACACCGTGCACGTGCGCACCGCCGGCGACGACGGCGTGTGGGGCGAGTGGTACGAGCTCGAGCGCCAGACCTTCGAGGACGGTCCGGACGACGGCTCGGCCGAGGCCGCCGGCGACCGCTCCAACCAGCAGACCGAGCCGGTGTTCGTCGGCGAGGCCACGCGGTTCCAGGTCGAGATCCCGGCGCAGGACGTGGATGCCGCGGGCGGCGACGTCGAGGTGGCCGCGACCGTGCTGGACACCGACGGGCTCTCGGGTGGTCCCGTGTCGCGCAAGGCCGTGACCGTCGAAGGTCCGGTCGCCGAGGCCTCCTCCGCTCCCCGCGTCGTCACCCGCTCGCAGTGGGGCGCGGCGGCCTACAAGGGCACGCCGTCGTACTACGACCGGGTCGACCTGGTCGTCGTGCACCACACGGCGGGCAACAACAACTACACCCCGTCGCAGTCGGCCGGCATCGTGCGTGGCATCCAGCGCTACCACCAGGACAGCAACGGCTGGTCCGACATCGGTTACAACATCATCATGGACCGCTTCGGCACGATCTACGAGGGTCGTGCCGGCGGGATCGGTCGCGGCGTCGTCGGCGCCCACGCGGCGGGCTACAACACCGGCTCGTTCGGCATTGCCGTCATGGGCAACTTCGTCAGCGTCGACGCCCCGCAGGCGGCCTACGAGTCGCTGGCCGACATGATCGCCTGGAAGGCCGCGATCCACGGGTTCGACCCGCTGGGGACCACGGCCCGCACCGCCAAAGGCGCCCAGGTGCGCACGATCACCGGGCACCGCGACGTCGGCTCGACCTCGTGCCCCGGCCTGATCGGCAACCGGTTGTGGTGGATCCGCACCGCGGCCGCGGAGCGTGCCCCGTCGATGCCGGCCACCGGCCCGGGTCCCGCGCCGGCCAACCAGCGCTTCGCCGACGTCCCGGTCTCGTCCGCGCACCACGACGCGGTCGTCACCGCCCACGACACCAACGTGCTGCTCGGCTACACCAACAACAACCCGGCCACCTTCCAGCCCGGCTCCGCGCTCAACCGCGGTGACATGGCGCGCGGGGTCGCCATCGCCATGGGCCTCGAGCCCAACCCCAACTGGCGCGGCCGGTTCAAGGACCTCGACGACGTGCCGTGGCTCGCGCCCCACATCGTCGCGCTCGTCGACGCGGGCGTCGTGCAGGGCTACCCCGACGGCACCTTCCGACCGAGGCAGGCGCTGCGGCGCGACCAGATGGCGACCTACCTCGCCAACGCGCTGGACCTGCCCCGCGTGCGGCCCACCTTCACCGACGTCGGCCCCGGCAACACCCACTACCTGGCCATCGGTGCCGTGCAGCGGGCCGGGGTCACGACCGGCGTGACCGCGACGAAGTACGGTCCGCTGGACACGATGCGTCGTGACCAGTCGGCCTCGCTGCTGGTCCGGGCCTTCAAGCTGGTGGCCCCCGAGCCGGAGCCCGAACCGGAACCGGTGACCTCCGGGGACTTCGCGGCCGACGTACGGGTCAGCGACTGACAACCCAGACGACGAGGGGCGGTACGGCGAAAGCCGTCCGCCCCTCGCGCACGTCGGGGCGAGCGCGTCGCGCGTGTGCCATACCTGTCCGCCGGTCGACCAACGAGTTGTATTGATGCTCCGCTCGAGAACGCCCCTGGTCCTGCTCGCGCTGTTGGCGACGTCGCTCGCCGGACTGGGGCACCTCCCGGTCGCTGCCGCCGAGGACGTCACGTCGGAACGCGCCGACGCCGCCAGCGCCGACGACACCACCGGCGTACAGGGTGAGCAGCACACGGGGAGCTCCGGCGACGGGGCCCGCAGCAGTGAGGACGCGCCCGCCTCAGCCGCTGGTGAGCACGACGGCGAGCCGACCGGATCGACCGGGAGCGGCTCCAGCGAAGGCGGCTCGACCGGCGGCTCCAGCGAGGACGGCGCCACGGGCGGCGGTACGAACAGCGGTTCGGCAGAAGGCGGCGCCAGCGACGGCGGCTCCGGCAGCGGCGCCACCGGCAACGGCGCCACCGGTAGCGGCGCCACTGACGGTGGCGCCTCCGATGACGGCTCGACCGACGACGGCTCGCTCGATGAGGAGTCAGCCGACGGCGAGGTGCCCGAGGAGGACGAGGAGGCCACCATCCGTGCCGCGGCACAGCCGCCGGCCGGCGGGTTCCCGATCCGCGGCGCCGTGCGTGCCGTGGGCAACCCGACCCCCGACGTCCGCTTCCTCGGCTCGGGCTGGGGGCACGGCGTCGGCATGAGCCAGTACGGCGCCTACAACATGGCCAAGCGGGGCCACAGCGCCGCGGGGATCCTCAACCACTACTACCCGGGCACCGAGGTCGGCACCGACGCCCGCGCCGACGAGCGCATCCGGGTCAACCTCCACGCCGGCGTCGCGACCGCGAGCATCGAGGCGATCGACGCCCCCATCGAATGGCGCCACTGCCGGCCGCGGGCCAACGAGACCATCGACCACCGGGTCAACGACTGCACGCTGGACGACCCGCCGGCCAGCGACCCGACCAGCACCGTCTTCCACGTCCAGCCCGCCGGCACCACCCTGCGGGTCTGCTTCTGGAACGGCGAAGGCGTGACGCCGCCGCCGGCCCAGCCGGTCGCCGGACTCAAGCTGGTCTCCGGCAACAGCTGCAGCGACAACAACGCGATCGTGGCGACCACCGACCGTCCGGTGCTGCGCGCCTACCACCACGGCAACATGGTCCGCACCCGCCTGGCCGCGGGCGACGCCGGCCGCCGCTACCAGCACGGCTGGCAGGACTTCCATCGCAAGACGCTCGGCATCGACGTCGTGCAGGACATCAACTCGGTCGAGCGCTACCTCGAGGGTCTGGCCGAGTCGATCCGCTCCTGGGGCCTCGACGGACCGGCGGCACTGGAGGCGCAGGCCATCACCGGCCGCACCTTCGCACTGCGTGCCAAGGCCGCGCCGCGCGGGCTTCGGGCGGGCACGCGGGCGTGCTCGTGCGACCTGCTCAACACCCCCAGCGACCAGGTCTACGCCGGACGTGACTTCGCGCTCGCGCAGTACGGCAACCTGTGGGTCAACGCGGTGACCGCGACCAACCACCAGGTGTTGCGCTACGACGGCGCGCTCGCGCAGACCTACTACTCGTCCTCACACGGCGGCGGGCGCAGCGAGGCGGTCCACGAATCGTGGGCATACGGAAACACCCCCGTGCCCTACCTGCGCAGCGTCAACGACCCGTACTCGATGAACGAGCCGCACAGCTTCCGGGCCTGGACCTCCAACGCCACGCACGCGGCCTTCGCGGCGCACGTGTCCTCGGGCCGGCCCGCACCGCTGAGCCGTGTCGAGCGGGTGCAGATCCTCTCGCGCACCCAGGGTGGCACGCCCAAGGAGATCCAGGTCACCGGCGTGACCGCCAACGGCGCCACCGACACGTTCGTGTTCACCCACCGGACCAACGACTCGCAGACCCTGCGCGAGAAGCAGGTCGCCGGCGCGTCGTTCCGGCTCAACCTGCCCACCAGCGGGCACCCGACCGCGGCGGGCGCCCGGCTGCCGAGCTCGCAGATCAGCTCGATCGGCTTCGCCCCCTTCACCGACGACGACGGGCTCACCCACGAGTACGCGATCACGTGGGCCAACCGCGCCGGCATTGCCGAAGGCGTGGACGAGACCCGGTTCAACCCGGGCGGCAACGTGACCCGCGCCCAGATGGCGTCGTTCATCTACCGGACCTTCCAGATCCCGGCGCCCACGGTCCGCGGCGGGTTCTCCGACGTGTCCGACCCCAACGCGACCCACGCCATCGCCATCGACGCGCTGGCCGAGGCGGGGGTCGCCGGTGGGTATGCCGACGGCACCTACCGGCCGGCCGACAACGTCACCCGCGAGCAGATGGCCACGTTCATCGCCCGTGCTGCCGGCCTTTCGACGGCACCGCCGCAACAGTCGAGGTTCAGCGACGTCCGCGTCGAGGGCACCCACGCCGGCGCGGTGAACTCGGTCGCGCAGGCCGGCATCACCCAGGGCTGCACGCCGGACGGAACCCGATACTGCCCGATGGATCCGGTGTCACGCCAGCAGATGGCGAGCTTCCTGCGGCGGGCCGCCACCTCGTGACGGCCGCCACGACGGGGCAGCGCAGGCGCGCCACGACCACCACCTCCACCGGGGTGGTGGTCGTTGCCTTGACGCTCGCCCTGGTCGTGCAGGGATCGGCCGTCGCGCAGCCCGGGCACGCCCAGCCCGGACAGGCGGCTGAACCGGTGACGGCGCGGACGGCATCGGCCGTGCAGGACCTGGTCGTCGACGACGGCGGGGCACTGCGCCTGCTGGTCGGCTGGGTCCCCGACGCCACCGCCGACGTCCGCGCTGCCGCCCTGGCGCGGGCCGGCGTCGAGGTGTCACGTGCCCTCACCGACCACGTCGACCTCGTCGCGGTCCTGCCCGACCTGGTGCACGACGTCTCGTCGCTGCTCGCGGCCGAGGCCGGTGTCGAGGTCGTCGAGGTCGACCGTTGGCTGTACGCCGCCGCGCCGGCGGAGCCGCCCAGCGATCCGCTGTTCGGCGAGCAGTGGGGCCTGCACAACACCGGCATGCCGGTCGACGGCACCGCCACCACCGCAGGCGTCGACGTGCGGGCGCTCGAGGCGTGGTCGGTCACCCGCGGCCGGCCCGACGTGGTCGTCGCCCTGATCGACTTCGGCATCGATCCCGACCATCCCGACCTCGCGGACGCGCTGTGGGTCAACCCCGGCGAGGTGACCGACGGCCGCGACAACGACGGCAACGGCTACGTCGACGACGTCCACGGCTGGAACTTCGTCGACCGGAACCCGCAGATCTTCGTCAGCGCCGAGGAGGACTGGCACGGCACCGCCGTCGCCGGCGTGATCGCCGCACGAGCCAACGAGGTCGGCATCGTCGGCCTGGCGCCCGAAGTGCGGCTGATGGCGCTCAAGACCTTCAGCGGCCTCGGCGAGATGGGGCGCGCCAGTCTCAGCGACACCCTGCAGGCGTTCGCGTACGCCGCGGACAACGGCGCCGACGTGATCAACGCGTCGTGGTTCCGCACCAGCGACAGCCCGCTGCTGTACGAGGCGGTCCGCGACGCCGGCGTCCCGGTGGTGGCCGCCGCAGGCAACGACCGCCGCAACCTCGACAACGGCGACTGGCAGGTGTTCCCGGCCGGCTACACGCTCCCGAACCTGGTCAGCGTGACGGCGATCGGCCCCGACGGCCAGCGGCCCGCGTTCGCCAACCACGGCCGGCTTCACATCGACGTCGCCGCACCGGGCGCCCAGATCCGCACGACCGTGCCGGATGGCTGGCGCGTCCTCGACGGCACCTCGTTCGCGGCGCCGCTGGTCACGGCCGCGCTCGCGCTGGCCATCAGCGTCCAGCCGAACACACCGGTGCACGACCTGGTCGACGCCGTCTCGTGGACCTCGCGGGTCGTCCCCGGTGCGGCGGACACCACCACCGCGCGCGGGATGCTCGACGCGGGGGCGTTCCTGCACGGCATCCAGCGTCCGATCTGCGGTCCCGCCGCCGGTCGCGCGCAGCTGTTCGCCGACGTCGACCCGGCCAACCGCCACGCCGACGCGCTGCGGTGCCTGCGTGCCCTCGGAATCGCCGAAGGGGGCAACGACGGTCGTTACCGGCCGGCCGCCACCATCAACCGGGCGCAGCTGGCCAGCCTCCTGGCCCGCTCGCTCGACACGGCCGGCGTGGCGTTGGCGTCGCGTCCTGCCGACGCCTTCGCCGACGACGACGGCTCCGCGCACGAGCACGCCATCAACCAGCTCGCCGCGCTCGGCATCGTCCGCGGTGACGCCGACGGTCGCTTCGGACCCAACCGTGCGGTGACCCGGGCGCAGCTGGCGTCGCTGGTCGTACGCGCCCACGACACCGCCACCGGGACGCGGTCGCGACCGTCACGCAACTGGTTCACCGACGACGACCGCAGCACGCACGCTCCCGCGATCGACACCGCCCGCGACCTCGGCGTCGTGCGGGGCGTGGCTACCCTCCGCTTCGCCCCGGGCTCGGACAGCCGCCGGGACCAGGTCGCCAGCCTGGTCGCGCGCTTCCTCGACTCGGTGGCGCGACACGGGGAAGGGGCTGGCGGCGCAGTGAGCGCTTCGGACGCCGGCGAGGACACAGGGGCGGCATGAGCAGCCGGGCGCGGCGCGACACCAGCATGCGGCAGCGGCGGCACGGCCGCGCCCTGGCGGCGCTGGTCGCCGCGGTGATGGTGGTGCCCGCGACCGGCGTCGCCTCGGCCCAGTCGGCCCCACCACCGGTGAACGATCCGCTGTTCCCCGAGCAGCACCACCTGCCCATCATCCGCGCCCCCGAGGCGTGGGAGATCACCCGCGGCAGCCCGGCGATCTCGATCGCCGTGGTCGACACCGGCGTCTCGCCTCACCACCCCGACCTCGCCGGCGCCTTCTGGACCGACGCGCAGGGGCACCACGGCTACGACTACCTGCGCGGCACGAACGAGACCTTCGTCGACGGCGGGCGGGACTGGCACGGGACCGCGGTGGCCGGGGTCGCCGCGGCACGCGCCGACGACGGCGTCGGGACGGCGGGTGTCGCGCCGGGCGTGTCGATCAGCGTGCGGCGCATCCTCGAGTCCGCCGGTCCGTTCAGTTCGCCGCAGCTGCGGACGACCGTCGACACGGCGGTCCGCGCCATCGAGGACGCCGCCACCGCCGGGGCGGACGTCATCCTGCTGCCCTGGGGATTCGCCGAGCTCAGCCCCGGACAGCGCAGCCAGCTGCGCACGGTCATCGCCGGGGTCGGGGTGCCGGTGGTCGCCGCGGCGGGCAACAGCTACCTCGACCTCTCGAGCCGCGCGGGTAGTTCCGGACCCTGGCCGGCTCGCTTCAACGACCTGCCGAACCTCGTGACCGTCGCGGCCTCGGACCGTGAGGGCTACCTGCTCTACGACGAACGGGACGGCACCGGGTCGAACTACGGCCGCACGACCGTCGATCTCGCGGCGCCCGGCGAAGCCATCCTCGCGCCCGACGTCGGCTTCGAGAGCGATGACTACTTCCGCTTCCACGGCACCTCGTTCGCCGCTCCGCAGGTCGCCGGTGCGCTTGCGCTCGGTCGCTCGATCGCGCCGACGATGTCGACCAACGAGCTGGTGGGCGAGGTCATCCGCAGCGTGACACCGACGAACCGGTTGCAGGGTCAGGTCGTCAGCGGCGGGGTCCTGGACGTGGCCGAGTTCCTGCGCAACGTCCGACGGCGCGCCTGCACCGAGGAGGTGGCCAGCGGCGGCTCGCCGTTCACCGACGTCAGCGCCCAGGGGGCCCACGGCTTCAACATCAAGTGCGTCGCCCACTGGGGCGTGGCCGAAGGCGTCGGCGACGGCCGCTACGCACCGGGACGCCACGTCACCCGCGGGCAGATGGCGTCGTTCCTGGTCCGCATCCTCGAGGTCGCCGGCGACCCGGCCGCGACCGCCGACGCGCCAGACGCCTTCCCCGACGACGACGGTTCCGTCCACGAGACGGCGATCAACCGGCTGGCCGCGGCCGGCATCGCGACCGGCCGCGCCGACGGTCGGTTCCAGCCGGGCGCGCCGGTGACCCGGGCACAGATGGCCTCGTTCCTGACGCGGACGATCCACCACTTCGAGATCCATTCGGGCGAACCCCGGGCCTGGTTCAACGACGTCGAGGGAAGCGCGCACGAGCAGGCGATCCTCGCCGCCCGGGAGTTCGGGATCACGCTGGGCACCACCGAACCGCGGTTGTTCGAACCGGCGCTCCACACCCGCCGCGACCACATGGCGTCGTTCGTGTCCCGGACCCTCGAGGTACTCCGTCGCGAAGGCGTAGAACTGACGCCCCGCTCTTCCGGCTCCTAGGGCGCGACACCCTCGTCCCCGCGCTCGGTGGCGGGGGCGTCGGCCTCGCCATCCGCCTGGTGCCCTTCGGTCTCGTCGGCGTCGCCTTCCGAATCGACGGGGGAGCGGCTCGCCAGCCAGCCGGCGAGCGGCGCAGTCACCGCCAGCCCCACGACGCGGTTCAGTCCCGTCGCGGCCACCCCCACCGCCGCCGGCAGCGCGACCGCCGGAGCGAGCAGGCCCGAGATCGCCTCCGCCAGGCCGATGCCCGAGGGGAACACGCCGGCAGCGGCCGACAACGGGGCGCTCAGCGCGATCACCAGCGCCTGGAGCAACTCCAGGTCGACCCGCAGCGCGGCCAGCACCACCAGCAGCCGTACCCCGTACAGCAGCGTCACCGTCACCTCGACGTAGATCAGGGCCAGCGTCGCCCGCAGCGCCCGACCGGGCAGGGCGATCTTGCGCACGATCAGCGCGGCCACCACGCACCCGACGACACCGACCGCCGCGGCCAGCAGGGCAACCGGCCCACGTACCGGCGCGAGGGCGAGCCCGGCGATCAGCAGTCCCGAGCCCAGCCACGCCCCGGCTCCCGCGACGTTGACGGCGGTCGCGGCCGCTCCGCTTGCACCGCGGGTCCGCAACGCCTGCACCCGTACGAGCGCCGCGCCCGGAATCGGAAGCAGGTTGGCGGCCGTGGCCAGCACGACCACCCGCACCGACTCGCTCCAGGGCAGCGGACGCTGCGCGGTCGCGTACGCCATCACGCGTAGCTCGGCGGCGTTGCCCAGGATCGTCAGCGGGGTGAGCACGAGCCCGGCCACGACGAGCGGCCACCAGGACACGTCGTCGAAGCCGACCTCCAGCGCCCGCAGCGACACCACCAGCATCACGACGAATGCGACCAGCCCCAGCACCAGCAGGACACGACGAGCACGCGGGGACGGGTCGCGTGCGGCACCGACCCGCTTGACCAGCGCCACCAGGCGTGACCCCTCGGCTGGCAACAGCTGACCTCCGCGGGGCGGCTCGTTTCGTGGTGTCGCGTGAGGCTAATGGGTCGGCGTGTCCCGGATCGGCCGAGCGGTGACAGCTACCCTCGGCGCCTGCATCCTGCCGGTCTTCCGCTCGTCGGTCTGGTTTCCCACCGACGTCCGTGCCGACCTCCTCGACGTCAAGGAATTCCCCGTGGACATCGCCGTCATCGGTGTCGGGCACGTCGGTCTGGTCACGGCGGCCTGCCTGGCCGAGCTCGGACACACCGTGGTCGGCCTCGACGACGATGCCGCCAAGATCGAGACGCTGCACGCGGGTGGGGTGCCCTTCCACGAGCCCGACCTGCTGCAACTGGTGGAGAAGGTCACCGCGTCGGGGCTGTTGCGGTTCACCACCGACCTAGCCGATGCCATCGCCGACGCCGAGATCGTGTTCGTCTGCGTCGGCACGCCGCCGCTCCCGGGCGGCGGCCCTGACCTGCGCTTCGTGGAGCGGGTCGCCGTCGAGGTGGCCGCCCTCGCCGATCACGAACTGGTCCTGGTCGAGAAGTCCACCGTCCCGGCAAACACCGGCCAACGCCTCACCCAGGTCATCGCACGCGAACAGACGGCCCGCGGCACCGACCTCACCAACGTCCACATCGCGTCGAACCCGGAGTTCCTGCGCGAGGGCGCTGCCGTCTACGACACCCTCAATCCCGACCGGATCGTCTACGGCACCAGCTCGGATTTCGCCCGCGACGCCCTGCGCCGGGTCTATGCGCCGCTGGTCGAACGCACCGGTGCGCCGGTGGTGGAGACCGACGTCAACACCGCCGAGCTGATCAAGCACGCCTCCAACGCCTTCCTCGCCACCAAGATCTCGTTCATCAACGCCGTCGCCAACGTCTGCGACATCGTCGGCGCCGATGTCGAGGTGGTCGCCCAGGGCATGGGCATGGACGAGCGCATCGGCCCCAAGTTCCTCCAGGCCGGCCTCGGCTTCGGCGGCTCGTGTTTTCCCAAGGATGTCGACGCCTTCCTGCACCTGTCGCGCAACGTCGGCTACGACTTCCGGCTGCTCGAGGAGGTCGCGCGGATCAACGCCGGCCAGCGCGACGTCGTGCTGTCCAAGCTCCGCGACGAGCTGTGGCACCTGACGGGCAAGACGATCACGATCCTCGGAGCCGCCTTCAAGCCCGGGACCGACGACCTGCGCGAAGCTCCCGCGCTGCACCTCGCCAGGGCGTTGCTGGAGGAGGGCGCGACCGTGCACGTCTACGACCCTGTCGCCCTTCCCGGCGTGCGACGCGCGCTGCCAGACGTCGTCACCTTCGACGACCCGCTGCAGGCCGCCGCCGGCGCCCATGCCGCCGTGGTGGCCACCGACTGGCCCGAGGTCGTCAAGCTCGACCTCGCCGGCCTCGTCGCCGCGCTCGACTACCCGATCCTCGTCGACGGCCGCAACTGCCTCGACCCCGAGGCGGCCCGTGCCGCCGGCCTGCGCTACCACGGCATCGGCCGCGGCCACCTGCAAGCCTGAGCCCGACTCCCGACCGTCATCTGATCTCGCCGTTTGCGCGCACGATTGGTCCGATCGCACGATCCGGCGGCAACCCGCCATAGGCCGCAACCGGGTGCTCCCCGTCACACAGCGGCGCAGCGCACCACGTATCCGCACCCGCGGGCGGTGCGACCCGACCATCGGCCGCGTGCGTAACAATGCGTGCTGCTGCTCGACCCTAGGTCTTTCACCATGTCCACCGCACCGATCTCGCAGTTGCCGCCGCAGGACGACCCGCAGGAGCGTCCCGACGTCTCGATCGTGCTGCCCACCTACAACGAGGTTGGCCACGTCCGGCAGGAGGTCGAGCGGATCCGTGAGGCCATGAACGCCTCCGAGTACACCTGGGAGATCGTCGCCGTCGACGACTGCTCGTCGGACGGCACCCGCGAGTGGCTGCGAAGCGAGGCGAAGAAGGACGCGAACGTCCGCCTCATCGAGCACCGTCGCAACCTCGGTTCCGGCGGCGCCCGACGGACCGGCACCGCGGCGGCACGCGGCCACGTCGTGGTGTGGACCGACGTGGACATGACCTATCCGAACCACGAGATCCCGCAACTGGTCGACGCACTCGAGGGCTACGACCAGGTCGTCGGTGCCCGCACCAGCGAGGAGGGCACGCACAAGGCGCTGCGCGTGCCCGCCAAGTGGGCGATCCGTCGGCTGGCGCAGTACCTCGCGCAGGAGGACATCCCCGACCTCAACTCCGGGTTCCGCGCCTTCCGTCGTGACAAGGCGATCCGCTACCTCAACCGGTTGCCCAACGGCTTCTCCTGTGTCACCACGATGACGATGTCGTTCATGGCCGACGGCCTCGCCGTCGGTTACGTCGAGATCCCGTACGCCGCCCGCGAGGGCGAGTCGAAGTTCCACTGGTACCGCGACACCCGCAAGTACCTGTTGCAGGTCGTGCGGATGATCCTCGGCTACGAGCCGCTGCGGGTCTTCATGCCGGTCGGTCTCGCGCTGCTGCTGTTCGGGATCGCCAAGCTGATCTACGACATCACGACGAAGGACCTGCGGCTCGCGACCAACACGCTGCTGATCCTGTTCGCCGCGTTCCAGGTCATCAGCATCGGACTGCTCGCCGACCTCGTCGTGCGGGTGAGCAAACCGCCCGTGGACGACCCCTTGGACGCGCCCACGCGTTGACGCCGGCAGGCGTCGGCGCGGGTTGATTCAGCCGCCAGCGCCGCACCTGACCGGACGTGCAGGCGCGAGCGGTCGTTTGGACCGAACGTGCAGGCGCGCGAGCGGTCGGTTGGACCGGACGTGCAGGCGCGCGGGCGTCGGGATGGGACCCGACGTACCGGCGCGCGAAGGGTGGGTAGACCGGACCCGACGCACCGCGCGCGAACGGTCGTTAGGCCGAAACGGATGTGTTCGGAGTCGTGCGCGGCGGTCACGGCGGATCACCGCGGGTGTCCGGTGGTCGCGATCTTCTAGGTGGCTTGTCGGGTGCATGCAGCACCGGTCGTCCCTCGAACCAGCTGAGCTTCCAGCCGTAGAGGTCGAACTTCTTGTGGTGGTAGCTGCAGCCGAGGCCGGCCGTCGGGATGGTGAGACGGCCGCCGAAGCGGTAGCGCTCGCCGAGGTGCATGACCTGACACCACTGTGGTGGCTGGTCGCAGCCGTCGGCGATGCAGCCGCCGTCGCGTTCGACCACGGCACGCCAGACGCCGGCCGGCACCGAGCGGACCGCTTCCGAAGCCTCGACCGGGACGCCGCGGGCGTCGAGGATCAGCCGGGACACACTGCAGTCGTCGTAGAGCGGCTCGACCTCGGCGATCGGAACCGGTCCCGACCAGACCGTCTTCGCCAGACCGGATCCGCGATCGAGGTCGGCCTGCGTCAGGGTGATCGTCAAGTGGGGACGGATCCCGTGCTGGAGCGGCGCCTTGGCTGCGCCCAACGCCGCCTCGGCCATGGCGACCACGGCGTCGGCGGTCGCCTGCTCGGGTGTGCGGTGCTCGCCTTCGGCGTCGGTGCGACGGAAGGCGTGCACGGCCGTGGCGAGCATCTCGCCCGCGACGCCGGAGACGCGCACGTGTAGTTCCTGGAAGCCGTCGGGGGACTGGCTGAGGCGGCCGGTGCGTCGCTGGTTGCGCCGTTGCTGCGCCTCTACGGAGGCGCCGTCGTCGAGCTCTCCGAGCCGCTGTCGAACCAGCCGGCCGAACTCGGTCGGGTTCATGGCCTGGCCGGCCTCAGTCAGCTCGTGCTCGAGCCGCGCCCGCACCTCGGGGTCGGCGACGTGTTGAAGGGCGTCGACGAGGACCTGGGCATGGCGCGTCGGCAGCGTTCCGGCTTCGAAGGCTTCCCGCGCCCGTGGCGTCTGTGCCAGCTTGGCGCCGATCTGTTGGGCCTGCTTGACCTCGCCGTGGCTGAGGTGGAGCTCGCCGACCAGTTGCTGTCGCGCGTGGCGGGCAGCCTGTTCTCCCGCTCGCGGATTGTTCGGGTGCCGCGCCCGGGCGTCGTCCTTCTTGCGGCGGGTGAGCTCCGCGATGGCAGCGGACTTCCGTGCGTCGAGCTGGTTCCGGACCCGCCCGAGGATCTCGAGCTCGACGAGCAGGTCCAGCTCCTCGACGTCCTCGAGATCGCGTCGAAGAACACGCGCGGTCACGTCCGCCAACGCTTTCAGCGCGTCGCTGTCGGCGTAGACGGCACCGACGCCCCTCGCATGGCCGTCGGTTGCAATGGTGGCCACTGCACCGTCGTCTGTCGCACCGCCGTCGGTTGCAATGGCGGCCACTGCACCGTCATCCGTCGCGCCGTCATCCATCGCGCCGCCGTCCGTCGCGCCGCCGTCGGTCGCGCCGTTGTCAGCGGTGCCGACCGTTTCGTCGTGGGCTTGCTCGCGGAGGCCGACCCAGGAGCCTCGTCCCTCGGCTGCCAGGACCCAGGCGCCATGGCGGCGGTATCGGACCAGCGGCGCGGCGCCGGAGGCGGCGGAACAGGGAGGCGCCGCGCGCCGCTTCCTGGCGGCTGTTGCCGACCACGCTCCCATGACACCTCCCCCGATGTTGATCGAATGTATGTTCGAGTACCGGCAGTCGGGTCACCATGCCACCCGTCGAGGGCGTCAGCAAGGGCAACCCGTCGCCGCCTGGGGAAAACCCCGGGGAGGGCAGCATCGGACCGTCGACAGCGGACGATCGGCACCCATTAGGGTCACCGCCATGATCGATTCCCCGCAGCACGCAACCGACGAGCAGGCCTCCGCGGGTCGGCCCCCGGGCGAACCGCCAGGGCCGCTCGACTTCGTGCTGCTGGCCGGCTCGGCGAACCGCCGCCTGGCTGGCGCCATCGCGGACTACCTCGGTCATCCGCTGATCCATGGTGAGTCGCGGCACTTCTCGGAGGGCAACACCTTCGTTCGCGTGCCGGTCAACGTGCGTGAGCAGGACGTGTTCCTGGTGCAGGGCACCGGTCCGCCGGCCAACGACAACTTCATGGAGTTGCTGTTCTGGATCGACGCGCTGAAGCGGGCCAGCGCGAAGTCGGTCACCGTGGTCATGCCCTACTTCAGCTATGCGAAGGGGGACAAGAAGGACGAGCCGCGCGTCTCGATCCGTGCGCGGGTCTGCGCCGACGCGATCGAGGCAGCCGGCGCCGACCGCGTCGTGACCATGGACCTGCACGCGCCACAGGTCGTTGGCTTCTTCCGCATCCCCGTCGACGACCTGTACGCCATGCCGGTGCTGTGCGACGCGGCTGCCGCCGATGCCCGCGACGGCCTCGTCGTGGTCTCGCCGGACGCCGGGTTCGCGAAGAAGGCGAGGCAGTACGCGAACCGGCTCGGCGCCCGTGTCGCCATCGCCGACAAGCAGCGGGTCGACCACTCGGAGAACGCCGAGGTGCTCGATCTCATCGGCGACGTCGAGGGTCGCCGCGCCCTGATCGTGGACGACTTCACCGTGTCGGGTGGCACGCTGATCGACGCGGGGCGGTTGCTGGTCGAGCGCGGTGCGGCCTCCGTCTCGGCTGCGGTCACCCACAGCCTCCTGCACGGCGAGGCACTGCAACGCCTGCTCGACAGCGAGATCCGCCACCTCTACGTCACCGACACCATCGAACGCGATCCGTCCGCCAGCGGCGCCGCCGACAGGATCGTCGAGGTGCCCGTCGCGAGGCTGTTCGGCGAAGCCATCCGCCGCATCGCCCTGCGCGAGTCGGTCAGCGTCCTTTTCGAGTAGGTGTGTCGGTCCCGGCGCACGCCAGGGACCGACGGCGGCTCCATCGCGCGGCGTGTCGCTCACGGCTCATCCGGCGTCGCGCCCGCCGACGCTGGCTGCCAGCGTGGCAACGTTCTCGCCGGCCAACCAGCGACGCGCCTGCTCATAGAGGTGGTCCGTCTCCGGCCCGGAGATCCCCGGCATGTTGTCATGGACATCGAATCCGAGTTCCGACTGCACGTACGCCAGGTGGCGGTAGCCGACCGGGAAGCGCTCCAGAGTGCGCGGGTCCAGTGACAGCCGAGCCGACGGGTCGACGGGAACCACCCAGTCCTTTTCGTAGGTCAGCCGCCGCAACACGAGTCGCCAATCTCCGGCGGTTCGCTCGAACAGATCGTGGAAGCGGCCGTGACAGGTCACGTCGACTTCGACACCGTGAACCACGGCCCGCTGCAGGATTTGCATCTTTGTCTGGGCAACCGCGCGATCGCCTGCGAGCTCGATCGAGGTACCGCCCAGGAAGTGCAGGATGTTCACCCCGCGTTCGAAACCACGCTGGCTGATCGTGGCGAACTCGTCCGCCGACCCCTGGAACCACGTGGCCATCATGACGCCACGTGGATGCCAGACCTTTCGAAATCGCTCCCAAAGGGCGCCGTCGCGGCTGATCGCCCACTCGTCGATGACTGCCCGGATGTCGTGGTGGTCCTGGGTCTGCTCAGCCATGCGGGCACTCGTCTCCAGCTAGGGAAGTGTCGTCGTCCAAACTTTGGCAGCCGACCGACCGAGGGCCCGCGTTCGCGAGCTCGAGGGCCACCGTTGCAACGCGGCCGTCGACACCGAGATGTTCGGCGAGCAGCGTCTGGGCTCGGGGGACGTCTCGATCGGTGATCGCGGCGAGCAGCGCGACGTGGTCCCGGGTGATGTCCGAAGACGAACCTGCGCAACGGGCCCCGTCCCCGCCGCTCAGGGTCGCCAGCAGGATCGGCAGTACGGAACTGTGGCTCGCCTCGGCGAGTCGTACGTGGAACGACCTCGCTGCCTCACCGTCGGAGGTGCTCCCTCGCGGGGCGGCCGGTCCGAACGCCGGCTCGCAGAGGCTTCTCAGAGCGTCCAGGTCGGCCGGGGTGGCTTTTCGGCACACCAGTGGCAGACAGCTGAGTTCCACCAGGGCGCGCGCCTCGGAGACCTCCGAGGTCTCGACCTCCGACAACGTCAGCATGAGGTGGAGCAGCTCGGAGACGAGGTCGGGCTGGGGACATGTGACGAAGGCGCCGCCCTTGGCGCCGATGCGGACGCCAACGAGGCCCATAGCTTGGAGCGCCCGGACGCCGTCCCTGACCGACGATCGGCTCACGCCAAGACCTTCGCGGAGTTCACGCTCCACCGGCAATCGATCGCCGACTCTCAGGAGCCCGCTGGCGACGGCGGCCTTGATCTGCAGCACGATGTCGTCCGCGATGTGGCGTGGCTGGACCTTCTCGAATGTGAGTCGCTGGGCCGCTGTCACCGGGCCTCCTGGGATCTGGTTCGCCGGCTGGACGGGACGATGATCGGTCCGGCAACGGTCCTGACTCTGCGCCAGCGTGCGACCCCCGACAAGCCGCGGTCTCAAGATGTGAGTCCGACCCCACGCCCACGGGCGCGCGCGGCCATGATGGGCCAGTCCGGCGGTAGCCATGACGATGTCCGCCTGGCGGTGGAGCCACCCTTGGGGAAGCTACGTGCGACGTTCAGTTCGCTGAGCAACGTCAACTATCGACGCTACTTCTTCGGACATGCGCTCTCCATAACCGGGACCTGGATGCAGCGGGTCGGCCAGGCATGGCTGGTACTGGAACTCACGGGCTCGGGGACTTTGCTGGGCATCACGGCAGCACTTCAGCATCTCCCTGTCCTGCTCCTGGGCGCCTATGGCGGCCTGCTCGCCGACCGGGTCGACAAGCGACGTCTGCTCCTGCTGACACAGAGCCTGGGAGCGTCTTTGGCGCTCGCCCTGGCCGTACTCACCGCCACGGGTGCCATCAGGGTCGGCATGGTCTTCGTGCTCGCTGGCGCCATGGGAGCTGTCCATGCAATCGACCGACCGACGCGCCAGGCCATCATCATGGAGATGGTCGGCCCCGACCTGATCTCGAATGCCGTCACCCTCAACAACATCACCTGGAACGCGGCGCAGGCGATCGGTCCGGCCCTGGCAGGCGCCGTCATCGCGACGCACGGGCTCGCGATGAGCTTCTTCCTGAACGCCGCCTCGTACTTCGCCGTCGTGCTCGTTCTGATGATGCTCCGCACCCACGACTTGGTTCCCTCCGAGCGCGTCCCCAGATCCCGTGGGCAGCTGCGGGAGGGCCTCAACTACGTGCGGCGCACTCCCGAGCTGGTCGCCCCCATGATCGTGCTCGTCATCGTCGGCATGTTTGCTTTCGAGTGGGCGGTCACGTTGCCACTACTGGCCGAGGAAGCGTTCGGAGGAGATGCACAGACCTTTGGATGGATGTTTTCCAGCATGGGCTCGGGAGCGGTCATCGGCGGCTTGTTGGTCGCTGGCTCGGTGTCCTCCTCGATGCGTTTCCTCGCGGGTAGTTCCGCGGTGTTCGGACTGCTGATGACTTTGACAGCGGCGGCTCCGACACTGCCACTGGTGCTGGTCGGTCTGTTCCTGGTCGGTGCTGCCGGTGTCGCCCTCCGAAGCACGGCCATGTCGGTCTTGCAGTTGCGCTCACTACCGAGTATGCGCGGACGCGTCGTGGCACTGTTCGCCGTAGCCACGACCGGGACTACGCCGATCGGCGGTCCGCTCGCTGGCGCCGTGGCCGAATTCCTCGGCGCCAGGGTTGCGCTGGGACTCGGCGGGTTGTCGGCGATTCTCGCTGCCCTAGCGGTTGTCCTCTACCAGCGCCGAGCGGGCGCCGTGCAGGTCTCCGCCGGGCCAGCGGCACTCGCTCACCCGACCTCCGATGGTGAATCCCCCTTGCGCGGGCGCCGATGAAAATCGGACGCGTCCGTCCCCTTCTCACATAGTGATCCAGGCCCTGGTGGAGGCGTGTCCCACTGGTAGAAAGCAGAGATTCGTCGTTGTTCTGCGACGACGCAGCCCCGAAGACAAGGCTCAGCGGTGAAGATCGACGCGTTCTGCCACATCATGCCTCGCCCGTATTTCGACAGGTTCTTCGAACTCGACGTGTCCATTCACGCAGAGAACCTGCGCAAGCGCGTGTCCAACATCCCGGCGCTGGTGGATCTCGATGTTCGGTTCAAGCAGATGGACGAGTTTGGGGACTACCGCCAGATCATCAATATTGCCGCACCACCGGTGGAGGATCTCGGTTCCCCGAAGGTATCGAAGGAAATGGCGCGAATCGGCAACGACTCGATGGCCGAGTTGGTGGCGAAAAACCCCGATCGGTTCGCAGGATTCACCGCCTGTGTCCCCATGGACGACCCGGACGCGGCGGTCGAGGAGCTCGACTACGCCTGCAACGACCTCGGCGCACTAGGTGCCCAGATCTATACCCATGTTCACGGTGATGCCATGGATGCAGAGCGCTTCGATCCCTTCTACGCGCGTGTAGCCGAACTCGGCAAACTACTCCAGGTGCACCCCTGCCGTAGTTCGGCCTGGTCCGATTACCCGAACGAGAGTCGCTCCAAGTTCGAGATCTGGTGGACGTTCGGCTGGGAGTACGACTTGTCGGCGTTCATGGCACGAATCGTCTTCGGCGGCGTGCTCGAGCGTTTCCCCGACCTCAAGTTGCTGATTCACCACGGTGGCTCGATGGTGCCTCACTTCTCCGGCCGTGTCGGTCCGGGATGGGACCAACTCGGGGCGCGCACTCCGGAGTCTCAGCAGGCGGATGTGACGGGTTATCCACTCACGAAGCGACCCATCGAGTACTTCAAGATGATGTATGCCGATACGGCGATGTTCGGTGCGGCACATGCCCTTCGATGCACGATCGATTTCTACGGGGCCGACCATGTTCTCTTCGCATCGGACAGCCCATACGATCCCGAAAAGGGGCCGGGATACATACGCGCAACCATCAAGAATTTGGAGGAAATAGGTCTCTCCCCGAGTGAAAAAGACGCGATCTTCAGCGGCAACGTCAGTCGACTTCTGGGGCTCGATCCTGCAGCCATCCGCGCCTGACCGGGGTCCGCGAGGACGGGGCTGCTGGCTCCTTCATGGGTGAGTTAGGACGGAGGCTGGGTATGGCGGAAACAGAGGTGCTGATCGTCGGTGGTGGACCGGTCGGTCTGACGCTCGCCATCGATCTGGGTCAACGAGGGGTGAGGTGCACGCTGATCGACAAACGGCGCGAGCCGGGCTTTCTGCCGAAGATGGAGCGTTGCAACGCCCGAACCATGGAGTTCTACCGTCGGCTCGGCATCGCCGACGAGATCCGGGCAGCTGGCTATGGCACCCACTTGCCGATGGACGTGTTCGTGGTGACCTCGCTGGTGGACCCACCGCTCCTGCACCACCCGTATCCGTCCGTCGACGAACTGAAGGCGGCGGCGGCCGAGTGTCGGGACGGGTCGCTACCGCTGGAGCCCTACCAACTGATCTCCCAGTACACCCTCGAGCCACTGCTCAAGGCTCGGGCCGAGGCCACGCCCGGCGTCACCGTGCGGTTTGGTACCGAACTCGTCGACTTCGTCGAGGACCACCACGGTGTGACGGCGAACGTCCGCGACCTCGACGGGGTGAGGGGTTCCGTACGGTGTGAGTACCTCGCCGGGTGCGACGGTGGCGGTAGCACCGTGCGCCAACAGCTCGGCTTCCAACTCGAGGGCGAGTCCAACATCCTCGAGTTGCGGCAGGCGCTGTTTCGCTGCGACGACCTCTACGATCGGATACCGATCGGCAAGGGCCGCCACTACCACGTCGCCGACGACCAGTCGACCTTCCTGATCGTCCAGGACGACTGCCGACACTTCAGTCTCCATGCCGAGGTGGGCAGCGACGCCGAAATGCCGGCCTTGTTCGAGCGGGTGGTGGGGTTCCCGATCGAGTTCGAGACGCTGTACGTGGGAAAGTGGACCATGCGGCTCATGGTCGCGGATCAGTACGCGACCGATCGCGTACTCCTGGCCGGCGACGCCGCGCACCTGGTGATCCCGACCGGGGGCCTGGGCATGAACACCGGGGCTGGGGACGCCATCGACCTGTCGTGGAAGCTCGCCGGCACACTCCAGGGGTGGGGCGGACCGCACCTGCTGCCCTCGTACGCCTCGGAGCGGCGTTCCGTGGGCATCCGCAACGTCGGCGCGTCCAGGCAGGCGGCCGTCGGGCGACGGACCTGGCGCGCGCAGTACGAGCCGTGCATTGCGGATCCGACGCCGGAGGGCGAGCGTGCGCGCGCCCACTTGGCAGCGGTGGCCGACCGTGAACAGCGCAAGAGCAACGACCTGGATGGGATCGAACTCGGCTACCGCTACATCGGCTCCCCGCTCGTTCTCGACGAGCCGGGGGAGGGGCCGGATCCCGCGAGTTTCGACTACGTTCCCACGGCGCGTCCGGGTGCCCGTCTCCCGCACCTGTGGCTCGACGACGGCACGGCGATACAAGACCGGCTCGGCTCGGGTTACACCCTCCTCGTCTTCAACGACCGTGACGCTGCGGCTGCCCCACTCGCCGAGGCCTTCGCGGCGTATGGCGCTCCCTTCGAGGTGGTGTCGGTGCACGCCGCCGATGCTCGGAAGGTGTACGAGCGCGACCTGCTGCTGCTTCGACCCGATATGCACGTGGTCTGGCGTGGCGACGCCCTTCCCGAAGACGTCGCGATGCTTGCGGAGCGAGCGACGGGGCACGCGACTGCCGAGACGGACGCCGCCACAGCTGCCCGCGTCACGACACTGCTGACCGGCACGATCGGCGCTCGCTGAGAGCTCCACGTCGCTGCGGTCGTCTGACGTAGATCGTTCCGGAGTCGTCAGGGCGCCTCCGGAACCTCGCTCAGACTGCCGCTGGCTCCCGTGACATCCAACGCTCGAGGAGTTGATTCTCGATATCGCGGCAGGTCTTCTCCAGTGGGATCTCGAATTGCGACAGCCGGTCCTTGAGTGGTTCCTCCGCAACGATCGACACGCTCGCGACGACCTGATGCTGATGGTCGCGCACCGGCCGTGCGACGCTGAAGAATCCGGCATGGCGTTCCTGCCGTCCGTACGCGACCCCACGGCGCCGCACACGCTCGAGTTCCTGCGCCAAGAGTTCCGGGCTGGTGCAGGTGTACTGGGTGTAGGGCGCCAACGGTGAGGCGAGATAGGCAGCGCGGAAGCTCTGCGGGGTGAAGGCCAACAGCACCTTCCCGACACCGCTGGCATGCAGCGGGCCCCGCTGCCCGACGGGCGTCAGATTGTTCTCGCGATAGCCCACGCGTTCGAGGTAGAGCACTTCGTTCCCGTCGCGGACGGCGAGCTGCACCGGGAGTTGGGTGAACGCGGTGAGCCGCAGGATCGGACGCATCGCGGCCTCGTGGAGCCCGCGGCGCAGCGGCGCGAAGCAGCCGAGCTCGAAAAGTCGCATGCTCAGCTGGTATTGGCCCGACTCGGTGACCTCGAGCACCCCCGCCGTCCGCAATGTCACCAGCATCCGATGCGTGCTCGCTCGGGGGGCGTTGAGCAGCTGGGCCGCTTCGGAGGCGCCCAGTGCCTGGCGTTCGATGAAGAGCGACAGGACGTTGAACGCCTTCAATACGGTCGATGCCGAAGGTGTGGACATGCCAGTGTCTCCCGCTCCACGCTGATCCGGGCCGTCCACCGCGCCGGTTCCAAGACGGTTGCCGAGCGCGAGGCCAGCACTTGCATTCGCCGCTCTTGCCTTCACCGCGATGCGCCGAGACGGACTGCGCCCGCAATGGCACATTTGGCGGCTGCTGGCGGAACCACGTCGCGCCTCCCAACGCGAGGGATCCGACAGCAACGAGGCATAATATCAGACCATTTGCCGTTTTCGGCGCGATGTCGCAACGAATGCGCGCCCAAGGCGGCCAACGTGCCACCGGGCGCTCGTCACCCGCTCAGGTGTGCGCACGGGAGGGTGGGTGCTCCGCTCTGTCGGGGCGTCGCGTTCGGAAGAAGGTTCTCAGCCGCCCAGCCTCAGATGCTGAGATGGCGGGTGCCGCGGGGCCGGGCCCGCAGTAGAAGACATGACGGTCCGTGCGAGGAGACGCGCGCGGCGTCCATTCGAACCAAGGGCCCACACATGGCGGAGTGCCTGTTCCCGCAGTTCTCCCTGGCGGAACGCGAGCAACGGTGGTCGCGGGTGCGATCACTCATGGATCAGTGGCAGTTGGCGGTCATCGTGACCCCGGCGAATACCGGCCACTCCACCGACTTCCAAGCGAACTCGCGCTACCTCAGCCATTGCGGAGGCGGTGTGGAGGCGGGGATCGCCGTCGTCTTTCCAGCCGACGGTGAGGTGACCGTCGCAGCCACCGAAGCGAGGGCACGGTGGGGTGGCGGCGTGCAGAACTGGGTGAGCGACCTGCGCGAGGCCAACGACGACTACGGCTCGGTCATCATCGAGCGTCTCAAGGAACTGCGCGTCGGCCGGGCACGGATCGGCATCACCGGGCTCGGGCCGGGAACCCGGACCGCGGAAGGCGCGGTCCTCTTCGCGACGCTGCACCGGATAAAGCGCGAGTTCCCGAACGCGACCTTCGTGGACGCCACACCGATCTTGGAGGAGTGCCGACTGGTCAAGAGCGCCGAGGAGATCGAGTGGTTGGAGCAGTCCACTCGCTTGATCACGGCGGCCTACGAGGCGGAGCGGGCGGCGGCCAAGGTGGGAGCGCTCGACTACGTCGTCTATGCCGAGACGCGCGCGGCGATGCTGCGGGGCGGCTCGGAAGCGGCGCTGCACTGCAACTGGGTGTCGGGGCCGTCGCCAGCCAGAACTCTCACAAGGCCCAGCTTTCGTCGCTTGGAACGGGGGGACATCATCATCAACGAGATCGAATCGAGTTGGGGCGGCTATCGAGCCCAGGGCATCCAGCCGATCGGGGTGGAAACCTGCGATCCGGTCTACCATGAATTGCTGGGGCTCCAAGGTCGTGTTTTCGACCAGATGCTGCCGATGCTGAAGCCCGGCACCACGCTGGGCGAACTGGTCGTCGAATGCGAGAAAATCTGCCAACGCGAGCAGCCCACGTGGGGTGTCACCGCCGGGGCGCGCGCTCAGCTCATCATGCACGGCCGAGGGATGGGGGACGACGGCCCCATCGTCACCAATTCCGCGAAGGAGCCCCGCCATCTTCGCCTGCCGTTGCAGGAGGGGATGGTCTTCATCTTCAAGCCGCAGATCCGGCTGAAGACCAACACCCACCCGATCAACTGGGGCGACACCGTGGTGGTCACCTCATCGGGGGGGCGACGTCTGGGGGATCGCGAACAAGGGATGTGGATTGCCTCGTGACCTGTTCGGTCGAATCCCGGTCCGCATAGTGAGATGCACCGTTGACCACGCCGGGACCCTGCGTGACAGTCATATCAGGCCAGTTGAGGGCCTCTGCGGCGACCTTCGCGCGAGTCAAAGTTCAACGTTGAACAGCAGGTAGCTAGCGGCAAGATTCGAGCAACGACAATCCATGCGGGGCTGACAAGTCCCAGGGAGAGGAGCCAACAAATGCGTTCCACTCGAACGCTTCCGGCCATCGGTGTATCAATGGCGCTGGTGCTGGCCGCCTGTGGCGGTGGTGATTCCGGCACGAGCGAGCCGGTCGCCGCAACCGAAGACGACACTTCCGAGCCTGAGAGCCCAGGCGACGAAGATGGTGACGCCGATGCTACGGATGCCTGTGACGCCATCACGGCCACCCAGGCTTCGGAGATCTACGCCGAATTGGCGCAGATCGAATACGAAGAGCGACTCGCCTGCATCGAGCGTCGCGCCGAGGAAGAGGGGCAGGTCATCATCTATTCGTCCCGTGACGCCGACATGCTCGAGGCATGGCAGGCCGACTGGAGCGAGCTGTACCCCAACATCACGATGGAGTACCTGAGCGCGCAACCTGAAGTGCTTTACGAGCGCCTCATCCAAGAGGGGCGCGGCGACGTCGCGACGGCTGATGTCGTGCAGATGGGTGAGGAGCTGAAGCTGCTCGGGGACGACGGGCACCTGGCCACGCTGCACGGTGCGACGGTTCCGGCGGACTTTCCCGACCATGCCCATGGCGACTGGTTCATGAGCTTCGGTCCCAGCCCGCTGCTGCTGACGTGGAACACCGATCTGGTCTCGGCGGATGAGGCGCCGCAGACCTGGGAAGACCTGCTCGATCCAAAGTGGAAGGGCAAGGTGGCGATCGACACGGGAGCGACACACTTCGTCAAGACGCTCGTGGGTCGTTGGGGCGAGGACGAGGCGCGCGACTACCTCGACAAGCTGGTGAATGACAACGACGCGATCATCCGACGCGGGCACACCAACATCACCAACATGTTGATGGCTGGCGAGTTCCCGGTCGCCGCCGAGCTCTATGGCCACCGCACGGAGCGGATGATCCACGAGCGTGGCGCGCCACTGGACTGGATCGCGCCGGACCCGACACCGACCGGCTCGGGTGGCTTCGGCATCGCTGCGACAGCCCCGCGCCCGTACGCCGCCGCACTGCTCGCCCACTACATGACCGGGCCGCGCGGTGGCCAGATCTGGGCCGAGGATGGTCGTCTGCACATGCATCCCGACGTCGAGCCGATGTTCCCCCGGGTCGCCGAACTCATCGGTGACGAACGCCTGTTCGCCGCCAATCCCGACCAGGGCCACGAGGAACTCGAGATCGCACAGCGGCTGATCAACGAGATCATCGTCCCGGCGTACGCGGGTGAGGACGGCGAGCTCGAGGAGGGCGGCTCGGACGGCTGATCGACCGAGGGCCCCGACCCCGGGGCCCTCGCCCCACCCCTCCGGGTCGGGACGGTCCGGACCCCCGCGCAGGACCGTCCCGAACCCGGGGGCCCACGGCACAACAGCTGAGGTGACCATGTCGCTGCCAAGTATCGAAAAGGCCGGCGAGCTCGCCGAGATTGCACCGCTCATGGATGGAGGCGGCGCCGAGCCTGCACGAACCCGGCGAAGCCGGCTGCGGGCATGGCGCCCGACCCCGCGGGATCTGTGGATCGGCTTGCTGGTCCTGCTCGTGCTCTGGCTGGTGATGGCACCCATGGCCCTGGTGGTCTGGGGCAGCTTCCGTGATGCCCCCCCGGGGGTAGAGGGTGCCTACACCTTGCTGAACTACCTCGAGGGCTACAGCACGCCGCGCTTCATGCGGGCAGTCCGCAACTCGCTCATCTTCGCGTTCTCCTCCTCGATTCTCGCGTTCGTCGTCGGCTGCTACCTCGCCTGGGTGACGGAGCGCACCAACACGCCGTTCCGCGGCCTGATCTACGCCTTCATCCTGCTGCCGGTCGTCGTCCCGGGCATCCTGACCACAATCGCCTGGGTGCTGCTGCTCAACCCGACGATCGGCATCCTGAACCAGGCCGTGCAGCTGATCCCGGGTCTCGGCGATTGGGCCCCGTTCAATTCCTACGGGATGTTGCCCATGATCTGGGGCGACGGCATCGACAGCATCACGTTGCCGTTTCTCCTGATGGCCGCCGCCTTCCGGTCGATGGATCCCTCGCTGGAGGAAGCGTCTGCCGCGTCCGGCGCGAGCGGGTTCCACACGTTTCGCAACATCACGCTGCCGATCTTGACGCCGGCGGTGCTCGCGACCTTCCTGCTGCTGTTCATCAAGACGATCGAAACCTTCGAGACTCCGGCCATCATGGGCCTGCCCGGTGGTGTGACCGTTTTCGCGACTGAGGTGTACATCGCCTCGCAAAGGTTCCCGCGCAACCAGAACCTCGCAGCCGCGTTTGCCGTCGGCTACCTGCTGCTGACCGTGGGGGGGTTGATGCTCTACAACCGGGCGACCCGCCTCTCGGAGCGGTTCGCGACCGTGACGGGCAAGGGTTTCAAGCCCACCCGAATCGACCTGGGTCGGCGTCGGTGGCTGCATTTCACTGGGACCATGACCGTGCTTTTCATTGCCGTCGTCCTGCCGTTTCTGGTGATGCTCTACGCCTCCTTCCTACCGTACTACCGCGTTCCAAGCATGGCGTCGTTCCAGGTGATGAGTACCGACAACTACATGCGGGTACTCACCAACAGTCGAACGATCCGTGCGGTCAACAACAATCTCAAGGTCGGCGTCACGTCGGCGCTGGCGGCCATCCTGCTCTCGACCTTGATCTCCTGGGTCGTCATCCGAACCCAGATCAGGGGTCGAAAGCTTCTCGATGCCATCAGCTTCGCGCCGATTGCGGTACCGGGGCTGGTCATGGGGTTGGCATTGGTCTGGTTCTACTTGACCGTTCCGATGCCCGTTCAGATTTATGGGACCCTGTTCATCATCGGGCTCGGATTCGTTGCCAAGTACATTCCCTACGGAATGCGAGCAACACATGCCGGACTGTCGCAAATCAGCAATGAACTCGAGGAAGCATCGGCTGCCAGCGGGGCGTCCTTCCCGCGGACCTTCGTGATGATCATTTCGCCGCTGCTTGCCGGCAGCCTTCTCATTGCATTCGTCTACATCCTGAGCCTGACGTTCAAGGTTCTCGCCCTCCCGGTGATGCTGAGTGGGACCAACACCGAGCTGATGGCCGTAATGATCTTTGACATGTACGAAAACGGTGACTTCACCGGGCTGAACGCCCTGGGCGTCGTCATGTTCTTCATCCTCTTGACCCTGGCCGGAATCTCGCGGCTCGTCGCGGGCAAGCTTGGATTCCTCGAAACCAACAAGTGACCGACGAGCTACAAGGGAGAACGTCGTGATCAGCATTGAAGGACTTCGCAAGAGCTTTCTGACCAAGGAAGGCATGGTCGAGGCAGTCAAGGGCATCGACATCGATGTACCCCAGGGCAGCTTCTTCACGCTGGTCGGACCATCCGGCTGTGGCAAGAGCACCACGCTCCGCCTGTTGGCAGGTCTCGAACGTCCCGACGCCGGACGCATCGTCAACGGCGACACCGTCGTCGCCGACACAGCGAATGGCACCTTTGTGCCCACGCACAAGCGCAAGATTGGGATGGTGTTCCAGTCCTACGCGATCTGGCCGCACATGACCGTGGCCGCGAACGTGGCCTACCCGCTCAAAGTGGCGCGCACGCCACGTGCCCAGATCGGTCCACTGGTCGAGGAGGCGCTCGAGATGGTGGGCCTGGGTGGCTTGGGGAAGCGACCTGCGCCTCGCCTGTCCGGGGGACAACAGCAGCGGGTAGCGCTCGCACGGGCGTTGGTCGGGAAGCCAGATGTGCTGCTCCTCGACGAGCCGCTGTCGAACCTCGACGCCAAGCTTCGCGTGCACATGAGGATCGAGCTCAAGCGTCTTCAGGAGATGCTGGGCGTCACGACCATCTACGTGACCCACGACCAGCACGAAGCACTGGCGATGTCCGACGAGTTGGCCGTCATGAGCAAGGGTCACGTCATGCAGCGCGGAGCCCCTGCCGAGATCTACAGCCGTCCGCACAACCGATTCACCGCCTCGTTCATCGGATCGGCCAACCTCGTGAAGGTCGAGGGCGACACCACCCGGCTTCGACGCGGTACCAACCACGTGACGACGGCTATCGGCCCGATGGCCGCCACCTCGGACGTCGACCACCTGTCCGGCGAGATCCACGAGGTGTGCATCCGCCCCGAATGGTTCCAGGTGACCGCAGCGGGCACCGAACCGCCTCGAACCGACACGAACTGTTTCCGGGGAACCGTCGACTCATGGGTCTTTCTTGGCGAGGGCGTCGACGGCGAGGTTCGGGTCGGGTCGGAGTTGCTCCGTGTCAAGGGCAATGCCGATGCGATCGTGGAGATGCCCGTCGGCAGCGAGGTCGACCTGCACATCCCGGCGAGGCACTGCCGGCTCATCGGAGATGGCCACGACGCCGAGAGTGCGGAGTCCACCCGTTCGGAGGAACAGCAACTGACCGCCTGACGCAGTCACGGCGGAGCGTGCCGGCGACGGCAAGGCACTGGCCCCCAGCCGACGGCGGGGCGCGACAACCACGAGAGGATCCAAGGTGATCATCACCCCCGACAACGAGCCGATGAAGCCAGGCGACCTGGCCGATCACGTGGACGGACCACCGGTGTATCTCACCGAGGAAGACGTCAAGAGTCTGCTGGCGTCCGACCCTCGGTACGTGGGCATGGTCGACACCTTGGAGAGTGCCTTCCGCGATTACGCGCGGGGCAACGTCGTGACGCCACCGCAGGAGCGTGTCCGGTTGGTGTGGCCGCCCAACGCGAAGGTGCGGCCCTACGACCGTGACATGCGCATCCTGCCGGCGATGGTGCCGTCGGTGAACGCGGCCGGTTTGCGGATGGGCTGTCAGAGTGAAGTCGCTCCGGGCCGCGGATCTTCCTACACCGTGTTGCTCGAATTCGACACGATGCGTCCGCTGGCGTTCATCGAGGATCACCATCTACACGGCGTCCGTTCGGGGACACCGTCCGGGATCGCGGCGCGCCACCTGGCCAAGCCCGATGCCACGAAGCTGGCCGTCATCGGCTGCGGCCGCATCTCCAGGGTGCAGACGGCGGCCGCGATCGGTCAACGACCCATCGACAGCATCAAGGTGTTCAGCCGCACACCGGCGAACCGTGAGGCGTTCGCCGCTGACATCCGGGACAGCTTCGGCATCGCGAACGTCGAACCGGTCGCCACGGCGGAGGACGCCATCTCCGACGCCGACATCGTCATGGCGGCGACAAATTCACACAACGCGCCCGTTTTCGATGGCGAGGCATTGCCGGCCGGGTGTCTGGTCGCGTCGGTGACGCCCGGCGAACTCGATGATGCCACCGCCCTGCGATCGCGTGTCGTGCTCACCTCACGCAACCGGGTCGCCACCGACTACACGCCGCAGGAACCGATCGCCTCGCTGGTCAAGGCGGGCAAGCTCGACCTCGACGCGATGCCGCTGCTCAGTGAGGTGCTCGAAGGCAAGGCCGAGGGCCGCCAGTCCGACGACCAGATCATCTTGCTCTTCAGCCCGGGCATCGGCTTCCTCGACATCGCGGTGGCCCGTCACACCTACGACATCGCCACCGGTCGGCGGGACCACGCGTGGAAATACGGGCGATAGCGGGTGCCGCCAGCGGGCGATCGGGCGGCGCACCACGGAGCAGTCAGAGAAATGAGGGAGGTAACAGATGTCCATCGTTCGCTTCGATCACGCCGTTCTTCTCGCCAACGAGGAGCCCCGGGCACGTGAGTTCTATGTCGAGTACATCGGCGCGAACGTCGAGAAGACGTTCGTGCGCAACCGTGAAGGCCGTGAACTGCACCGGAGCTTCCTCGGTCTGGCGGAGGGCCAGGGGGTCGGCCTGTTCGAGGACAAGACCGCGGTTCCACCCCCGAGGACGACCAGGGAGTGGCCGGCGGTCGTCTTCCAGGTCTCGCAGGAGCGCTATGACAAGGCGCTGAAGGATCTCGACGGTGAGGTCCACGAGATGGCGCTGCCAGGCGTCGATGCCACCTTCTACACCCACGACACGGAGGGCAACGCCATCGGCTTCAGCTCGTCGGGCAACGGAGACGATTCGCTGCTGCTTCGGTTCGAGGTGGACGCGCCACGGCTCGAGGAAGCGGTCAGCTTCTACGGCGACATCTTCGCGCTCGGCACACCGGAGAGCGGTCTGTTGCCTGGAGGACTCCCATACGCGTGGTTCCGGCCCGCCGATCGGCGGCAGGGGCTACTCGCCGTGGAACACCCCGACGCACCGGGCGCGAACCCCGGTCAGCACTTCGCGTTCCTGGTGGGCCGCGCCGACCACACGGAGTTGAAGCCACAACTCGAAGCGCGTGGGGGCAAGGAGGTGCCCGGCCACGAGGGCGAGCGTCCGGACGGCGAAATCAGCACCTACATGCGCGATCCCTGGCAACGGAAGCTGCAGTGGATCACGCACGCCGACACCCCGTGAGTCGTCCCCTGTCGACGACCGCGAGCGAGGGAGACAGTCGCTGATGGAGCTCTACCCCTATCCGAGGTTCTCGCTGGAGGAGCGAGATCGACGCTGGAGCAAGGTCCGCGGGTTGATGCAGGCCCAGGAACTGTCGGCGATCGTGTCGCCCGCCAACTCGGGCCACTCCACCGATTTCCAGGCCAACTCCCGCTACCTCAGCCATTGCGGCGGCGGGCCGGACGCAGACATCACCGTCGTGTTTCCTCTCGAAGGGGACGTCACGGTCGGTGCGACGTCGGCCGCGCCACGCTGGCCTACGGTGCAGGAATGGGTCACCGACGTGCGAGAGGCACGCCGCAACTACGGCAACGTCGTGATCGAGCGGCTCCGGGAACTGGATGTCGATGGAACCCGGGTCGGCGTGACCGGTCTGGGGCGTGGCACACGCACCCCAGAAGGCACGATCCTGTTCCACACGATGCGCCGCATGCTGCGCGAGTTCCCCAACACCACCTTCGTCGACGCCACGGAGCTGCTCGATGAGGCCCGGATCGTCAAGACCGAGGAGGAGATCGACTTCCTGACCCGGTCGACAGAACTGTCGGACATGGCGTTCGACACGGCACGACAGACGGCGGCGCCGGGCGTGCTCGACTACGTGGTATGGGCCGAGGCCACCGCGACGATGCTGCGCAACGGCGGCGAGCCGACCATGCACTTCCACTGGGTCTCGGGGCCGGCGCCGGCGCGCACCCTGACCCGCGCCAGCCACCGACGACTCGAGCGCGGAGACATCATCCTCAACGAGCTCGAGGGCTGTTGGGCCGGCTACCGGGCCCAGGGCGTGCAGCCGATCGCGGTCGGCGAGTGTGATCCCAGCTACGTCGAGCTCAGCAAGCTTCAGGTCGAGATATTCGAGCGGTTGCTGCCCCGGCTGACCCCGGGCGCGACCTTCGGCGAACTGGCCGAGAGCGTGCAGAAGGCGTCTGCCGAGTTGCGCCCCAGCAGGGGGCCGGCGTCCGATGCCACCGCCCGGCTGGTGATGCACGGTCGCGGCCAGGGCGACGACGGACCCATCATCACGAACACCGCGACCGACCCCTACCAGCTCCGCAAGGAACTGCGCGAGAACATGGTGTGCATCGTCAAGCCGGAGGTCCGACGCGGCGACGGTCGCTACCCCATCAACTGGGGGGACACCGTCGTTATCACCCCGCAGGGCGGGCGACGGCTCGGCAAACGCGAGCCCGGCATTTGGATCGCTTGAACGAACCGTTCGTGAACACACGAAACCCCGAGAAGAAAGCGAGAACACGATGGATCTCAAGAGCTACGTCGATTCCGAGCTGGAGGAGGAAAAGGAGCTGGGGTACTCGCCCTCCGGTGTCTCAGGCAGTGACGGTGACGGCTACCCGGGCTCGGATGACGTCTATGTGCCCGAGAGCGACGTCGACGCCGAGACGATTCGGTTCACGGCTAATGGCGCTGAGCAGTCGGCCTACCTGGTTCGACCAAAGGGCGGTGGCTCGGCTCCCCTCGTCATCGTGATCCACGAGAACAAGGGACTCGTGCCCTACATCAAGAACGTCGCTCGTCGTCTGGCCGCCGAGGGTTATGTCGCAGTCGCCCCGGATCTGCTCGCGCGCGTCGGCGGGACGGACAAGTTCGATGGTGGCGAGGCCGCGATCGCCGCCATTCGTGATCTCGACCCCCAGGGCATGGTCGAGGATGTCCGGGCGACGCTCACCGAAGTTTCCGGCCGCGACGGCGTCGATGCCGACAAGGCGGGCATCATCGGATTCTGCTTCGGCGGTGGTGTCGCGTGGCGGGTGCTGACCCAGGAGCCGCGCCTGTCCGCGGGTGTGCCGTTCTACGGTCCCACACCCGACGAGGAGGCGGTGCCCGACATCACGGCACCCGTGCTCGGCATCTACGGTGAACTCGACGAGCGCATCACCTCGATGCTGCCCGGGATCCGCGAGGCGATGGAGACGCACGGCAAGGAGTTCGGTGCCGTGGTGTTGCCCGACGCCGGCCATGCGTTCCACAACGACACCAACCCGGACCGCTACAACCCTGAAGCTGCGGCCAAGGCGTGGCGTACCGCCGTCGACTTCCTGGACGACACGATCAAGTCCTGAGGTTCGCCGGAAGCCACCGGACGCGCGCCGTCGGATTCTCCCCCGACGCGGCGCGCGTCCGGTCAGGCTTGCCGGCCGAACGACGTCATCGAGGAGCGAAGGACGGATCACCATGCTGTCGAGTGACGATGCAGGACCTCGCTCTTGAGTACCCGCGAACGACTGCGCCGCACGTTCAGTTCGCTCGAGAACCGGAACTATCGGCTCTACTTCGCCGGTCAGACCGTCTCCATCACCGGCACGTGGATGCAACGAGTGAGCCAAGCATGGCTGGTGCTGGAGCTCACCGACTCCGGGACGCTGCTGGGCGTGACCGCAGCTCTGCAACATCTGCCGTTCCTGCTCGTGGGGGTCTGGGGCGGCCTGCTCGCCGATCGCGTGGACAAACGTCGGCTCCTGCTGTGCACCCAGGCCTGCTCGGGGTTGCTGGCGTTCGTCCTCGGGTTGCTCGTACTGACCGGTCGCGTCGAGCTGTGGATGGTGCTCCTGCTCGCGGTGGGCCTCGGAACGATCAATTCCCTGGACCACCCGGCCCGCAATTCCTTCGTACTGGAGATGGTGGGGCCCGAGCACGTGACCAACGCCGTGACGCTCAACAGCGTCACCGTCAACCTCGGTCGGGCGGTCGGACCGGCGGTGGCCGGCGCGCTCATCGCCGCCTTCGGGTTGGCAGCGGCGTTCATGGTCAACGCCGCCTCCTTCGTCGCTGTTCTGCTCGCGCTGGCGCTGATGCGCGCCCGGGACCTGCACCGTGCCATGCCAAGCGGCAAGGGGAAGCGGCAGTTGCGTGCCGGGTTCGAGCACGTGCGTGGGTCCCCGGACCTGACGGGGCCGATGATGCTGCTCACCATGGTGGGATTGTTCGCCGTGGAGTTCCAGGTCAAGATCCCGCTCCTCGCACGCTACGCCTTCGGGGGCGACGCCCAGACGTACGGCATGATGTTCTCGGTCATGGGGGTCGGGGCGGTCCTCGGCGGACTCGGCGTGGCCAGTTCACTGCGCCCGACGCGGCGAGTGCTCCTGATCACGGCCATGCTGTTCGGGGCGGTGATCGTTCTGACCGCCTATTCGCCCAGTCTTCCCCTGGCCTACGTGGCGATCTTCGCACTGGGCGCCGCCAACATCGCGTTCAAGTCGACGGCGATGTCCATGCTCCAGCTGCACGCCGACCCGGCGATGCGCGGGCGCGTGATGTCCATCTCCGGACTGGCGCTGCGTGGCACGACGCCGCTGGCCGCGCCCGTCGCCGGATGGCTCGCCGAACAGGCGGGAGCCCGATTCGCGTTGGGATTCGGCGGAGCCATCACCATGATCACCGCCGTCATCACCTATGACTACCTGCGCCGGTCTTCTCGTGCCGCCACCCGCCCGGCCGGCGGTGCGGCCGCTGATCCCATCACGACCGCGCCCCAATCGTCGGGGCAGGCGGCGCCGCCGCGTTCGTCCGATCTACTGGAGCCCTGAGCTCGTCCCGCCCTGTGAGGGAAGGTGCCCCACATTGTCCACTCGAGTGAAGTTGTCGGTCTCGCTGGGCGACTACGACATCAACCGTGCCATCATCGACGGCCGTGTCCAGCCGCCGGGCGTCGAGTTGCTGCCGCTGGTCCAGACGTCACCCGAGCGGCACTGGCGAATGCTGGTGCACCGCGAATTCGACGTATGCGAACTCTCCATGGGTTCTTATGTCGCGATGCACGGACGGGATGGTGCACCGGATTTCGTCGCGATCCCGGTGTTCCCGCACCGACGTTTCAGGCACTCCTACGTGTTCGTCACCGGCGCCCGACCCATCGGCTCGGCCAGCGACCTGCGAGGCGGGCGCATCGGCATCCGCAGTTGGCAGGTGACCGGTGGCGTCTGGATGAAGGGCTTCCTCGCCGATCATCACCAGCTGCCCCTCGATAGCGTCACCTGGGTGGCGCAGGATCCCGACGACGTGGACGTCGAACTGCCCCCGGGCGTGCATCTCGAGCGAGTACCCGAGGGTGAGACGGTGACCGGTCTGTGCGCACGTGGCGAGCTCGACGGGCTGCTGTACCCCGAGATTCCCGAGCAGGTCCACGCCGGGACCGGCGAGATCCTGCGACTGTTTCCGGACTTCCGTGCCGCGGAGGAGAGTTACTACGCCGCGACCGGCATCTTTCCGATCATGCACGTCGTGGTGCTCAGACGGGAACTGGCGGAGCAGCATCCGTGGTTGGCGCGCAGCTTGTACGAGGCGTTCACCGAATCGAAGCGGCTGTCGATGGAACGGATGCGCGACCCGCGGGTGGTCAGCCTCGCCTGGCTGCGGTGGTTGATCGAGCACGAGCGGGAGTTGCTCGGCCCCGACCCGTGGGAATATGGCCTGTCGAGCGCTAACCGCCACAACCTCGACACCTTCCTGCGTTACGCCCACGAGCAGGGACTGGTCGGCGGTCGCATCCGTTCGGAGGATCTGTTCCTGCCCAGCGTCGTCTCGGATCCGCCCACTTTTGTCTGAGGGGCAGGTTCGGGGGCGCCCGCGGGACCCGCGATCTCGCCAGATGAGACTGGCACGGTGGCTTGCGGCCCACGGCTCTAGGTTCTTCGGGCGGCACATCCACGTCGGGCGAGCCGGATGCCGGCGAGGCGGCGTGCGCTCGAGATCGGGAGTTGCAGATGGGAATCGTACGGTTCGACCACGCCGTCCTTCTCGCCCACGACGAGGCCCGCGCCCGTGCGTTCTACCTGGACCTGCTGGATGCCGAAGTCACCAAGACCTTCATGCGCCCGCTCAAGGGAAAGGACTGCCATCGCAGCTTCTTGCGCCTGGGCGATCATGGTCACGTCATCGGCTTGTTCGAGGATCCCTTCGAAGTTCCTCCGCCACGGACCGCCCGTGAATGGCCAGCGGTCGTCTTCTCGGTGCCGGCGCACCGTTTCGAGCGGGTGGTCGAGACCAGCGACGGGGTGCTCGAGGCGTGCGACATTCCGGGCTTCTCCCCGACCTTCTATACGCACGACACGGAAGGAAACGCCATCGGTCTGACCGTGACGAAGTCCGAGTCACCACAGTTGGTTCGCTTGGAACTCGACTGTCCGGACATCCAAGAAGGCATCGACTTCTACGGCGACGTCTTCGCCATGGGAACGCCCGAGACCGGGAAGCTGTCGGGCGGGGAACCCTTCGCATGGTGGCGGCTCGACGACGCGGGCGGAGGGCTCCTCTCGGTCGCCCACGCCGATGCCCCTGGCGCCAACCCTGGACAGCACTACGCCTTCCTGGTGACACCCGACGCCGAACACCACGCGCTGAAGGCCCAGCTGTCCGAACGCGGGATCGAGGAGGCGCCCGGCCGGCCGGGTGAGCGCAACGAGGGCGAGATCAGCACCTACGTACGTGACCCGTGGGGCCGCAAGCTGCAGTGGACGACGCCGGTCGACGTGTAGTGGGAAGTGTCGTGCGGTCAGTTGCTGCCGGAGCGCGAGAGAGGACCGATCTTGGCCGTAATCCTGTCGAGCACGGATGTCATCGACCTGCTCACGTTCGATGAGGCCATCGACGTGACCGAGCGCGTCTATCGCGACTCGAACGTCGAGGACCGTCGCGTGCACTCGCCGGTCCGCATGAAACTTCCGCGTGGATCGCTCCGCATCGTCACGGGAGCGCTCCTCAACGACAACGTCATGGGGGCGCGCCTCGGCTCGGCCAGCGGCCTCGCGGGCAATATGTCGCCCATCGTGCTCTTCGAAGCGGACAGCGGCAACATTCTTGCGATCATGGCCTATCCGTTCAGCATCATGCGTACGGGGGTCACGGTCGCCGTCGGCACGAAGTGGATCTCACCCGAGGCGGCCACGACCGCTGCCCTCATCGGGGCGGGAAGAAATGCCCTGAGCGCGCTCGAGGGCATGATCGCCGTGCGACCGATCACCGCGGCGACCGTCTACAGCCGAACTGCGGAGAAGCGTGATGCACTGGCCGATATCGCCACGCGGAAATTCGGCATTCCGGTCACGGCGGTCGGAAACAGCGACGAGGCCGTTGCCGATGCGGATCTCATCGCCTGTGTCACCAGCGCGACCGATCACGTGTTCGACCCCGCAAAGGTGCTCCGGGACGTCCATGTCAACTCGGTCGGTAGTGTCAACGAAGTCCCGGACGCGATCTTCCGTGCCGCCGCCGGCATCTTCCTCGGCTCGAAGAAGCAGGAGCTGCAGTACGCGCACTACCACTCCTTCGCCGGCGACGCTCCACGCAACGCGCTGCTGGAGCTGATCGAAACCGGTGAGATCGACTGGGACGCGGTGCACGACCTCGATGCGGCGCTCAAAGGCTGGTCACGTCCCCGTCCGGGACCGACCGTCTTCAAGGAGACGCGCGGCGGCGTCGGCGACGTGGCATTGGCGCATTTTGCCTACGAGCGTGCACGCGAACTGGGGAGAGGACTCCCGCTTCAACTCTGAGCAGTCTGCCAGCCACGACGATGGGTCGGGCCAATTCGACGTGCGACGCCGCTCAACCTGCCGCCTCCTGAAGCTCGATCGCGACGTCGATGATCATGTCCTCCTGGCCTCCGACGACCTTGCGGCGCCCGAGCTCCAGCAGGATGTCCGAGGTCGGTACCCCGTAGCGTTCGCTCGCGCGTTGGGCATGCAGCAGGAACGAGCCGTACACACCGGCATACCCCAGGATGATCCCATCACGGTCGATGATCTGGGGGCGGTGTTGCAGCGGTCGCACGACATCCTCCGCTACGTCGACCAGGCGCAGTGGCTGGACACCGGTTTCAATACCGGACAGGTCGCAGACGGCAGCGAGCAACTCGGTTGGGCAGTTGCCGGCGCCCGCGCCCAGACCCGTCGTACATGCGTCGACCTGGTCGGCGCCCTCTTCGATGGCCGCGATCGAATTCGCGACGGCGAGCGAGAGGTTGTTGTGGGCGTGGATGCCGACCTGGCAGGACAGCCCCTGCTTGAGCAACCCCACCCGTTCCCGGGCAGCATCGATGGTGAGTGCTCCCGCGGAATCCACGACGTAGACGCAGTCCGCACCGTACGACTCCATCAATCGGGCTTGCTTCAGGAGATCCTCGGGTTCGAGCATGTGGGCCATCATGAGGAACCCTACGGTCTCCATGCCGAGCCGTTTCGCCTCTCGGAGGTGCTGCTCGGAGATGTCCGCCTCGGTGCAGTGGGTCGCAATGCGGGCGATGTCGACGCCGTAGTTCGCGACCCTCTGCAGCTCTTCGCGCACGCCGATGCCGGGAAGCAGCAGCACTGCGAGCTTGGCGTTCTTCCGGGCCTCCACCGCCGCCTGGAGCAGTAGGTGTTCATCGGTGCCGGAAAAACCGTAGTTGAAGCTCGAACCGCCGAGCCCGTCGCCGTGCGAGATCTCGATGACCGGTACTCCGGCCATGTCGAGGGCGCCGACCACCGCCCGCACATGCCCCTCGGTGAACTGGTGGGCCACGGCATGCGAGCCGTCCCTCAGGGTCGAATCGGTGAGTCTGAAGCTGGTCATGAGAGGATCCTCCGGGCAGTGCAGGCGGACGGGGCGGGGGATGGGCATCTAGAGCGGTGATACGACAGGAAACGACCGTCTCAGGGGCCTTGCATCCACAGGGTCGTTCCGGTGATGTGATTCGCCCCGTGGCTACACAGGAACAACAAGGGGGCGATGATGTCCTCGGGGGCGGCGAGGTCACGCGGCACCCCTTCGCCGCCGCGGTGAGCGCCTTCCGGGTAGGTCGCCCGAAACAGCGGTGTGTCGGTCGCGCCGGGCGCGATGCAGTTGACGGTGACGGACGTGTTCCGCAACTCCTCGGCCAGAGATCGGGTAAACGCCATGAGACCGGCCTTCGATGCGGAGTACGCGGTGCTTTCCGGGCGACCTCGCGCCGCAAAACTCGAGCCGAGATTCAACACGCGCCCCCAGGCGGCCGCCTGGAGCGCGGGCAGGCATATCGCCGTCGTCGCAACGGCAGCGGTGAGATTGGTGGCGATCACCCCGGCCCACGTCTCGCGGTCCAGATTCTCGAGTCGTCCCCGGCCGAAGATTCCCAGGGCATTGACGAGCACGTTCAGAGGCTCGGGACCGATCAGTTGGGAGAGTTCGTGTTCGGTGGTGGCAGCCAGGTCGCAGCACCTGCCGACGACCCGCCCGCCATACGTGCTCGTGAGCTGCTCACCCCAGCTCACGATGTCGGGATCGATGTCGATGGCGAGGACTGATGCACCTCGTTGCGCGAGCGCCACGGTCACCGCCTGCCCGAATCCCCCGTGTGCGCCTGTGACGACTGCCCGGGTGCCTGCCAACCGTTCCTCCGACATCGTCCTCCCTTCCTGGCGTGGTGGCTTCCGTCTCGCGGTCACTTCGGCGGTGTGGTCTCAGCCGCTCGGCACGATGCGGCAGTCCTCGCCACGGACGCGCAGCCACACGTGTTCGCCGATACCCCGCGGCTCGATGTCCATGCCGCGCGTCCGCAGGATGTTGCCGGCGACCTCGACCTCGTGTTCGACGGACTCGCCCAGGAAGGCGCGATTGCGCACGATCCCCTCCAACCAACCGGGCGTGCCCGCTGCTGGCGGTTGCGCGTCCGTGCGTCCTTCGATGGTGATGCATTCTGGGCGCATGGCAATCATGACCTCGTGGCCGGAACGCAACTCCGGGATCGCCGGTGACAGCTGCGCATGCAGCAGATTCCCACCCACGTCGACCACGCAGCAGTCGTTCGTTCGCGTGGACCGAACGGTTCCCGCGACGAGGTTGGCAGAACCGATGAAGTCCGCGACGAAGGCATTCGCCGGCGACTTGTAGATCTCGGCAGGAGGCCCCTCCTGGACGATCTGACCGTCCTTCATGACGGCAACGACGTTGGACATCGCGAGCGCCTCGACCTGGTCGTGGGTGACGTACAACGAGGTGATGCCGCTCTCGCGTTGGAGGCGCTTGAGCTCGAGCCGCATCGATTCGCGAAGCTTGGCATCGAGGTTCGACAACGGTTCGTCGAGCAGCAGCATGCGCGGTCGGCTGATCAACGCTCGGGCCAGGGCGAGACGCTGTTGCTGTCCACCCGACAGCGCCGTTGCTCGACGGTCCCCGTATCCCTCGAGATGAACCGCGGCGAGCGCTGCCTCCACCCGCTCCCGGATCTGCGACTTGGGTACACGCTGCGCACGCCGCCCGACCCGCAGCGGGTAGGCCACGTTCTGCGCGACGCTCAGATGGGGCCAGATCGCATAGGACTGGAACACCATGCCGAGCTGGCGTTGATTCGGTGCGATGTTGATCTTCTCCGCCGCGTCGTACAGCACGCTTCCGCCGAGGCTGATCGTGCCGCCGCTCGGCGTCTCGAGGCCGGCCACGCAACGCAGTGTCGTCGTCTTGCCGCAGCCGGATGGTCCCAGCAGCGTGTACATCTTCCCGTCGGGCACATGGAAGGACACGCCGTCGACCGCCAGGTGTCCGGCGTCGTCGCGTCGCCCACCCGGCTCGTAACGCTTGCGCAGTTGTTCAACCTGCAGCATGTCGCACCTCTTGCATCGTCGAAGCCATATGGAGTCGCGTCATAGCGAGAGCAGCGCCGTCCCTCCCGCCGCAAACAGAGCGGCGATGCCAACGGCGGCGCCGACTCGTTCGATGCGGTTGATGAACACCCGTACCAGTAGCGCCACGATGATCGGTTGCATCGACACGATCGGCGCGACCACGGACAACTCCCCGTCGAGCAGGGCCCAGAAGAGCAGCACCTGGGCGCCAGCGCTGCTAACGCCGCTGAGCAGAAACCACCTCACGTCGCGGTCCGTGATCCGCGCCAGCAGACCTTTCGCGCGGCCGCTGAATGCCATCGCCGCGGTCCAGGTGAGTGCCGAGACCGTGATACCGATGAAGGCACCCGCCAGCGGGTCGGCGAACAGCTCGAGACCGGCCTTGCGGACGTAATCCGCGAGGCCGTAGGTAGCACCGGCCACGAACGGCAACACCAGAAACGACAGCCGCGCCCATCTGGTCACCTCGAGAGGTCGCCGCTGATCGCTGGAACGACCCGCCCGTACGGCGAGCATGATCCCGCTCAGCATGAGAGCGATACCGGCCACCCGCAGGACCGTGAGCTCTTCGGCGAGCAGGACCGCACCCATGGTGACGGAGACCAGTGGGTGGCAGGCCGCGATGATCGGCACGGTGCGGGTCGCGCCGATCCGCGATACCGAGGTGATCGAAGCGAAGCGTGCCACCCCTGGCCCCAACAGCCCGGCCAGCCCAAAGACCACCAGTGCTCGGGGGTCCGGACGTCCGATGCCTCGGATCGCGACCGCTATCCCGAGCATGAGAGTCCCGGAGTACAACGAGAGCAGCAAACCGGTGGACGGAGCGATGCGGCGTGTCCCGAGCCGAACGGCGAGCTGTGAGAGCGAGTAGCAGGTCGCCGCCGCGAGGGCCAGGGCAGGTGCGGACATTCAAGCTTCCCGGATGTGCTGCGTGCACGGGTCGCAGCTCACAGCTTCCAACCTGCGGCGAGCATGCCCATGACCGCCTGGTAGAAGACGTCGTAGGCGTGCGTCGAGGGCGGGACGAAGTCGATCAGCCCTAAGAGCACGAGCAGCGCCCGCATCTCGGGGTCGCCGTGTTTGAGCAGGTCGTCGGCGGTGAGGCTGCGAAAGAAGTCCTCGTCGCCGGCTTGGAGCGCGGTCACGACACGGCGGTCGAAGTCGCCGTCGACCGATCCGAGGGTGTGGGGACCGTCATAGGCCGGCCAGGGGTAGCCCGCGGTGAAGTGCGACATGCCACCCGAGGCGACGACCCCCACGCGCAGGTCATCGGGGAGGTCGGCCAGTGCGCGTCCGAGCGTCCGTCCGAAATCGATGCAGCGGCCCGGTTCGGGCGCCGGGACGTGGATGGCGTTGACGAACACCGGCACGCAGGCGTAGCCCAGCAGGTCGAGATGTTCGAGCGGCTGGGCGTGGGCGTGTGACTTCAAGAGTTCGTGCTCGAAGTGTTCGACCTGAGCCGTATCGAACCCATCGCGGACGCTCCGGTCGAGCAGGGCGCGTGCCAGACTGGCGTCGCATCCGAGTTCGTACGGGCTGTCCTTGTCCCGATCGCTGGCGCTGACGCAACGTTGCCCGGTGTAGACGGCGAACTGGGGTTGCACGCCCGAGAACACCTCGTTCTGATCATCTCCGACCACCAGCAGCACGTCGGGGCGAGCCTCGGTCATGCAGTCTCGAGCCTCGCCAAGTGCCGCCCGCCAGCTTGCGAAGCGTTCACGGTTCGAGGTCACGTCCTCCGCGGCGAGCTCCGGCCGCTCGTCGGGGACGACGCCATAGCGACGCTCGTACGAGGCGCGCATGCGTTGACGGCGCGCGTCCCAGTGTTCGGGATCGAGGAACGCGAACGCGTGTGACGTCGCGAGAGCACCGACGATCGAAGCCATCGGAACACCTTTCGTTTCGGGAGACGGGGCGGACAGGGGAATGGATCAGGTCTCGAGGCCGAGGCGTCGCGCCAGCTTGAGCACGGTGACCGTGATGATCAGGGCGGTGAAGGCGATGATCACGCCGACCACGCTTGCGGCCTCGAGCCGACCGCCGGAGGCATACGAGAACATCAGCAGCGGCAGCGTTCGGGTGCTCGGCGTCGCCAGGAGGACGGTGGCGGAGATGTCACGCAGCGTCTGCATGAGCGCGAACAGGAAGACGCTCACCATCATCGGTGCCATCAGCGGCAGGGTCACGGTGCGCAGCGTCGCGAGCCGGCTCGCGCCGGCCATCAGCCCGGCCTCCTCGAATTCTCGAGGGATCTGGCCGGCCGCCGACTGCAACATCGCCACGGCCAGCGGCATCGTCATGACGAGCAGCACGACGATCATGGGCACGATGGTGCCGTGGTACTGCCGGACGACCGGCGAGTTGAGGAAGATCATCAGGTAGGCGACACCGAGCAGGATGCCCGGGACCGCCCAGGGGATCCACACCAGGACACCGACCAGCCACCAGGAGCGCGATCGTGCCGGTGCACGGCACATCGCCCAGCCGAGCATGCTGTACACCGCGGTGCCGATGCCTGCGACCCCGAGGCCGACCAGCACCGAGGTACGAATGGCGCGACTGAATGCCTCGGCCCGCAGGACGTCGGTCCAGTGGGACAGCGTCAACGGGTTGGTGAGATGGAAGAAGCCGAAGAGGCGACTGAACGAACCGAGCATGACCATCGCCAGGGGCAGCAGCAGCCCGATGAGAAAGTAGAGGGCGATGGCGCCGAAGAACAGCCAGGCGAGACGGTCACGTGGTGGGCGTTGGGCGGCCCGGCCCTTGAGCCCGATGGTGGGTGTCTCACCGCGTCTGGCCGCGAATCGGACGTAGACGACCGCGGCCAGGATCATGAGTGCCAGGAATATCGTGCTCAGCGCCATCGCTTCGCCGTAGATCGGCGGGTCCCAGGCCAGGAGCGCGAAGATCCGGGTGGCGAAGACCTGTATGCCGGCGGGGAGACCGAGAATCTGCTCGATCTCGAAGACCTCGAGACCCTTGATCATGCCGGCGAGGAATGCCGTGGCCACCGCTGGTGCCACCAAGGGCAGCGTCACGGTTCGCCACACCTGCCAGCGGGTCGCGCCATGTAGCAGTGCCGCCTCCTCCAGTCCGACGTCGAGGTGCTGGAGCGCCGGCCTGAGGAAGATGACGATGACCGGAATCGTGCTGGCCGTCAGGTGGACCCACAGGATTCCCGTGAAGGAGTAGATCTCGAGATCGAGGAACGGAACGGCGCTGGCGATGATCCCGTAGTTGCCGTCGAGCAGCAGGATCCATCCCAACATCAGCGGCAGTGTCGGGACGAAGAACGCGAACCACAGCCCGTACTCGATCATGCGCTTGCACGGGACGTCCAGGCGGATCAACGCCCAGGCGAACGCGAAGGCGATCGCTAGCCCGATCGGCACACGAACCGTCAGCAAGAACGACGTGACGATGGCCGAGAGCGAACGTGAGTTGGAGAAGACCGCTTGCCAGGCGTCCACCGTGAACGTGAAGCCCGACCCCAGCATCTGCGCATTGACACTGCTGAGCACGACGACCAACACCGGCGGCAGGACGACGGCGGCGATGAAAATGCCGGCAATTCGACCCCAGCGAGACGAGATGACACCCACGCTCAACATCCATCGACAGGGCCGGCCTCGGGATCCGCGACGACGAGATCGTGGAGCCCGAGGCCGACCGTGGGCTAACGGCCCAGCGCCTCCGCGAGCTCCTCGGTCACCTGTGGCCGCACGGTGGTGTACCAGTCCTCGGTGTACTGATCGATGTAGTCGACGCCCTCCTGCGGGGTGACGTACTCGGGCACCTCGGCCTCACTGTCGACGCGCAGGGAGGGCTCCATGAGCACCTCGGCGTAGACGTCCAGACCGCGCCCCGAGGCCCACCAGTTGAGGAACACCTGCGCGGCGTTCGGGTGCGGCGCGCCCACGGGCTGCTTGAGGACGGAGAACCCACCTGTCAGCGCGCCCGGGCCGTCCTCCATGTGGCGCACCTCGATGGGTAGACCTTCGGTGCGGTAGCGTTCGACGTCTGGCGCGATGCCGCCCAATGCGACGTCATAGGTGCCACGGGCGATCCACTCCATGAGCTGACCGCCATCCTGGGTGTAGGTCACCTCCTGTCCGTCGAACAACTCCACGATGTAGTCCATGCCCTTGACCTCGGCGAGGTAGGCAGCGGCCGACTGCCCCTGCCCGCCGGTGCGGGGATCGTACGCAGCGATGCGGCCCACGAGTTCGGGCTGGAGCAGGTCATCCCAGGTCGTGACCGTGATGTCACCCAGGGAGTCGGGGTTGACCGCCACCCAGCCGTGGATCCACTCCGTGGTCTGCAGCATGTACTGATCGTCGTTGTCGAGGTACTTCTGGTCCCCGGGCTTCCAGTTGTCGTTGTTCGTGGCCGAGGGCAGAATCAGCTGCGGCCGTATGGGCTCCAGGAGTCCCTCGGGCAGCAACGTGTTGAGCTGTGTACCGCCGCCCATCGAGACGTCGATGGTCACGTTTCCGGCTTGGGCCTCCTGGTCGAGGCGCGAGTTCAGCTCGCGCGTATTGCCGCCCAGGTAGCTCAGCGTGAGCCCGGTGTCGGCTTCGAACGCGGTGGTCATCGCGTCGTCGAGGAAAGCCGGCCCGGCAACGACGACCTCACCCTCTTCCGCGGCGGCGGCGAGGATCTCCTCCCACTCCGGTGGGGCATCGGCGTCCCAGGCGCCGGACTCACCAGCGTCGGGTTCTTCCGTTGCGGGTTCGTCGGTGGCGGGTTCTTCGGTGTTGGGTTCTTCGGTGTCGGGTTCTTCGGTTCCGGTCGCCGCGGGTTCGTCGGGCGCGGCGCCATCCGTGCCGTCGGTGCCCGCGCACGCCGCCAAGAGAATCGCCAGGCTGAGCCCGGCTCCCAGGGCCGTGCGGCTCCTCGTATTGCGCATCTTCATTTGGATTCTCCCGGTTCGATCTGGGTGCACCGGACGGTGCATCCGTTCATGCTGCGGCGGTGCAGGGCGACGGCCCCTCCCCGTCAGAGTGAGAGCGTGGGGATCTCGCTGGGGGTCGGGACCTGGTGGGACAGTTCGACGCTTTGGCCGGTTGCGGCGGATTCGGCAAGGGCCAGGCAGGCCTCGAGCGTGGCCGCGCCCCACCAGCCGTCGTGGAATACGGGCCGGTCCTCACGGATCGATCGGTACAGCTCGAGGAGTTCCGCGGCCCGGGCCCGCAGGGAGCTTCGGAGATCGACGGACCGCCGGCCTTCGTCGGTGTAGAGGTACAGCCCCTGCCGACTCTGACGGGCGGCGGCCTGATCCAGTGAGAGGATCGACATGCCGAAGAATGGCTGGTCGCGGGGTTCCTCCGGCTTGGAGTAGCCCCAGACGTTGCGCAAGGCCTCGCCGGGATCCTTCGCCCCGTAGCGGCCGACCTCCTTCTGCCGTTCGAGTTCCTCGTCCATTCCGTCGCGGCCGTGCCGGTCGAGCAGGTCGCCGATGTTGTGACGCATCCGCGCGTTGAGATCCTCCGGCCGGGCTTGGCCGCCCTCGCCGATCCAGCCGTAGAGCTCGGCGATGTCGAACAGGCCGCGTGCGTCGTAGGTCAACGTGGCCGAGGCGCCCGAGTCGAACCGCAGGAGAGCCTGGTAGCCGCCAGTGACGTCACGCAGGGAGTCGTGGAAGGTCGTGGCCGTCACGCTGGTCACCACGCCACCACCGATCTGGCGCGCGATGTCGAGCTGGTGGGGGCCTTGGTTGAGGACCGGACCCATCGTGTCGGCGAGTTCCGGCGTCGGCCACGGCATGACGTTGAAGCTGTTGTACATCATCGAGGTGAAAGCCCGCATGGGCCCGTAGCGGCCGGACTGGGCCAGGCGTGTCATCTCGATGATCGGCGCGTCGAAGCACTTGGTGTGGCCGGCGAGGAGCTTCACGCCGGAGTCCTCGGCCTTGCGGCACATCAGCAGCGCATCGTCGAGACTGAGCGCCATCGGCTTTTCCACCAGCACGTGTTTGCCGGCCTCGGCAGCCTTGATGCTCTGCTCGCAGTGCAGCTCCGGCGGTGTGGCGATGTAGACGACGTCGACCTCCGGCATCTCGAGGATGGGCTCGAAGTCCGCGAAGGCGCGGCCGTTGAAGTCGCGCTCGAACGCGTCACGGGCCTGTGCGCGAGGATCGGCTGCGGCAACGATGCGGTAGGGCAGTTCGTGCACCTCCGGGTGCTGATAGAGCACCCGGTTGACGGCCTGTCCCAGCCCCACGAACGCCAGGTTGAGGACCTGCTCTGCCATGTCTCCACCTTGGTTCGAAAGATCGATCCGCCGGTCGCGGCGGTCGAATGTCGAAATCAGAAGAACGTGCTGAATGCCCGTGGGAGCACCCGCTCGATCAGATGGACGGTGCGGGAATGCAGCAACACCTGCGGCCCGTCGTCGGGCCCCACCGACCAGACGTCCTCGCGCCGGCCGGCGAACACGTCGACACGGGTTTCATGACGGGTCTGGTGCAGGGTGAAGTTGGTGATGACGCGGAAATTGCGCGCGCCGGGGGGCCGGTCGTTCGCCAGCTCCTCGATCAGTGCGACACCGACCACACGCGCCGTCATCGAGGGCGGCATCTCGCCGTGCGCGAGGCCGGTCTGCAGCCGCGCCACTCGCAGTCGCAGCCCTTCGTGGGTCTCGTCGAGGTACGGGAACGACAGGGCGTCGTCCCCCGTGCCGAAGGCCTCTTCGGCGCCCGAGCGGCCATGCACCCATTCGGGGATGGGCACCAGGTAGCGCACGTCGGAGGCGAGCGTCTCCAGCCATCGGTCGTACTGGTTGGTGTCGAGCAGGTAGGCCTCGCGGGCCAGGGCCTGCGTCAACAGCTGGGCGTGCAGCGGCTCGACCGCCGCCGACGTCGTCGAGCTCATCTGGATTCCTCCGGTGCGGCTCGCCGGTGACAGCGGGAGCTCATGACGTCCCCTCGAGATAGCTGTCCCAGGTCCGGTAGAACTCGCGCTGGTTCGCTTCGCTGACCTGCGGGAACAGGGTTCCCAGGCCGCGTTGGGACCAGCGGGCGGCATAGTCGGCATCGTCGGGATCGGGGAACTGCTCGGAGATTCCTGCGGCCATCGAGTAGTCGAACGGGACCGTGCGGCTGACGCTGCCGCGCACGTTCGCCGCGATGCGCTCGAAGTTCTCGTGGTCGTCGGGTGCGACCATCCCGGCGGCCGCCTGACGGTCCTTGAGGACCGACACCGCACGGCGCTTGACGATGTCCGGCGCGTCGCGGTCGACCGCCGCCCACTGCACGATCTCGGTTTCGTGCGGGCCGCGGGGAATCCAGAGAAGGAAACCCGAGGCGTAGAGCGCCGAGCTGATCCCGATGAGCGCCAGGTTCGGGAACAGGTTGCCGGCATGGAAGGCGTAGGCGAGGTCGTCGTCGTCGCCGGAGATCACCTGGTGACGATGACGCACCCATTCGACCGCCTCGGGGCCGAGTTTCTCTGCCTTGGCCAGGTCCTCCTGGTAGGCCTCCGGGCCGACCTTGAGCTCGAGGAAGCCGTGCGCCGCGCCGGCGCCGAAGTTGGTGGCGACGGTGAAGCGCCGTTCCTTCTGCAGGCCGTGGGACAGCGCCGCGGTCGGATTCTGCTTCATCAGCGAGATCACCGACGCGTGGGTCACCTTGAAGTGGTAGTCGTCGCCGGCGAAGTTCTCCGCGAGCAGTTTCCAGTTCACGGGCATGATGTACTTCTGAGGCTGGGGCAGGAACTGCAGACCGCCGAGTCCCGCATTGTCGACGTAACGCTCGAGTAGCGGGGTCGCCTCGCCCAGGTAGTCGCGGAGTGCTGGAGCAGTCGGGTCCCAGGTGCCGAACAGCAGGCCGCCTACGGCCTCGACACGTGGCACCTCGACGAGGCCGAGCCGGTCACGATCCAGTGTCGTGCGGTAGGCCTCCCGCTCGCGGGGTACGCCGGTGAGTTGCCCGCTCGTGCCGTAGGTCCAGCCGTGGAAGCTGCACGTGAAACTGTTGGCCTTGCCGCGATCGTGGAGGCACAACTTGTTGCCACGATGCCGGCATTTGTTGAGGTAGGCCCGGGCCCGACCACTCGCCGCGTCCTTCCAGAGGACGATTGCGTCGTTGCCCATGGGCAGGCTGACGAAGTCGCCGGGCTCCTGCACCATGGATTCGTGGCCGATGAACTGCCAGCTGCGCGCGAAGACGGTCTTCAGCTCCCGTTCATAGACGTCAGCGGCGTCGAAGTATTCGCCACTGACGGTCTCCCAGTCGTTGTTCTTGCTCGATTCCACGTCGACTCTCCCGTTGTCGCGTTCCACCACTCAACCGGCGGCGCCGACTCGCGCGCGAGCCAGACGCTCAGCCACTCGCGCCGCGGCGGCGGTCATGATGTCGAGGTTGCCCGCATACGGCGGCAAGTAGTCGCCGTTGCCCTCCACTTGCAGCAACACGGTGACGCGAGCGAGGCCGTCCCATTCGGGCCGCGGCCCGTCGAACTGCGGCGACGCGACAAGGCGATACCCCGGCACATAGGCGGCGACGGCCGCCACCATCCGTTCGACGGAAGCCGTGATCGCTTCCTGATCGGCTTCGGGATCGATCGCGCAGTACACCGTGTCGCGCATGATCATGGGTGGCTCGGCGGGGTTGAGCACGATGATCGCCTTGCCACGTGCAGCGCCGCCGACGGCCTCCAGTCCCGCTGCGGTGGTCTGGGTGAACTCGTCGATGTTGGCGCGCGTGCCGGGTCCCGCCGAGCGTGAGGCGATGGACGCCACGATCTCGGCGTAGGCGACCGGAGTAACCCGCGAGACGGCTGCGACCATCGGGATCGTGGCCTGCCCCCCGCAGGTGATCATGTTCATGTTCGAGGTGCCGAGATGTTGGTCGAGGTTCACGCTCGGGACGACAGAGGGGCCCAGCGCACACGGCGTCAGGTCGACTGCCTGGATCCCCGCCGCTTCGTACAGCGGCGCGTTGTGGCGATGCGCGCTCGCCGAGGTCGCCTCGAAGACGACGTCCGGAACATCCTCGCGTCCGACGAGCCACGGCACGCCGTCTGCGGACGCCTCGACGCCATGTTGTTCGGCGAAGCGCAAACCGTCCGAATCGGGGTCGATGCCGACCATGTAGCGGACTTCGACGTGTTCGCTGCGCTGCAACTTGAGCAGCAGGTCGGTGCCGATATTGCCCGGGCCGACGATCGCCACCGAAAGCGGCGCCTCGGACTGCCCGCTGGGGCTGTTGTCCACGTCCAATGCAAGGCTCCCTGCCACGAACCAGCGATCGAAGACTCGTCAGGTGGAGGCCAGTTCGACGGGCTCTCCGACCTGGGCGCGGCCCAGCGTGAAGTCGGCGACCAGTCGGTTGAACGTTGCGGGGTCCTCCCACTGCGGCCAATGTCCGCAGTCGGACATGACAGCGAACCGCGAGTTGGGGATGAACGACGCCGCCCGACGTGCCGTCGCGGCGGTGTTGCTGGGGTTGTGACTGGTCCAAAGGACCAACGTCTCGTGCTGGATGCCGGCCAGCGCGTCCGCGTCGAACGCATCGTTGCGTTTCACCGTGTCGGCACCCGAGGTGACGACCTTCATCCCGATACCGTCGGAAAGGGTGCGTCGCACTTTGTCGTCCTGGTACAGCCGCAGGCGGAGTTGCGCGAGTTCGTCGGTGATCGACTCGTCGGGGTCGAAGAACAGCCAGGCGAGGCGGTTTCGGACGTTTTCGAGGGTCGGGTCCGCCAGGAACGCCTCGTTCAGCGCCTTGAAGCGCGCGCGTCCCTCGCGGACGTGCGCCTCGGATGCCGGGTCCTTTTCGACCTCCAGTCGGGCCCCACACACCGAGATCAACTTCGTCACACGGTCGGGGTGCAGAAGCGCGGTCCAGAACGCGATCCATCCCCCGAGCGACTCGCCGGCCAGCGTGGCCTGTTCGAGCCCGAGGGCGTCGAGAGTTGCGACGAGGTGGGCGACGTAGTTGTCGCGACCGATCGGGTTCGAGGGCCGATCGGTCAATCCGTGTCCGAGGTAGTCGACGGCGACAACGCGAAGACCTTCGCCAGCCAGCGGCACGACGTTGCGGGCAAACGCCTCGGCATGGCCGCCGCCCCCATGCAGCAACACCAGCGCCGGGCCCGTACCCGATTCGATGACACGGGTGCGGATACCCCCGGCGTCCACGTAGCGTGTCTGCGCTCCCAACAGGTCCAGCCAGATCGTGTCGTGGCCGCTGTGCACCATGCTCGTCACTCCTCAGGACGGCCGTGCTCGATCCGGCCGCCCGGCGCGAATAGGCGATTCGTGCGTGCGTTCACACGATGGGGCCACGATGCCCCGCCTCATGACCTGCGGCAACGCGAACGGTCCAGCCAGTGGAACCCGCACGGCGGGGCTGTGCTGCGACGTCCGCGAGCGGGGCCTCACCATGGCGCCCCTGCCGGTGGGTACGCCGACCCGTGGCCGGGCGCGACGCTGCCGGCCCGCACCTCGTGCGCGACGCTGCCGGCCCGCACCTCGTGCGCGCTACTCCACGTGGACGTCGACGGATCCGATGCGATCGAACTCGGCGACGAAGTGGTCGCCGCGAGCCAGTGGGACGGCCTTGTGCAGCGCACCCGTGAGTATCAGTTGTCCTGGCTCCAGGCGGACGCCCCGTGAGCCGAGCGTATTCGCCAGCCAGGCGACGGCCGCTGCGGGATCACCGAGCGTCGCTGCGCCGCAGCCGGTGTCCACGAGTTCACCGTTGCGGCTCAGCGCCATTCCCAGCAGTCGTGCGCCGCCGACTGGAAGAGGTTCGCGCCGGGCCGACACGACGACCGCACCGCACGAGGCCAGGTCCGCGACGGTGTCGGGCAACCTGATCGCCCAGTCACGGATCCGCGAATCGACGATCTCGAGGCCCGCGGAGATGCTCTCGGTCGCGTTCACGACTTCGTCGATGGTGACGCCCGGGCCCTGGAGCGGCGACGCGAGATGGAACACGAACTCTGCCTCGATCATGGGCGAGATGAAGCGGTCCAACGCGACGACGGCGCCGTCCGGAAGTTGCTGCGAGTCGACGACGGCGGAAAAGTCCGGTGTGTCGACGCCGAGCAGTTCCTGCATAGGTCGCGAGGTCAACCCGAGCTTGTAGCCGACAATCTGGTCGCCGTCCGCGAGCAGCATCTCGACGAGCCGGCGCTGTACCTCGTAAGCCTGCTCGAGGCTGAAGTCGGGTGCGCCGGTGGTGAGCGGCTCGATCGGCTCGTGGGTGCGCAAGGCGTCGTAGAGCGCGCGTGCGCGGCCCCGCGTATCGGGATCCGTCGCGTTGCCGGAGGCGTGGTCGGTCATTGGGCGCTCCTGAAGTGCGGCCGGGTCGGCAGCGGCGTCAACCATCGTGCCTGCCGGCATGCCCAGTCGGGCGGACAGGTTCGCTTCCAGCAACGTGCGGCCTGCAGTTGGTCGACGCAACGGCACTGTTCCACTGAGCGGGACGCGCACGCGGGCCGTGTCACCCTGGGCGTGCAGGGCGACCCACGGCGCTGTAGGGCCGTGGGCTCAATGGTCGGTGCAATACTGCCAGGACGGGCGAGCGGGGACGAGACGAGGTCTGATAGATGAAGCCGTTGGAGACCCACCTGGACGATCGCTCCGTCCTCGGCAAGGTGCAGCGCGTCCTGGAGTGCTTCGAAGCCCAAACCTCGACTCTTCAACTCAATGAACTGATGAGTCGTACGGGACTGGCGAAGGGCACCGTCCACCGCATCGCGAACGATCTCGTCACCTGGGGGCTGCTGGAGCGGGTCGCGGGTGGATACCGGTTGGGGTTGCGCCTGTTCGAGTTAGGTCAGTTGGTTCCTCGCCAGCGCATCCTGCGTGAGACCGCCCTGCCGTTCATGGAGGACCTCTACACCGCCACCCGCGAGATCGTGCACCTGGGAATCGTCGACGGGGTCGACGTGCTCTACATCGAGAAGCTGGTCGGTCACCGGACGGCCCAGAGCCCATCCCGCATGGGGGGGCGCATGCCGTTGTACTGCACCGCGATCGGCAAGGCCCTTCTCGCATTTTCGCCGCCCGAGCTGTTCGACCGCGTCGTGGAGCGCGGCCTCGTCCCGCGCACTCCGCACACGACGGCCGTGACTTCGCTCCTTCGGTCACAGCTCGAGGAGACGCAGCAGCGCGGCTTCGCGCAGGAGCGGGAGGAGTCGGCGTTCGGTCTCGGTTGCGTCGCCGCGCCGGTCTTCGGCCCCGGTGGTCATCTCGTCGCCGGCATCTCCGTCTCCGTACCCACGACGCGTTTCGAGACGGAGCCGTTGGCACTCGCCGTGATGTCGACAGCGGCATCACTCTCGCGCGCCCTGGGCTCGCCGGCCACCCGAGCATCCCGGCTGGATCACGCGGCACGTGCTGGGTGAAGCCGCATCAGAGCCGTCCGCAACGGATCGACGCGGCGCGTTGCTGATCGTTCGCGGTGACGCGTCGTGACGCGTCCGCCTAAGCCGCCCGCGAATCCCGCCGGATTTCCCCGCCCTCGTTGCCATGCTCTGCGCGCGGGTGCTCGCACTTTCGACCAATTGGCCGATTATGTGCGCATGCGGCTGCGGGCCGTGTCCGAGGGGCGGGCACACGTGGTCGCCCCACGGAGTCACTGCATGGCGTCGTTCCGCCCCCTGCCGCGGTTCGTCTCACTGGTTGTCGCCGTCGCGACCGCGTCGGCCGCCTTCGCCGTGCCGGCCCTGGCCGGTGACGGCGACGAGGTCCGGCTCCTGGTGACGTTCGCCGCGCCCGTCGACGCCGCCACCGCCGGCGAGGGGCTGCCCGTCGCCGACGACTTCTCGCCGGCGAACGTCAACGGCCCGTCGGCGGCGCCGGTCGATGACTCGAAGGTGCAGGTGCTCGAGTTCGACACCACGGCCGACGCGGCCGCGGCCGAGCGCCTGCTCGCCCGCCGTGACGACGTCGTGGCCGTCGAGCCGGACACCCTGATCTACACCGCGACGACCGCCACCACTGCCACGTCGAGCGCAGTCACGCACAGCGGTCCCGCCTCCACGGTCGTGGCCGGGTTCGACACCAGTGCCGGAAGTTGGGGCGTGCGGAACACCGGCCAGGTCGTGGCAAGCAAGCCCGGCCGTGCCAAGGTCGACGTCGGCGCCACCGAGGCCTGGCCCTACGCCACCGGCAAGGGCGTGGTCGTCGCCGTGATCGACACGGGTGTCGACGTCAGCCACCCGCTGCTGCGCGACCAGTTGTGGCGCAACCCGCGCGCTGCGACGCCACGGACCGACCCGGTCACCGGACGTACCTACGTCAACGACGTGCACGGCTGGAACTTCGCGGCGAACAACAATCGGCTCTACAGCACGCCTGACAGCGACGGTCACGGCACGCATGTCGCCGGCATCATCGCCGGCGCCGCCGACGCGTCGAGCGGCTTCACCGGGGTGGCGCCGGACGCGAGGCTGATGGTCCTGAAGTTCCTCGAGGGCGACTCGGGTCGGGTCTCGGACGCCGTGGCGGCGATCCGCTACGCCCGGGACAACGGCGCGCACGTCATCAACGCGAGCTGGACCTCCCCGGTGGCGTCGACTGCGCTGCAGATGGCGCTGTACGAGTCGGGCCTGCCGGTGGTCACCGCGGCCGGCAACACGGCGCGCACCCTCGAGCAGCTCCCGGTCTACCCCGTTGCCTGGCGCCTGCCCAACGTGGTGGGTGTGGCCGCCATCGACAACGCCGGGGCCATCGCGTCCTACAGCGCCCGCAGCCGCGAACTGGTCGACGTGGTCGCGCCGGGCAGCCACATCCTCTCGACCGTTCCTGGTGGTCGCCTCGACCGCATGTCGGGCACCTCGCAGGCCGCGCCGCACGTCACGGGCGCCTTGGCCCTCGCGCTGCAGCACCACCGCGGTCGCAACGCCGTCGAGGTGGTCGAGGCGGTCCGCGCCAGCGTCCGTCCTCTGCCGGGTATGCGTGACACGCGCTCGGGCGGGCTCGTGCGCGCGCCGCTGGTGCTCGACCGCCTCGGAACGACGGTGCCGGCGTGTCGGCAGATCTCGCCGCAGCGCTTCACCGACGTGAGCGCCGCGTCGGTGCACGGCCCCGCGGTCGGCTGCCTCGTCTCGCTCGGTATCACCCAGGGCCGCACCGACGGCACGTACGGGGCCGTTGACGGGCTCACGCGGGGGCAGGTCGCGACCATGGTGGCCCGTGCCCTCGAGCGTGCCGGCCGCCTGCCGGCCGCTCCCACCGTCGGCCGCTTCTCCGATGTCGCGCCCACCGGGTACGTCCACCGCGACGCCATCGAGGCACTGGCCGCGGTCGGCATCGTCCGTGGCCGGACCGAGACGCGGTTCGCGCCGCACGCGATCACGACCCGTGCCGAGTTCGCCGCCATCGTCACCCGCACCAACGAGTACCTGGCGGGTGGCCCATACCGCATCTACGGGCCGAAATTCAGCGACACGGTCGGCCACGCCGACGAGGGGCTGTTGCGCGCCGCGTCGGGTCTGCGGGTCGTGACCGGGATGACCGACGGCCGGTTCGCTCCCGACGCGCCGGTCCGCCGCGACCAGGCCGCGAGCATGTTGGGCCGTCTGCTCGACCGCCTCGTCCAGGAAGGGCTGCTCGAACCCGCCGTGTGAGCCGGCGGCCGGTCCGGCGCTGCCTCGCCGTATGAGCCGGCGGTCGGTCCGGCGCGGCATCGGAAACAGCGCGGCCGATGGCGCGGCGCCGCTCCATCGCGACCGGGCAACCTGACGCGCTTCAGCGCAGGCCGAACGCCAACGCCGCGATCGTGACGAGGGCTGCGAGCTGGGAGAGCACCAGGTTGTGGGTTTGGCTGGTGACCGCCTCGCCGATGCGTCGCTCGAACGTTGCCCGGTCCACCATGCCGCCGAGTCGTTCGTCCATGCGCTGGTCCATCGCCGCGAAGCGCTGGTCCATCGCCGCGAAGCGCTCGTCCATGCGCCGGTCCATGGCGGCGAAGCGCTGTTCCATCGCGGAGAAGCGGGCGTCCATGGCGGCGAAACCGGCTTCGAGGTCGGCGCGCGTAGCCATCTCCTGGCCGGCGGGCGTGAGCAGCTCGAACATCGGTCTCCGCGGCCTCGCCCCTCGTCGCGGCCATCTGGCTGTGCAGCGCGACGCGTCGACGTTCCTCGACCGGCATCGTGTCATCGCCTCCCCGTCATGGCAGCGGCGACCGTACGAGCTCACCGCAAGAGGTGGACGGCGCCCGATGGCGAGGTCGTGGATGCTCGAGCGGCGTCGTCATGCGGCACGGGAGTCGAGGTGGCCGCTCCTATGCTCGGCGCGCCCCCTTCGCCCCATGACCCGGACCGGCCACGTGATCCACGTCTTCCTCGGCACCAAGGCGCAGTACATCAAGACGGCGCCGCTGCTGCGGCTGCTCGACGCAGAAGGGATCGGGTACCGCCTGATCGACTCCGGTCAGCACGCCGCGTTGTCGGTCGGTCTGCGCGAGGAGCTCGGCGTCCGTCATCCCGACCACGTCCTGGCGTCGGGACGCGACATCACCTCGATCCCGCAGGCGGCGCGGTGGGCCCTGAAGCTGTTCGCGCGTCTCCTCGACGGCCGCAAGCTCCGGCGGGAGGTCTTCGGTGGGCAGGGTGGGGTCTGTGTCGTGCACGGCGACACGCCCTCGACGTTGCTGTCGACGCTGATGGCACGCCGGGCCGGCCTGCAGGTGGCCCACCTCGAGGCGGGGTTGAGGTCGAAGCACCTGCTGCATCCGTTCCCGGAGGAGTTGATCCGGGTGATCGTGATGCGCATCGCCCATCTGCTGTTCGCGCCGGACGCCGAGGCGGTTGCCAACCTGCGGAGGATGCGGGTGAAGGGCCGGATCGTGCCGTTGCCCGGGAACACTGTCGCCGAGGCGCTCGCCCACGACCTCCGACCCGCCCCAAGCAACGGCACGAGCGACGCGGCTGAAGCTGAGGTCGAGGCTCCGGTGATCGTGACCATGCACCGCGTCGAGAACCTCAACCGTCGCGAACGCGTCGAGCACCTCGTTTCGACGGTCGAACGCATCGCCGTCACGCATCCGGTGCGGTTCGTGCAGCACGGTCCCACCATCGACACGCTGAAGCGCCGCGGCCTCGACCAACGCTTGAGGGCGGCCGGCGTCGAGCTCGTCGAGCTGGCGCCGCATGCGCAGTTCGTCGCGATGCTGCAGGCCGCGCCGTTCGTGATCACCGACGGTGGGTCGATCCAGGAGGAGTGCGCGCTGCTGGGGGTGCCGACGCTGTTGTGGCGCGCAGCAACGGAACGCGCCGATGGGATCGGCGCCAACGTGGTGGTGTCCGACTACGACCGTCGCGTGGTCGACGCCTTCCTGGCCGAACCGCAGCGCCTGCGCCGGCCGGCGATCGCGGACGAGCTCAAACCCTCCGAGGTGGTGCTGGAACACCTCCGAAACCACGCCTGAAGACTCGTCGCAAGAGTTCCCGACTCGTGCTGGTTGAGCGGCTCACGCGCCAATTGCAACCTTTCGCTCCAGTTGAGGGTCGAAGGGTCGATGATTCCTTCGCTTGCGCCCCACGGCCGGACTACTAGGCTCGTGCCGTTCACAGCGGGTGAGCGAACGACCACAAATCGCCCACCGCGCATGCGAACGGGGGAGCATGATCGGCGAAGGCTTCGAGCACGTGCTGGCGTCAGCACGTCGAGGCGAGGAAGCGGCCTGGCGCCGGTTCTACCTCGAGCTCCAGCCTGCGCTGGTCGGCTATCTGCGCGGTCGCGGCTGCGCGACGCCGGAGGACGTCGCCTCGGAGACGCTGCTGCAGGTCGTTCGCGACCTGCGCAAGTTCAGCGGCACCGAAGCCAACTTCCGCTCCTGGGTGTTCTCCATCGCCCACCACCGCATGATCGACGCGGCCCGCCACACCAAGGCCCGCCCGGTCCGACCCGCGGAGTCCGAGGTGCTGGAGGCCGGACTGCCGGCGACCCGCATCGACGACGCCGTCCTCAACGGACTCGGCGGAGCGGAGCTCGAGCACCTGCTGTCCGCCTGCACGCCGGACCAGCGTGACGTCCTGCTGCTCTGCTACGTCGCCGACCTCAGTCTGCACCAGGCTGCCGAGGTGCTCGACAAGGAATACAACGCCGTCAAGGCATTGCACCGTCGTGCGATCAGCGCGCTCCGCGATCAACTCGATGATGCGAAGTACCCGCGGCGGGGTCAGCGTTCGCTGACCTCATCAGCATGACTATTCCTCCTGGCGCCTTCGAGCACGACGAGCCAGCGGTCGACGGTCCCACCCGTGACGCGCTGTGGCGACTGCGTGCCCGCCTGGTGACTCCGCCGGTCAGCGACCGTGCGGAGCAGGATCTGCAGGACATCTACGCCGCCGCCGCTCAGCACCGCCACGAAGTACCCAACGTCGTCCACCTCGGACGCCGTTACGCCGTCGTCGACCGCGTGGGGAAGGTCGCGGCGGTGTTCGTCCTCATCGCCGGTACTGCTGTCGGGGTGACGTCCATCGACCGCGACGGCACCGTCGTCGTCACCGATGTCGGGATGTCCGGCGGCCCGGTCGCCAGCGGCGCGAACGCGCAGGGCGCGCCGCAGGCGCTGGGCGAGATCGCCGACGTCGACGAGGTGGACCCGTCCACCACACCGACGTCGGGTTCGACCGCTGCTGAGCAGTCGCCCGAGGCGAGTCCGTCGCCGAGCACCAGCCAGCCGCCGACGCAGGAAACCCCGTCCACCGACGTATCCGGTGGCACGACCACGGCACCGTCGACCGGTTCGCCGGCCTCGCCGTCGTCCCCCAGCCCGTCGACGCCGTCGAGTCCCTCGAGCCCGCCGTCGTCCGAGCCTGCGCCGCAGTCGCCCTCGCCGTCTGCCGATCCGACCGAGAATCCTGAGGAGCTCGACGGTTTCGGCGGTCGCCCCCTGTGCCCGACGCCGTCGCCGACGCCCAGCGCCTCGGAGTCCGCGTCAGACGACCCAGCCGAGGAGGAGGCCGAGGACGAAAAGCTCAAGTCGTGCCGGCCCAGCGAGTCGCCCGCCCCGACGCCGTCGCCCAGCGAGACCGGCGACGGCGACGAGGTCGCCAACCCGGGTAGCACCGAACAGCCGCCGTCGGACGCCCCGGCAGGCGACGAGGACGAGGTCGTCACCGACCTGCCGTAGCCGCCAGCAACCACCGCTTCGCCGCCCTCCATCTCGATCCGAGACGGAGGGTTTTTCATTGCGGCCATGCGGCCGGGGCCCCTGGGTCGGTGGGACTAGCCGATTTGAATGCGCTCCGCGCACGTACGAGCGGATGTGGCCCTTCGTAGTACCCGCGGAAGGACGTGACTACGCTCACCCCTTCGGAAGGCCACATCCGTGGGTTTTCGACTCCCGCGCCCGAGTTCCTCGGGCTGGAGAGCAACCATTTCGAGGAGGCAAGAGTGAGCATCACGCATCGCGTGAGGCGGACGCTCGGTGTCGCTATGGCTGGGGCGATGGTTCTGTCGCTCCTGCCCGCAGGCGCCGCGTTCGCTGATAACCACGAGGACGTCTGTGCAGACGCCCCCGAGTCCACCGACTTCCAGGACCACGCCACCATCAGTGCCACGTTCCGTGAGTACGTGGAGTGCATGCAGGCCTACGGCATCGCCGCTGGCTTCCCCGATGGCACGTACCGTCCTGGCCAGCACGTCACCCGTCAGCAGATGGCGCTGTTCATCGCCCGCTTCATCGAGCAGGCGGAGAACGGCAACACCACCGTGCCGCCGACGGCGGCGTCTGACTACCCGGACCGCGAGAACGCGACCCCCGAGGCTCAGGCCGCCATCGACTACCTGACCGAGCGTGGGATCGTCGAGGGCTTCCGTGACGGTACCTACCGTCCCGGCGCCAACGTCACCCGTGCGCAGATGGCCAGCTACATCGCTCGCGCGATGGAAGAGGTCGGCGCTGAGCTTCCCGAAGGCGACGGGGACAACTACCCCGACGTCGACGATGACGCCACCCACTCGGACAACATCAACAAGCTGACCGAGGCTGGCATCGTTCGTGGTTTCGGTGACGGTACCTACCGTCCCGGCGCCAACGTGACCCGTCAGCAGATGGCCCAGTTCATCATCCTCGGCGCCGCCGAGCTGCACGAGCAGGGCCTTTGGGAGGGCGAGTTCGAAGAAGAGCCGACCACTCCCACCACGAACCAGACCTTCACGGTGACCACAGGCGAGGCTGCCACTAACGAGGTCGGCGATGGCCGTACCTACACGGTGACGGGCCTCGACGACACCGAGACCTATAACATCGCACTGTTCGAAGCCGGCAGTGTCACTGTCGCCACGGGAGACGTGGTGTCCTTCGATGAGGACGGCACCACCGGAACCGCCGACCAAGGCGACATCGCTGCCGTCATCACCCACGTCAATAACCTCGACGTCGTGGATGCCGACCAGCAGACTGCCGTGCCGGTGGGTGGCACCATCACCTTCCGTATCAACAGCGACCTAGCTGACAGCGTCTTCCCGGTCGTCTGGCTTGATGAGGACGGAGCCGACTTCACCGCCCTCGCGCTCGACGTCGATGAAGACGGCCTGCCGACCGAGGACTTCGGTGTCGGTGGTCAGAAGACGTGGATCCCGACCGAGGCAGAGATTGGTTCGGACCACGACGGTGAGGTCACCACGATCGACGCCGCGAACAACTGGTACATGCTCGACACGGACGGCGATGGCCGGGCCGACGTCGTCATCACCTACGTCGCCGGTGACACCTTCCGTTATAACGGCGCTTCGATCTCCCTCGCACAGTTCGAGGCGTGGGCGAGCGCGGGGGACACGATCCAGGTTACGGACTACAACCCTGGCGGCGCCGAGCCTGGTGACGCCACCATCCACGACATCGTCGAGGACGTCACCGCCGCTCCGGCGAACGTGACGGTTGTCGCCGATGAGGACGACATCGTCGTGGACTGGGATGCTCCCAGCCCGGCCGAGGGCCGCATCGCTGGCTACGAGGTCTGGCTGTACGAGGCTGACGCCGCCGACACCGCTCTGGCATGTGCCGGGACCGATGTTGATGACGCCAGCACGACCGCTGCTGTCACGGAGTACACGTTCGAGGGCCTGGTCGACGGCGAGTACTGCGTCGAGGTCTACGCCGTTTCCTTCACTGGGCACTACAGCGACGCTGTCGCTGTCCAGGTCGAGGTGGACACCACGGTTCCGGCCGAGCCGGCGACCATCACCGACATCGATCTGACCGACACGGTCATCGAGGGTCTGGCTGACGCCGGCGACGTGTGGGAGCTGACCTTCGCTGAGGACATGGACACGGCCAATGCCGACGACATCCAAATCCGTGTCCAAGACGGCGACGGGGACGCGACCATCGTGGTCTGCTACGACGTAGTCGCAGTTCCCGGAAGCTCGGCAGCTGGCGAGACCAGCGCCGAATGCACCTGGGACACGACTGGAGACGACGACGTCCTCGTTGTCACACTGCTCGAGGAGGCGGACGACCGCACCATCGCTGGTGACGGTAACCTGACCTACCCACTCGAGATCACCGCAGTAACCGGTCTGAACGTGGACCTGACAGCGGGCGTTACCACGATCAGCTGAGTGACGATAGGTCACCGTCTGATCGTTTGATCCAGGTCAGTCGCACGACGTGAAGCCCCGGTCTCTTCGGAGACCGGGGCTTCCGGTTTTTCCGGGACGGCAGTCGGCGTTGACGCGCAAGCCCTGACGCCAGCCGTGATCCACAGGCGTCGGTCACTGTTTCCGCTGGTGGGCCGGCGGCGCTGTCAGCATCAGCCCATGGCCGCTGATTCGCACACGAGCTCTTGGCAGGCGCTGCTCAGCGGCTTTGTCGATCACGAACGCGCCGTGGCGGGGTTCGCAGCCGAGACGCTGCGACACCGCGAACTCTGGTTGCGCACCTTCGCCCGGTGGTGGTTCGGCGTCCATGCCGACCGCTGCCCGTCGAGCGCGACGACCGCCGAGCTCGCCAGCTTCCTCATCGCCGAAGACCATCGTGGCGTGAGTGCTGCGACCCGCAAGGCGCAACTCGCGACGCTGCGCCGCTTTTTCGCCTGGCTGGTGCTCACCGGGCGAAACGACGACGATCCCGCCGGGAGGCTCGCCGCGCCGAAGGTCTCGACGTCGGAGATCTCGGTCTACCGCGCCGACGAGGTGCGCGACATCCTCGGCCACACCGCTGCCCTCGACGACCTCCGCGGGCGGCTGCGCCACGTCATCGTCTCAACGCTCCGCTACACCGGGATGCGCTCCGGCGAGCTGCGGAGTCTGCGCCTGGACCGGCTCGACCTCGACGCCGGTCGTGCCGGTGTCATCGGCAAGGGGTCGCGTCCCCGCGTCGTCGTGCTGCCACCTCCGCTGCAGCAGCTGCTCCGCGGCTACCTCGGCGGGCTGCGTCCAGAGCTGCCCGACTCGCCGTTGCTGTTCGCCAACCCGCACCCGGCCGTGACCACACCGCAGGCCGGCTTCAGTCACGAGGCCGTCTACCGCGAAGTCGTGCTGGCCGGCGAGGGGGCAGGCGTGGCCGGGCGGCATTTCCCTCACCGATGGCGCCACACCTTCGCGACCGAGCTTGTCCGCGACGGCGTCGACATCCACGTCGTGCAACGCCTGCTCGGGCACCGGTCCATCGCTTCCACCGTCGGCTACACCCACCTCCACCTGGACGACCTGCGCCGCGTCGTCGCCGACCGGTGGTGACCGATCACCCGCTCGACACCGGCGCGTGTCACCACGTCGGTCGCCGCCTTGCCGGTGGGGCGGTTCGCTGCGACCATCCGGGTACCGCAACCGGGGGACTGAAGATGGACACCATCGTCGTCGGCGTCGACGGGTCCGAGCGCTCGACTGCGGCCCTGCGATGGGCGGTCGAGGAAGCCCGGCTGCGAAACGCGCAGGTCGAGGCGGTGTACGTGCTCGACATGCCGGGCATGATGGCGTCGGGCTACACCGACGGCCTCGTCAACCCCGACGTGCTCGACAACGCGATCGTCGGTGCCAGGGAGGAAGCGCAGCGCGCCCTCGACGAGGCGATCGCCGACGTCGAGGCAGGCGAGGTGACCATCCGGCGCCTCGTCGTCGACGACCGCGGCCCGGCCGACGCGCTGGTGGAACGCTCCCGTGACGCCGCCCTGCTCGTGGTCGGCTCCCGGGGGCTGAGCGGGTTCCGGGAGCTGGTGCTCGGATCGGTGAGCCGCCAGGCCGCCAACCATGCCCACTGTCCCGTGGTGATCATCCGCTACGAGGCCGAGTCCACCGACGAGCACAGCTGAGCGCGACCTCGGCGGCTGCCCAGCGACTTCTCAGGAGCGACGGACCTCAACCCGCCGCGTCGCCGGCGTCGAGCTCGTCGAGGATGCGGCGCATCCGGCCGATCTCGATCGTCTGGTCGGCCGCCACGTGATTGGCGAAGCTCGACACCGACAGGTCGGTGGCGCCGCTCTCGGCGTCGAACAGCTCGGTGACCATCTGCAGCGCACCCTCGTGGTGGCGGATCATCGCCTCGAGGAACAGCCGGTCGAACGCCTCGCCGCTGGCTGCCTCGACGGCCAGCAGCTCCTGCTCGGTGAGCATCCCCGGCATCAGCTCGTCGTCGGGGACCGTGACCTCGTCGTGGTCGTGGCCGGCGAGCAGGGACGGGACGGGTTCGTCGCGCTCGAGCAGCCAGGCGCGCATCTGTTCGAGCTCGGCCTCCTGCGACAGGTCGATGCGACGCGCGAGCAGCGGGATGTCCTCACGCGCGGTGCGGTCGGGCACCAGTCGGGTCAGCCGCAACGCCTGGACGTGGTGGAGTATCATGTGCTGCATGAAGGCGACGTCGGCCTCGCCGTAGTCGCTGTAGTCGATCGCGGCTAGTTCGCTCGCTGACAACTCGCGACTGGCATCGCCCGGAGCGCCCGGCTGGACAACCCGGGGAGCGTCCTCGGACGAAGAGGTGCAGCCGACCAGCATGGCCGCCGCCATCAGCAGCGGCAGCGGGTGACGACGCCGCCGAACAGCACTCATCCGCCGGTCCTCCGCCACGTACGCCGAAAGTCGAAACCATAGACCCGGCTGCCGGACCGACGATGATGAACTGATTCGGTGCGCGCAGCGCGGGCGCGCCCGTACGGTGACCTGCCGCGTCCAATGGCTCGCCGCCGCGCGAGCTGCGCGCGAGGGCCCTGTTCGCGACCGGCCGGAAATGACTAGTTTCTTCCCATGCCCGGTCGGAAGGCGCCGGCGAGTCGGATCGGTGCGAGGTCGTCGTTCGGGGGAGGACGGCCGCATCACCGCGACGTCGCCACGCGTCGCCTGCATGCCGGGTTCGGGAGCACTTGAGGAGAGGACCACGACACATGCACGACTCGCAACCGCGGCGCAACCAGCGCCGCAGCCGCCCACGCATCCTGAGCCTCGCGGCGATCGCCGGACTGCTCGTCGCGCTGATGCCGGCAGCGGCGACCGCGCAGACCGACCCTCGCGAGGGTCTGGGCAGCGGCTTCCTCGATGCCGAACAGGCGATCTTCGGCATGGACCTGATCGGCACCTTCGAAAAGCCGGACGGCGAACTGTGGGACCCGGCGAGCCTCGACTCCGCCTTCGGCGGGATCTCGACGGCCAACTCCGACCTGACCTTCACCGGCGACTACGCCCTGCAGGGCAACTTCGCCGGCTTCAACATCTTCGACATCTCCGACCCGGCCAATCCGACGCTGCGCACGGTGGTGCACTGCCCCGGTGGCCAGGGCGATCTCAACGTGTGGGGTGACCTGGTCTTCATGTCGGTCGAGGAGACCCGCGCGCAGCTCGACTGCACCGCCGGTCCGTCCTCCGGCGAGAACCCCAACCGCTTCCGGGGCGTCCGGATCTTCGACATCAGCGACATCGACAATCCGCAGCAGGTCGCGACGGTGCAGACCTGCCGCGGTTCGCACACCCACCGGCTGGTTCCCGACCTCAACGACCCGAGCAGGATCTACGTCTACGTCAACGGCACGAGCTCGGTCCGCTCCGGCGACGAGCTCGAGGGCTGCGCCAACCCGCCCGCCACCGCCGAGGACTTCGACGAGGCGTCTTCGAGGTTCCGCATCGAGGTGATCGAGGTCCCGCTCGCCAATCCCGCCGCGGCCGAGATCGTCAACGAACCGCGACTGTTCGCCGACGACGAGGGCAACATCGACGGGCTGTGGCCGGGCGGTAGCCACGGTCCCGGGACGCAGAACACCACGCAGACCGACGCGTGCCACGACATCACGGTCTTCCCCGAGATCGGTCTGGCCGCCGGCGCCTGCGAGGGCAACGGGCTCCTGCTCGACATCTCCGACCCGGCCAACCCGAAACGGATCGACGAGGTGATCGACCCGAGCTTCGCCTACTGGCACTCGGCCAACTTCAACAACGACGGCACCGCGGTGATGTTCACCGACGAGTGGGGCGGCGGCACCGCGGCGCGCTGCCGCGAAGGTGACCCCGCGACCTGGGGCGCCAACGGGCTGTACGAGATCGTGCGGACCGCCGACGGTCCACGTCTGCAGTTCGCCAGTCACTACAAGCTGCCGGCGGCACAGACGGCGGCGGAGAACTGTGTCGCCCACCAGGCCAACGTCGTGCCGGTACCCGGTCGCGACATCATGGTCCAGGCGTGGTACCAGGGTGGCATCTCGGTGTTCGACTGGACCGACCCGTCGGCACCGTTCGAGATCGCCTACTTCGACCGCGGCCCGATCGCCGACACGCTCGTGCTCGGCGGGTTCTGGTCCGGCTACTGGCACAACGGCAACGTCTACGGCACCGAGATCGCCCGCGGGCTGGACGTCTTCGACCTGGTCGAGACCCAGTACCTGAGCGCGAACGAGCTCGCTGCGGCCAAGACCGTCACCTACGACCAGCACAACCCCATGACCCAGTCGAAGGTGACCTGGAGGCTGACGGCTGTGGTCGCTGACGCATTGCGCGACCAAGCTGACCGGGCGGAGCTCCCGGCCAACCTGCGACGTGACCTCGACAAGTTCCTCGATCGGGCGCTGCGCTTCGACAGCGGTGCGCAGGGTCGGGCCGCAACGGCCCAGCTGCACGCCCTCGCGAACCAGATCGAGCACCAGTCGGACGCGTCCGCGTTGGCCAAGGCCCTGCGCGGTATCGCCGACGCCCGGGGGTAGCAGGTTCTCGAAACAGTTGGAGGGGCCGGCCTGGTGCCGGCCCCTCCCGAGCCTCCAGCCAGCCACGGTGGCGCCGCTGCCGTCGCCCCGCGCCTCAGCCGGCTTTCCGCTGCCACTGCAGCAGGATCGAGGTGAGGCGGCCGTTGCGCTCCGCGAGTGCCCGGCGGTCTTCGGCCGTCAGCGCGGCGGTGCGCAGCCGTGCGGCGTTGCGCTGGACCTCCAGGTGGGCCCGGCTGGCGCAGGTGGCCGAACAGCAGCCCGGCTCAGGCGTCGGCGTGCCACACAACAGGCAGGCCGGCGGGACGGGCCAGTCCAGTGCGGCGGAAGCAGGTGCGGCCATCGCGGGTCCCTCCTCGACGATCCGGGAGGACCCGCGCCTTGAGTCCGGCCTTCAGCGTAGCTACAGGTTTCGCGGGACGAGACCGACCGTCGGACACCTGGCCGCGGCAGGAACCGGGCGGGGGGGCCGGGATCAGGCGTCGTCGCGTCCGCTCTCGAGGAAGGCCTCGGTCAGCGCCATCGTGACGGCGGGGGGCTGGCCGCGCTGCTCGAGGTTGACGAGCAGGAAGCCGGCCACGGTGATGAGGTCGGCGACGAGACGATCAGCATCGCCGTCCTCCTCGATGATCTGCTTGGCCTCGTGCATCGCGATCGGCAGGTTGTCCTCGTTGCCAGCGTTCCAGGCTCGAAGCACTTTCAGCGCCCGCTGGCCCATGTCCTTCTCGTCGAACGGCTCCATACGGTCCTCTTCCCGCTTGGGCCCGGGTCCGCTGCGTATGCCCGGGGTGCGAACCGGCGACTGTAGTGCTCCGTCTCTGGCTCGCCGGGCCTCAGTTTTCGGCCAGGCCCGCAAGGCTGGATCGCAACCGCTGGAGGTCGTGCAGCCGATCGCCGTGCAGGATGTCGACGACACGGTCGTCGTCGACCTCCGCGTAGCCATGCACGAGCAGGTTCCGAAACCGCGCCATGGCCCCCAGGGAGTCGCCGAGTTCCGCGTCGATCGCGCCTCGACGCGCCAACTCCTCGAAGACGCCGGCGAACGAGCTCGGCGCGGAGTAGCCCTCGGACGCGATGACATGCTGTCCCGCATCGATCGCGATCTCCGCCGCGAGGACGAACAGGTACTTGCAGGCGTACATCCGGTCGACATCGTCGCGGACGGCAGCGGGGCCGAGTTCGCGCAACCGGCGCAGCTCGTCCTCGGTCCGCTCGAGCCGATCGAGGAGAGCCAGGAGTCGTTCGGCGTCGACCATGCTCAGGGCGCCTGCCTGGCCATCGTCGCCAGCAACGCTTGGTCGAGTTGCCGGGCATGGTGGTCGAAGTCCAGGAAGCGGGGGAGGAGATCGGTCTCGTACCGCACCCGTGCTGCGCTCTGGAGTCCGACGACGACCACACGCTCCGTCAGGATGCGACCGGCGAGGCGCAGCGGCGCTTCGGCCAGGTCGACGACGTCGACGTGCCGACCCAGCAGACGCTCCAGCCGGGCTCCGAGCTCGAGGAACCGCTCGAAGCGGTCCGATGCCGGCAGTCCGTCGGCGAACAGCACCGCGAGGTCCACGTCGCTGTGCGGCTGTGCGTCACCCCGCGCCTGGGAACCGAAGAGGTACGCGAACTCCACCGGCTCGCCGGCAAGGGCCGTACCGATCGTCTCCACGAGTTCGCTGGTCTCCACGCGACGACGATACCTGCCACGCCCTCGTCACCGCGGACGCGTCCGTGGTCGAACCTGCCGCTTGGTCGACCGTCCGTCCGTACGATGTCCGGACTGGATGGACCGGAGCAAAAGGGAGCGCTTCATGGTCGATCGCGGTTCGGTTGAGGTCCTGTACGACGTCGAGGAGATGCCGCCGCTGGGCAAGGCCATCCCCCTCGGCCTTCAGCACGTGCTGGTGATGGTCGCCAGCAACGTCACCATCCCCATCATCATCGCCGGCGTCGTGGGAGCGACCACCGGCGAGACCGCCTTTCTCGTGCAGGTCGCGCTGCTCGTCGCCGGTCTGACCACGTTGCTGCAGACGATCGGAATCGGGCCCGTCGGCGCCCGGCTTCCCGTCGTCCAGGGCACCAGCTTCGGGTTCCTGGTCATCGCCATCCCGCTGGCGTCGGAGTACGGGCTGTCGGCGATCTTCGGCGGCGCGATCTTCGCCGGCGTCGTGCAGGTTTTGCTGGGCGTCAGCCTGCGCTGGCTCAAGTCGCTGTTCCCGCCGCTGGTCAGCGGCATCGTGGTGCTCGTCATCGGGGTCGGGCTGCTGCCCGCCGGGATCAACCTCGCCGGCGGTGGCGCCGGTTCGGAGAACTTCGGTTCCGCCACCAACCTCGGCCTGGCCGGCCTGGTGCTCGTGGTGATCCTGGTCACGTACGCGCTCGGCAAGGGCATCCTCAGCGCCGCCTCCGTCCTGGTCGGCCTCGTGGTCGGCTACCTCGCCGCCATCCCGTTCGGGCTCGTCGACGGTGCCCGCATCGCCGACGCCGCCTGGTTCTCGTTCCCGCGTCCGCTCGCGTTCGGCCTCACGTTCCCGGCGGCGGCCGTCATCGGCATGGGCGTCATGGCCATCGCGACCAGCGTCGAGACCATCGGCGACCTCGCCGCGGTCACCAAGGGCGGTGCCGGCCGCGAGGTCACCGACAAGGAGCTGTCCGGTGGCGTCATCGCCGACGGTGTCGGCACCGCGTTCGCGTCGGTGTTCAGCGCGATGCCCAACACCTCCTACAGCCAGAACGTCGGCCTCGTCGCCTTCACCGGCGTGATGAGCCGGCACGTGGTGTCCGTCGGCGCGGTCTTCCTGATCCTCGCCGGCTTCATCCCGAAGCTCGCCGCGGTCATCGCCGCCATGCCGTCGGCCGTTCTCGGTGGTGCTGCGGTCGTGATGTTCGCGATGGTCGCCGCGGCAGGTATCCGCCTGATCGCGGAGTCGCGGCTCGACCGGCGCGCGCTGCTGATCATCGCCGTCTCGGTCGGGGTCGGCCAGGGCATGGCCACCGTGCCCGACCTGGTCGCCATCGCGCCCGAACAGCTGCGGGTCCTGCTGATCACCGGCATCGTGCCGGCCGGCTTCCTCGCCGTGTTCCTCAACCTCGTCCTGCCGGGACGCGAGACGGGGACCGACTCGCCGCTGGGTGCAGCGGTCGCTCCAGCCAACATCACGACCGACCCGGCGCGTCCGACCGATCCGGCGCGTCCGACCGGCCCGGCGGGAGCGCCGGATCCTGCGCACCGGCACGACCCGGTCCCGCCGGCCGACACGACCGGGACGTAACCTTCCCGGCCCGCGTCGAGGAGGGACCGTGGGTCGGCGTACGGTGGTGGCGGCGGCCATGGTGGCCGCCGCCTGCAGCGGCGGTGGCGCCAGCGGCACGTTCGACCTGCCCGACGCCGACACCGCGCGGACCGGGTCGGCCTACATCGCCAGGGTCGTCGCCGACGCCGAGGGCGACGACCTCGCCGAGGGGGCGGGCGAGCACGTGGTCCTGCGCCACGACCTCGACATCCGCAACGACCTCGGCGGCTGGTGGCTCGAGGATGCGCAGGGCAACCGCCTCAACGTCGGCATCGGGACCCAGATCGACCCCGGTGCCGAGCTGCGCGTGCACACGGCCTGCGGCGAGAACAGCGACGAAGCGGTCTTCAACTGCCTCGACACCGAGGTGCTGGACGACGACGGCGACGTGCTCGTCCTGCGGGATGCCGCCGGCGCCGAGGTCCACCGCTTCGCCTACGGCGACGCCGCCGAATGAGTCGACGAGGCATCCCTCGGGTCACATCACCTCGTGCCACCTGGTCCGGCGTCCAACAGGGGATTGGTAGGCTCGTTGCGGACGAACTTGCTGTGGACGAAACCGCTGACGAGCCGTTCGGACGACGGTGGCTCGTTCGTGGTAGATGGTCTGGGCGCGGCTGAAGGCGGTCCCGAGGGCGGGTCGGGCCGGTTCGCGGCGGCACTGCGCGACCTCGCGTCGTGCAACGAGGTCGACGGCACGCTGCAACTGGCGGTCGAGTTGGCGACCGAACTGGTCGGGGGCTGCGACATCGCCGACATCATGTTCATCCGCGCCCGCGGGGTCACGACCCCGGTCTCGACCGATCCGCTCGCGATCGAGTTGGACAAGATCCAGGAAGCGACCGACGAGGGGCCGTGCCTGCAGGCGGGGCACGACCAGGTCACGGTGGTCGCCGCCGACCTCGGCAGCGACCCGCGCTGGCCGGCGTTCGGCCCCGACGCCGCGGAACGGGGCATCCGATCGGCCCTGTCGTTTCCGCTCTTCCTCCATCGCACCGACGACGACCGCTTCGGCGTGCTCAACCTCTACTCCCGCGAGACCGACGCGTTCGACGCCCAGGCGGTCGAGCGCGGTGAGGTGTTCGCCGCACAGTGTGCGGCGGCGCTGGCGGCCGCGATCGCACGCGAGGGGCTGCAGTCCGCGCTCGAGTCCCGGGACGTGATCGGCCAGGCCAAGGGCATCCTGATGCAGCGGCACCGCTGGTCGGCGCTCGAGGCGTTGGACCGGATCCGCGAGGTGTCGCAGCGCGACAACGTCAAGTTGCGTGACGTCGCGAGGCACGTCGCCGAAACGGGCGAACTGCCCTGATCCTGCCGCCTGGATGGCCGATCGCCCCGAGCAGCCGCCAGGACGAGGTGGCACCCTGAGGGAGAGTGTCGTGGCGTTCAACCCCGAGCGCCCCGACATGGGGTGGCGCCACGCGTGACCGCCTCCACGGCCCCCGCCGGTGCACCGGTGCGGGGCTGTGTCTCACCCCGGAACGGGTGACTCGCCCGTTCGCGTGGCCTCCTCGGCAAGTTCGCGCAGTGCCACGTTGCGGCGTTGCGACACGTCGCGGAGCCGGTCGAACGCCGCCTGGGAGGTCAGTGCCTCGCGCGCCATCAGGATCCCCTTCGCCTGGCCGATGACGTCGCGCGACTCGAGCGCCGCGTGGAGGCCGACCTCGGCGATGGACGCCTTCATCGCCACGGCGGCATGCGAGGCGAAGACCTGTCCGAGCAGGCGGGAGCGGGCACCGAACGCGTGCGCAGTAGCGGAGTAGAAGTTCAGGGCCCCGAGGGTGTCACCCTCGAGGAACAGCCGGAAGCTGATCATGGCCCGTATCGACGGGTGGCCGGTCCGTGCAGGAACATCTGCGTGCCGTGGTGGTGGAGTTCACGCGTGCGCTCCTCGACGAGTACGACCTGTCGGAGCTGCTGCATCGCATCACCGACCATGCCGTGACGGTGGTCGAGGCCACGGGGGCGGGCATCATGCTCGCGCGCGGCGACAGCCTCGAGTTCGCCGCCGCCTCCGACGAGGTGGTCACGGCGGTCGAGCGGATCCAGGACCGCAACCAGTCGGGGGTCTGCCACGAGGCGTTCATGAAGAACACGACCCTCGTCGTCGCCGATCTCGAGCAGGTCGACGGCTGGCCCGAGTACCGCAGCCGGGCGCTCGAGCTCGGTCTGCGGTCGGTGCTCGGCCTACCGCTCAACGCCCGCGGCACCACGATCGGCGTGCTCAACGTCTATCGCGACCGGCCAGGACCCTGGAGCGACGAGGACGTGGAGGCTGCGAGATCCTGGCGGCGATGGCGGCCGGCTACGTGCTGTACGCCAGCGCGTTGCAGGAACAGCTGGTGATCACCGGTCAGCTCGAGGAGGCACTCGCCTCGCGCGCCGTCATCGAGCAGGCGAAGGGCGTGCTGATGGCACGCGAACAGATCGACGCCGACACGGCCTTCGCGTGGTTGCGGGAAGCGTCGATGACGAGCAACCGCAAGCTGCGCAGCATCGCGCAGGACCTCGTCGACCGGGTCGCCTCCGGCGTCTGATCGCCGCCTCCGTCGTGATCCCTCGGGGCGCGCCGGTCCCGGCCCCCTGCCGCGTCGCGCCCGTGGCGGGCGCTGCGTGCACCTGCATGATGGTCCGCTGACCAACTGCTGTGGCCGCAGGGGCGCATGGCCGACGGGCTGGGCGTGTCCCGACACGCCGCGATCGACGGCGTGCGGCACGTCGCCGCCCGCCCCGTCGCATCCTGGAGACCGCTGTGACCCGCCACGCCTCTGTCCGGTCGCACCTGGTGTCCTGGCTGTCGCTGGCCGGACTGGCCGTCTCGTCGGTTGCCGCGACCTCCGCGCCGGCGCCCGCGGACCCCGACGTCGTCCCGGGCCGCGTCGTCGTCGCGTGGGAGGACGACGTGGTCGAGCAGGACCGTGCCGCACTCCTCGACCGCCACGGGTTGCACACCCTCGAGCAGATCGACGGACTCGACGCCGAGGTGGTCGGTGTGCCGGCCCGCGCGGTGGAGCGCACGATCACCGCCCTCACCGACGAGGCGCACGTCAAGTTCGCCGAGCCCGACTTCCTGCTGGAGGTGGCGACGGACGACCCGGAGTTCCGCCGCCTGTGGGGGCTGCACAACACCGGTCAGAGCGGTGGGACGGCGGGCATGGACGTCCGCGCGGAGGCGGCCTGGAGGCTGACCCGCGGCGCACCGGAGGTCGTCGTCGCCGTCGTCGACACCGGGATCGACCTCGGCCACCCGGACCTGGCGGGCAACATCTGGACCAACCCGCGTGAAATCGCCGGCAACGGCCGCGACGACGACGGCAACGGCTTCGTCGACGACGTCAACGGCTGGAACTTCCACCACAACACCAACCAGGTCTTCGTCGACGCCGTCGAGGACCGCCACGGCACCCACGTCGCCGGCACGGTCGCGGCCGTGGCGGACAACGGCATCGGGATCGCCGGACTGGCGCCGAACGTCAGGATCATGCCGGTCAAGGCGCTCGGGCCCGGCGGCACCGGGACCACCTCGGCGGCGGCTGCCGCCATCACCTACGCGCACGCCAACGGCGCCACGGTCATCAACGCCTCGTTCGGTGGCGGCAGTGGCAGCAGCATCCTGCGCGAGGCCATCCGCAACGCCACCGGCGCGCTGGTGGTCGCCTCGGCCGGCAACAACGGCGTCGACATCGACGTGACGCCGAGCTATCCGGCGTCGTGGGCCAGGGACCCGCACGGCGTGCACAACCTGCTGTCGGTGGCGTCCATCGACCGCCACGGCAACCGCTCGTCGTTCTCCAACTTCGGCGTCGCCTCGGTCGACCTCGGCGCGCCAGGATCCGACATCTACTCCACGGTTCCCGGCGGCGGGTACGCGCACGCGTCGGGCACCTCGATGGCGGCACCGCATGCGTCCGCGGCGGCGGCGCTGATCGCCTCCCTCGCGCCGGGGCTGGACGGTGCCGGACTCGCTGAGGCGCTCAAGGCCGGGGTCCGGCCGCTGGCGTCGCTGTCGGCGATCACCACGACCGGCGGGCTCCTCGACGCCCACGCCGCCCTGCTGCCGTACGCCCCCACGGACCCGGCCCCTGCGGCTGATCCCGCGCCTGCACCGGACCCGGCCCCGGCTCCCGCTCCGGCACCGTCGCCCGCGCCCGCGCCTGCACCGGCTCCTGCGCCCGCGCCCGCGCCGGCTCCGGCGCCTGCTCCTGCTCCGGCGCCCGCGCCTGGACCGGCTCCTGCGCCGGCGCCGGTCCCTGAGCCCCTTGCGCCCGCGCCCAGGACCGAGCCCGTCCGCACGCCCGTCCCCTACGACGGCACCGGGGCGCGCTCCCTCGAGCAGGCCTGCCCGTCGCTCCGGACGTCTGGATTCCACGACGTTCCCACCACCTCGCCGCACGCGGCCGGCGTCGGCTGCGCCGCGTCCTGGCAGGTGTTCACCGGCTCGACCACCGGGGCGTTCCAACCGGGCACCGAACTGACCCGCGGACAACTCGCGTCGGTCCTCGCACGCGGCATCGAGCGGGCGACCGGTCGGCCCCTGCCCGCGGGACGCACGAGCTTCGGTGACGTCGGTGACTCGGCCCATCGGGAGGCCATCGCCAAGCTGGCCGAGCTGGGCATCGTCGGCGGGATCACGGAGACCACGTACGCGCCCGGCGCCCCCGTGACCCGGGGCCAGTTCGCCGCGATGCTGGCCCGTACCTACCGCGAGCTGGCCGGTGACCTCCCGGCGGGCCGCCCCGCGTTCACCGACGTCGCCGGGTCGTCCCACGCCGCCTCGATCGAAGGGCTCGCCGCGTTGGGAATCGTCGCCGGCAACGGCGACGGCCACTACGAGCCGAGCGCCGTCCTCAACCGCGGCCAGGCCGCCACCATGGTCGCGCGACTGCTCGACGCGCTGGTGGCGGCCGGCGTCGCCACCCCACCGTCGGCGTGACGCGACGGCGACGGATCGCCGGGCCGGGACGCAGACAGTCGCGAGACACCTCCCGGGCAGGGTGAGCATCGGATGCTCCTGCGCGGTCGGCCGTCGGCCGGGCAGGCGTCCGCCCGCGCTCACCCCCGCCGCCGCCGAGGTCCTTCTCCTTGTCCGTCTCCCAACCGGTCCCTCGCGCCCCCGCCATGCAGCCGTGGGTGTCGGGGACCTTCCGCCCCCTGTTCAGCGTGTCCGCGATCCTGGCCCTGCTCGCCGGCGCCTGGCTGATCTCCTATGCCGCCGGCGGATCACGCACGGCGGCGCCGCACGGCTTCTACCTCGCCATCGTGCTGGCGGCGCTGCTGCTCGGAGCGCCGGGCGGCGCACTGACCGGCCTCGCCGCGGGCCTGCTCAGCGGCCCCCTTCTGCCGTTGAACGTCGCCACCGGCGAGTCGCAGCTGGCCGCGAACTGGCTGTTGCGCGCGTTCTTCTTCGTGCTCATCGGCGTCATGCTCGGCCTGCTGGTGACCGCGATGCGCCGCAACTACGAGGCCGCGCTCGAAGCGCGGTTCGACCACGAGCTGCGGTTGGCGACCGAATCGGCCGTGCCGACCACCTCCTACCACCAGTGGCAGGTGCGCGAACTGCTCGAACAGCAGCGCTTCACACCCGTGTTCCAGCCCATCTATGCCCTCGACGACGGGCGCCTGCTCGCGGTCGAGGCCCTGACACGCTTCACCACCGAGCCGCCCGAGGCCCCCGACGTCTGGTTCCGTCGCGCCGACGATCTGGGCATGGGCCGCGACCTCGAGGTGGCCGTCATCCTGGCGGCCGTCCGGGTCGCCGACACCGAGGGACTCCCCGAGGACGTGGCACTCAGCCTCAACTGCTCGCCCGGAACCCTGGCCGACCCTCGCCTGCTGCACCTGGTACGGACCAGTCGCCGGCCGGTCGTCTTCGAGATCACCGAGCACGTGCTCGTCGAGGACTACCACGAGCTCGACCGGGCCATGGCGCTGCTGCGCGAGCACGGGGCGCGCTTCGCCGTCGACGACGCCGGCGCCGGATTCGCGAGCCTGCGCCACATCGTGCGGCTGGCGCCGGAGATCATCAAGCTCGACATGTCCCTGACGCAGAACCTGCGCCACGACCCGATCCGTCGCAAGCTGGCGGACTGCCTCATCCGCTTCGCCCGGGAGACGGGCAGCGAGCTGGTCGCCGAGGGCATCGAGCACCACGCCGACCTGGTGACCTGGCGCGACCTCGGGGCACACGGCGCGCAGGGCTACCACCTGGCCCGTCCGGGGCCATTGCCGGTCGACGCCCACTCGCGCATCATCGTCGCCGAGACCGTGGTGGCAGCGAGGGGACCTGCCGGACTGGCGTAACCTGACCCCCGAGGATCGCGAGGGGACGCATGGCGGCGTTGGAGGTGCTGCTCTTCGGCGGCTTCCAGTTGCGCAACGACGGTGAACCGCTCCCGCCGGTGCCTTCTCGCGCCGCACGCTCGCTGATGGCCTACCTGGTGCTGGACCGGGGTGTCCGCCACTCCCGGGACCGCCTCGCGGCGCAGTTCTGGCCCGACCTGCCACCCGCACGCGCCCGGCGCCGGCTCAGCCACACCCTGTGGCAGCTCCAGGACGCCCTCGGCGAACTGCCCGGCGGCTGGGACCACCTGCAGGCCACGACGGACGCGATCGCGATCGACCGGGACGCGCCGTGCTGGATCGACGTCGAGGAGTTCGAACGCCGCCTCGACACCGTCCGGGCGCCCGCCGCCGAGCCACGTCGGGCCAGCGACCGCGCCAGCCTCGAGCAGGCCGTCGAGCTGTACCGCGGTGACTTCCTCGCCGGCCACTACGACGACTGGGTCCTGGCGGAGCAGCAGCGGCTCGCCCAGCGCCACCTCGACGCCCTGTCCGGGCTCATCGGCCTGGCCCGCAGCACCGGTGACTACGCCGAGGCGCTGGTGTTCGCGCGCCGGCTGACCCACCACGACCCGTTGCGCGAGGACGCCCACCGCGAGGTGATGCGCCTGTGCACGCTGCTCGGTCGCACCAGCGACGCGCTGCGCCAGTACGAACGCTGCCGGGAGGTGTTGGCCGAGGAACTGGGTACCGAGCCGGCCGCCGCCACCGAACAGCTCTACCAGCGGATCCTGCGCGAACGTGACGCGGTCGCCGCGCCGCGTCCGCCGGTCCAGCACCCACCGTTCCCCACGCAGCTGCCCCTGGCAGGACGGGACCGAGAGCGTGAGCAGGGTGTCGCCGTGCTCGAGCAGGCTCTGGCCGGACGTGGCGGGCTGGTGCTGGTCGAGGCCGACCCGGGCCACGGCAAGTCCCGCCTGCTCGCCGAGCTGGTCGACGACGGGCTCTGGCGCGGCTTCCGCACGCTGCAGGCGGTCTGCCGTGGCCCCGAGCTCGCGGGCCCGTACGCCGCGGTGCGCCAGTTGCTCGAACCGGTCCTGACCCCGCTGCGGGTCGAACAGCTGCGGCACCGCGTCGAGCCCGTGTGGCTCGGGGTCGTGGCCCAGCTGCTGCCATCCGTCGCCCAGGCGCTGCCGCCCGAGCAACGCCAGGTTCCCGCCGTCCGCAGCGACGAGGCGGCACAACGGCTCCGGCACGCCCTCGCGCGCACCATGGCGGCGCTCGCCGGCCTCGACCCACTGCTGGTGGTGGTCGACGACCTGCACTGGGCCGACGACAGCTCCCTGCAGGTGCTGGTCGACGTCGCGGCACAGGCACCGGAGCACGGTCTGGCCCTGCTGCTCGGCTACCGGGGCGAGGAGGCACGGGCACGACCAGCGGTCTGGGACGCCGTCCGCGACCTCGACCGTCGCGTGCGTCCCGTGCGGATCGTGCTGGCGCCGCTGGACCCCGAGGCCGTCGCCGACGTCGTGCGGGCTGTCGGGCGTGCACGCGGAACCGAGGCCGAGCTGGCCGCCCGCCTCCACCGCGAGACCGGCGGCAACCCGCTGTTCGTCGTCGAGACGCTGCGGATGCTCACCGAAGCCGACGAGCGCGGCGGGAGCGACCCCGCCGGCGGGGACCGCGACATCGGCGCCCTGCCGCTGCCCGCCACGATCCGTGACCTGGTCCTCGATCGGCTCGACGGCCTCAGCACCGAGCAACGCAACGTGGTCGACCTCGCCGCGGTCGGCGGCGACGGCACCGACCTCGACAGCCTCGTCGCCGCCTGCGACCTGCCACGCCTCACCGTGGCCGACGCCACCGCCTCCCTGGTGGGCCGGGCGCTGCTCTGCGAACGCGACGACGGCTTCGGGCTGCAGCACGAGCAGATCCGCCGCGTGGTGCTCGAGGCGATGCCGGCCGCGGCCCGCCGTGCCCTGCACCGCCGTTTCGGTGACGCACTCGAGCACCACCACCCGCGCGCGGTCGACCGGCTCGCGCACCACTTCGTCGCCGCCGGCGACCATCGCAAGGCCGTCCACTACCTGCGTGCCGCCGGCCGGCAGGCAGCCGGCGTGCACGCCTACACCGCGGCGGAGGAGTACCTGCGCCAGGCGGTCGAGACGCAGCGTCGCCGCCCCGCCAGCGTGTCCGCCCGCTTCGCACTGCTGGCCGAGTACAGCGACGTCCTCGACGTCCTGGGCGACCGCGCGGCGCAGCAGGACGTGGTCGCCGAGCTGGCAACGCTCGCGGCCGGCTCGGCGGCACGCGAGGTCGAGGCGCGACGCCGGCAGGCACTGCTCGAGGGACACCTCGGCAACCACGCCGCGGCGCGCGTCGCCGCCACCCAGGCGGTCGAACTCGCCACCTCGGTCGGTGACGAGCCGTTGTCGGCCACCTGCCGCTTCGCGCTGGCGCAGGTGCTGGCCTGGGGCGGTGAGCGCCGCGCCGCCGTGCCACTGTTCGTGCGGGCCGTGCGGGCACCCGGCCTGCCACCGGCGACGACCGTGCAGATCCGCACCACGCTCGCGTCCGTCCTGCGGGAACTGCAGCGCTACCGCGCCGCCGCCCTGGAGCTCGATGCCGCGCTCGACCTCGCCCGAAGCCACGCCGAGACGCGCGAGGAGGCGCAGGCACTCGGCGTCCTCGGCACGGTGCGGATGGAAACGGGACACGCCACCGAGGCGACGGCGCTGTACGGGCAGGCGATCGACCGCTGCCGCGCCATCGGCTTCCCCCGCGGCGAGGGGATCAACCTCGTCAACCGCGCCAACGTCCACTACGTGCGCGGCCTGCTCGCCGCGGCACTTGACGACTACCAGGCTGCCGCCGGGGTCTTCGCCCAGCTCGCCGACCGGCGTGGCGAGGCCGCCGTACGTCTCAACCTCGGGGTCGTCGCGCACGCCGTGCTCGGGGACGACGACCGCGCCGTCGCCGAACTGACCGCGGCGCTGGACTTCTTCGCCGACGCGGGCGACGCCCCGTTCGAGGCCGCCGCCCGCGAGGCGTTGGCCGGCGTGGCGCTACGTGCTGGCGACACCGTCGCGGCCCGCCGCCACGTGAGGACGGCGCTCGCGCTGGCCGCCGCGGGCGACGACGTGCGGGGCCACGCGCAGCTGCTGACCCGCGCCGCCGAGGTGGCGCTCGCCGAGGGCGTGCCCGCCGACGCCGCCCGGTCGGTACGCGAAGCCCTGGCGCTGGCCGAACGGCACGCGCTGACCGAGGTGGCACCGTGGATCCGTGCCCTGCAGGGGCGCGTGCACCTCGCATCGGGTGACCTCCCGGCCGCCGAGCAGGCCACGGCCTCCGCCGTCGCCCTGCTGCACGACGGGGTCGAACGTCCCTGGCTGGTGCACCTCGCCCACCACGACGTGCTCCGCGCCAGCGGTCGCGACGAGGCAGCCCGCCGGGTCGCCGCGGATGCCGCGGACAGCCTGGGCGCGCTGCTCGCCGGCCTGCCGCCCGACGACCGGGCCCGGGCCGAGGACGTCCCCGAGCACCGGCGCATCCTGACCGCGGCGGCCCGCGTCGCCGCCGAGGTGGTGACGGTCCGGGTCGCCGCGGCAACGGCCCCGCGCGGCCGCCCGCTGCGGGCCGCCGAGTACGTCGAGGTCGAGGTCGCGCTTCCCCCCGGACCGGAGGCGCCCGACGATCCGATCCAACGGCGACGCTGGCTGCTGTCCCGGGTGGTGACGCAGATCACCGACCAGGGCGGAGCCGCGACGACGGCCGACCTCGCGGGCCTGCTCGACGTCAGCGAGGCGACCGTCCGGCGCGACCTCGCCGCCCTTCGCTCCGCCGGCCGGCCGATCGAGACGCGCGGCCGCCGGACCGGATGAGCGGTAGGTGACAGGCCCCGCGGCCCGATCGAGACATTCCAGAGACAGTCGCTCGCGACCCTGACGCGGTCTCGTTCCGACCGCCAGCCTGGCGGTCCCCCCTCGACCGCCGGCCCGGCGGTCGTCCGACCGTCACCAAAGGTTGCGCCATGTCCCGCCTCAAGGCCCGTCTCACCGCCCTCTCCGTCATGACCGCCATGGCGATGCTCGCCGCCAGCCCCGCCTTCGCCGGGATCAAGAACCTCGGCCTGTAGCCGGACCGCGACGTCGAGGTTCAGGCGACGGGCCACACGGCCGACAAGACGACGGGGAGTACGTCCAGGGAGCCCAGACATCTCGAGCGCGTCGCGGGGCCGCACCGCCGGTGCGGCCACTGATCCGGCGCCGTCGACGGGAACGCCGACGGCGATGGCCGCGCGCGCACTCCTGGCCGCCGTCTCCCTCCGTCCGCGTGCGAGCGTGGTCCTGGTCGCCGCCCTGCTGTTCGCCCAGTGGGCGCTCAACTCGGTGTTCGGCGCCGGGGTGGTCGTCCCGCACGGCTACTACCTGCCGGTGCTGTTCGTCGCCCTGCGCTTCGGGCATCTCGCCGCCCTCGCCACCGCGGCGGTGGCCGGCCTGCTGGCCGGGCCGTTCACCTACCAGGTGGTCGACTCGGCGACGCACCAGGCGCCCGTCGAATGGGGAACCCGGCTGGCGTACTTCCTGCTGATCGGGCAGCTGGCGGCGTGGCTGGCCCGGCATGCCCGACCCCCGCTGCAGGCGGCCGCGCGTCTGGCGAGGGACGAGCGCGAACTCGTCGCAGCCATCGAGGCGGGTCGACTCGACGTCCACTACCAGCCGGTGTTCGACCTCTCGACCGGTGAGCTGCGCGGCTACGAGGCCCTGGTGCGGTGGGACCACCCCGACGGTCTGCGCGCCCCGGACACGTTCCTGCCGGTCGCGGAGGCGACCGGGCGCATGCGCCAGATCGGTGACGTCGTGCTGTCGATCGCCTGCGAGCAGGCGCAACGATGGCGCCGCGAGGCCGAGGCGGCCGGTCGCCGGCCGCCGGTGCTCGCGGTCAACCTCGCCGCGGAGTGCGTCAGCGCAGACGACCTGCAGGCGCGCGTCGAGCGGGCCCTGCGACGCAGCGGCCTCCCCGCCGAGCTGCTGTGCGTCGAGGTGACCGAGGGCGCCGTCGTCGCCGACCTCGACGGGTGCGCGCGCCGGTTGCAGGCGCTGCGCGAGCGTGGCGTCTGCGTCGCGATCGACGACTTCGGCGCCGGCCACGCCGCACTGTCCTACCTGCACCGGCTCCCGGTGGACGTCATCAAGCTCGACCGCAGCTTCGTCGCCGAACTCGAGGCCTCCGGACCCTCGCTCGGGGTCGTCGAGGTCATCCTGGCGCTGGCGGAGCAGATCGGGGCGCCCGTGGTCGCCGAGGGCATCGAGACCGGCCGGCAGCAGCGGCTCCTCGCGCGCACCGGCTGCCACTTCGGGCAGGGCTACCACCTCGGACGGCCGCTGCCGGCCGGACAACTACCCGCGGACTGGCTCGAACAGCTCCCCGTCGAACCCGCGAGCCGCCCCGCCGTCGGCGCCGACTGACCGGCTGCCCCGCCGTGCTGCCAGGGCGCGGTCGTGCGGTCAGCCCGGGGTCTACCTCGGCCTCAGCGCACCACCGCGCCGTGGCATCACGGCACCGAACGTCGCGTCCGGTCTCCGCAACACGGCCACGGCGCGCGCGCCGGTCACCTACCTTGCGCGGTGCTGCAACCTTCGAGGGAGCCCCATACGTGGATGTCCGCCGACGTCGTCGTGCCCCGCAGCGGACGCTTGCGCTGTCCGCCGTGGTGGCCCTGACGGCCGCACTCGCCCCGGCCGCGCTCGCGCAGACCACCGGCCCGGAGGCCGGCGCGTCCGAGGAACGCGGCATCGAGCGGGTCTGTCCGCCCCCCGGCGACGACGGCGCCCCGCTCGAGCCGGGCGAACCGCGATTCGCGGACGCGCAGGGCACCCACGGTGACGCGATCGAGTGCGCCGCCGACTACCTGCTCGTCTCGGGCTTCACCGACGGCACCTACCGTCCCGGCGCGGCGATCAACCGGGCCCAGATGGCGACCTTCGTGGCCAACTGGGTCGAGGTGGCCACCGGCGAGGAGCTGCCCTTCGACCCGCAGGCCGCCTACTTCCCCGACATCGCCGGTGGCACCCACGTCGACGCGATCAGGAAGCTCGCCGAGGCCGGCATCGTCAGCGGGCGCGCCGACGGCTCCTACGGGCCCGGTGCGAGCGTGACCCGCGGCCAGATGGCGCGCTTCGTCGCCAACGCGATCGACTACGCCGACACGTTCGCGGTCGACGGCTCGCTGCCGCCCGCCGACGACACGGTCTACTTCGCCGACGCCGTCGGCAGCGCCTTCCAGGCCGACATCCAGCGCATCGCCGGCGTCGGCATCGTCCAGGGTGACAGCAGCGGCGACTACGGCGCCGCCCGTCGGGTCACCCGCGGGCAGATGGCGTCGTTCCTGATGCGTGGCGCCGACTACGGCGACCGTGAGCAGCGCTGGCTGCCGACCGCCGTCATCGTCGAGTTCCTCGTCCCGCTCAGCGGGCTGACGGTCCTCGACGACGACGGGCGCCCGGGGCAGGGTGAGCTCGCGGGCCGGGGCGAGGCGACCATCACCGTCGACGCCTTCGACGGCGTCCTCGAGTACACGATCGACGTCTCCGACGTCTCGGGTCCGTTCGCCTCCTCCGGCGGCGCGGCCATCCACCTCGGTGCGCACGACGAGAACGGGCCCGCCGTCATCCCGCTCGCGACCGGTGCACAACTCGACGCGGCCAGCGACGGCGTCGTCACCGGCGTCGTCATGGAGATGGACGTCGACCACCGCTTCGCGGAACTGGTGGAGGATCCCTTCGGGCACTACGTGCTGGTGACCTCCGACGGACATCCCGACGGCGCGGTCCGCGGGCAGCTCCTCGACGCCGGCGAGGACGAGGACGACGACGAACTCGAGGTCGCCGATCCGCCCGGCGAGATCGTCCCACCGCCCGGGCAGCCGGGCGTGGCCTCCTTCCGGTGAGCCAGGAGCTGGGTGACGCCGAGCTCACCCGCCCTGGTGCACCGCCGACGACCGTCCGCTTGGCGCTGCCCACCGGGCGGCGGGTCGCGTTCGTCGCGGCCGGGCTCGTCGCCGCGCTCGTCGTCCTCGGCATCCTTGCGGCGGTCGTCAGGACCGCCGGCTGGGTCTTTCCCGGCAGCGAAGGCCTGGTCGCGCTGTTCCACCTCGACTCGGAGTTCAACGTCCCGAGCATCGCCAGCGTGCTGGGGCTGACCGCCTGCGGCGCCCTGCTGCTGCTGACCGGTGCGTGCCTGCGCGCCCGCGACCTGCCGGACGCGACCCGTTGGCGCTGGCTCGGTCTCGGGTTCGTCCTGCTCGCCTTCGACGAGGGCGCCCGCATCCACGAGCGGGCCAACACGGTGGTCAACGAGCTGGGGATCTCGCTGGCCGCCCTGCGGTTCGGCTGGGTCATCCTCGGCGCGGTCGCGGTCCTCGCGCTGCTGCCGATCTACCTGCCCGCGGTGCTGCGCATGCCGGCGGACCTGCGGCTGCTCGCCATCCTCTCGGCGGCGCTGTACGTCGGCGGCGCGGTCGGGGTGGAGATCGTCGGCGGGCTGCTCTACGACCGCGGCACGGACGATCCGCTCTACCAGGGCGCCGTGCTCGTCGAGGAGACCGGCGAGATGGCCGGCATCGCCCTCTTCTTCGCCACGCTGTGGTCCTGGTGGCGGCGGATCGCGCCACGGACCGAGCTGCTCCACGCCTGACGGGCACGAGCCGGGTCGTGGGCCCGGACCGGGCCGGGTCGGTCGTGCGCCCGGAGCGCGTCCGCTAACGCCGCCCCCCGGCAGGACCGACGGGGAGGTGGACGCGTGACCTACGCGTCGCTTCCGCCATGCCCGGGGACCGCATGTCGCACCGCCGCCCGTCCGCCCGTCCGTTGCTCGCCGTGCTGGTGGCGCTGGGGCTGCTCGTCCTGCCCCCCGCCGACACTTCGGCACAGGCCGCGCCGCTGGCGTTCTCGTGCATGCCGGCCAGCGGACTCATGGGACTCAACACGCCCGAGGGCGTGCTCGCCGGCAAGGTCGTGCTGCCCCAGGGCGTCACCGTCAGCATCGGGACCACCGGGGACGTGAACTGGTCGCAGCCGCAGCTCGACACCGAGAGCGCACGGCTGTTCTACAGCCTCAAGTGGCTCGATCCGCTCACCCGCGAGGCCGCCCGCGGCAGGTCCACGATCCACCTCGAACGCGCCCAGGCCATCGCGCGCGACTTCGCCAGGGACAACCCGCCCGGCCGCGGTTCCCGGCCCCTCGACGTGTGGAACCCGATGTACTCCGGGCAGCGGGCGACCGTCTACAGCTGTCTCGACAGTCTCGGCGACGACCCGGCGATCCGCACGGCGTTGGCCGCGCACGGCAGCTGGCTCGCCGACCCCGTCAACGATCCGGGCAACTGGAACCAGGCCATCGATCCGGCGCTCGGACTGCTCGGTGCCGGCTGCCGCCTCGACCGGGCCGAGTGGCGCAGGCAGGCCGGTGACCGGCTCGGCAGGCTCATCGCGGTCAACATCGACCACCAGGGCGCGATCAACGAGCAGGCGCCCGGCTACGGCGGCTTCATCTACGACCGCTGGGGCATCGTCGCGGACAAGCTCACCGAGTGCGGCCAGCCGGTGCCGTCCGCCATCGCCGCCCGGCGTCCGTTGCTGCTCGACTTCGTCGCCTGGGCCACCGGCCCCGACGGCCGGTTCGTCCAGATCGGCGACACCTACCACGAGCCGCCCCGCGTCGTGGCCGGCTCGCCGACCGCCTACGTCACCAGCGCCGGCCGCGAGGGCCGCGCCCCCAGCGGCACGCACAAGGTCTACGACGCCGGCTACGTGTTCGGTCGCGACACCTGGAAGCCGTTCGCGACCGGTATGCACTACAGCCTGCGGTTCGGGCCCGGCATGGACTTCCACGGCCACGAGGACCACCAGTCGGTCACGCTGGCTGCGTCCGGGCGCCCCGTCCTGGTCGACTCCGGCCACGTCGGCTACACCGACCGTGCCAAGCGGGACCACCTCCGCTCACCCGAGGCGCACAACGTCCTGGTCGCCCGTGGCGAGACGCTGCGCCGGCGCCAGCCCACGCAACTGGTCCGCTCCCGCGGCGGGTCGACGTGGCAGTTCTTCGAGGTCCACGACCGGATCTGGGGCGGCCACGACCGCACCCGCGGGATGCTGGCGGACACCTCGCTGCAGGCATTGCTGATCCAGGACCGCGCCGCGCGCGGCTCGACGGGCTGGTTCGACCAGCTCTGGCACCTGCCCCGCGGCAGCCAGGTCCGCGTCGAGGGCCGCGGCCGCGCCGTGGCCCGGCACCCCAGCGGAGCGCTCGAGACCCACGTGCTGCAGATCCCGCTGCCGGGACAGACCCTGCCGGCCGGCTCGACCGACGTCATCACCGGGCGTACCGACCCGATGCTCGGCTGGCTGGCGCCGTCCGTTGGTGCCTGGCACGCCGCTCCCGTCGTCCGCACGAGCCGTTCGGGCACCTCGACCCGCATGGTGACCGCCGTCGTCCCCGTCCCCACCGGGACCGCCGTCTCCGCGTCCGTCACTGCGGTCGGCAGCCACCTGCAGGTCACGCTCACCGCCGGCGGCACCGTGCGCCGCTACGGACTGGGCAACGACGGCAACATGTGGCTGATCGAGTCCGCGGTCGCCCAACCGCAGCTGCAGCCGACGACCGTGCCCGACGAGCGCACCACCGTCAGCCTCGACGCGGCCTGCCCGCCCGGCACGTTCGCCCCGGCCACGTTCACCGACCTCGGGCGCACCCCCTTCGCCGCCGACATCGCCTGCGCCGTCGACTGGGGCGTCATCAACGGGATCAGCGCCCGCGAGTTCGCCCCGACCCGCACCGTCACCCGCGCGCAGCTGGCGTCCATGCTCGACCGGCTGGTGACCGCCAGCGGCCACCCACGGACGGCCGCCACCACGAAGCGGTTCACCGACGTTCCGGCCGGCAACGTCCACGCCGAGGCGATCGGTCGCATGGCCGCGGCGGGCATCGTCGCCGGCCGCACCGACGGCAGCTTCGACCCCGCGGGCGCCGTCACCCGCGGTCAGCTCGCCACGATGCTCACGCGCCTCCACGAGCAGGTCTGGAACGGGGCCCTGCCGGCGACGACGGCGCGACTGCCCGACGTCCCCGTCGGCAGCGCCCACGCGCGCGGCGCCGGCGCGATGGCCCACCTCGAGGTGATGCCGGTGATCCGGTCGTCCCAGGGCGACTTCGTTCCCGGCGCTGCGGTCACGCGCGCGCAGCTCACCTCGCACCTGATGATGCTGGCCGACCACGGGATCCGGCACGCCGACGCACGGCGCCCATGACCCGCCGACCGGCAGGGCGGAGCGCGCACGCCCCGTACCCGAAGGGCGGTCCCGGTCGCTTGCCCCTACGATCTTCGATCTTTGTTCCCACTTCGCCACGATCTCGGGGGATTCGTGCGACCGTTGTTCCGTACGTTCGCGGCCGTGGCGGCCGCCGCCGTGCTCGTCCCGCTCACCATGACCGCCCAGCCGGCGCTCGCACAGGACGAGGACTCGACGCCGATCGACGGTTCCGTGCGGACCGAGGCGCCGCCGGCGCCCACCGGCGACGAGCCGCCGTCCGGGCTCGACCACGACCCGCTCGCCGACCATCCCGCAGAGCCCTACATCGGCACGGCCAGCGTCGACGCCCAGCGCGGCTCGCTCTGCCTCGGCTACTCCGGCATCGACCGGGACAACCCCGTCGAACAGGTCATGCGCGGCGAGGTCGTGCTCACCAGTCGCCCGGCGGTGCAGGTCATGCGCGACGGGCGCGTCGACTGGAGCCTCAACCCCTACGGCGACAGCACCTGGCGGCTCTGGTTCCAGTCGTTGCGCTGGACGGGGTCGCTGATCCGTTCGCCCGACGCCGCCGCGGTACAGCGCGCCACCGACATCGCCCGCGACTGGACCCGCACCCACGACGTCCAGCGCCTGCAGGGCCAGGACGCCGAGGCGGTCCGTCACCGCTCGAACGTGCTGCTGTGCCTGCGCGAGCGGATCGGTGCCCACGACTGGCTCGACGCCGCGCTCGCCCGCCACGCCGACTTCCTGCTCGCCAACTACAGCGGCGACTGGAACCACGGCCTCGACGACAACCTCGCGTTGTACGGCGTCGGATGCGTGCTCGACCGCGCCGACCTGCGTCGCGCCGCCCTCGAGCGCAACGACAACCTGGCGCGGGTCGCGCTTCACCCCGGCGGCGGCAGCAACGAGCAGGCCGTCGGCTACGACCTCTACGTCAACCGGCGCTTCCGGCTGCTGATGCAGATGGCCGAGCAGTGCGGTGACACGGTCGACGCGACCACCCGCAGGCTGGTCGAGGCGATGCCCAACTTCATCGCCCATGCGACCAAGCCCAACGGCTACCTGCCCAACATCGGCGACTCGTACGCCTACGACCGGCCCGACCCCATCGGCGGCACGCCGATGGAGTACGTCCGCAGCGCCGGGACCCAGGGCACGCCGCCGGCAGACCGGGCCGCCATCTTCGACGCCGGCTACGTGTTCGGGCGCAGCGGCTGGGGCCAGGGCGAGCGCGCCTTCGCCGAGGACAGCTGGTGGTCGGGACGGTTCGGCCCCGCACGTGACGTCCACGGTCACGAGGACCGCACCTCGATCCTGTGGCACGCGCGCGGCCGCGACCTGCTGGTGGACTCCGGGCACGTCGGCTACGAGACCTCGGCGTACCGGCAGTTCCTGCGCAGCCCGCAGGGCCACAACGTCCTCACCGTCTCCGGCGAGACGTGGCGCAGCGCACCGACCCGCCTGACCCGCTCCGAACTGCGGGCCGGCGCGGACTTCGTCGAGTTCGACGACCGCTCCTACCCCAACGCGCCACGGCAGCGCAGCGTGCTGGTCGCCTCCGACCCCGAGGTGGTCGTCGTCTTCGACCGCGCCAGTGCACCGGCCAGCCGCGTGTTCACCCAGCACTGGCACCTGCCGCCCGACATGGCGGCCACCCCGGTCGGACGCTCCTACGTCGACGCACGCACGACCGACGGCACCACGAAGCTGATCCTCCAGCAGGTCGCCCTGCCGGGACAGGAGGTGCCGGCGGGCTCCACCCGCGTCGTGCGCGGGAGCACCGACCCGCTGCAGGGATGGCGCTCGTTCCAGGTCCGTGAGCGCACCCCGGCGCCCACCGTCGAGATGCGCCGAACCGGTACCTCGACCGCCCACCTGACCGTGCTGGCGGCGACCGAGCCGGCGGCCAACGTGTCGTCCGAGATCGCCCGCACCGCCGACGGGTGGCTGCTGCTGCAGGTGCGTGTCGGCGGCGAGACGCTGCACGTGCGCATCAGCCCCGGCGGCTACCTCGGCCGGACCCAGGGGCCGGCGACCCCGGCCGCCCGCGGCACCTTCGCCGACGACGACGGCAGCGTCCACGAGGCCAACATCGAGTTGCTGGTCGCACACGGGATCACGCAGGGTTGCGACCGCTCCGGTACCCGGTTCTGCCCGGACCACGACGTCACGCGCGGCCAGCTGGCGAGCTTCCTGGCGCGTGCGCTCGAGCTGCCCCCCGCCACGCGCGACCACTTCGACGACGACACGGGCAGCGTCCACGAGGACGCCATCAACCGGGCGGCCGACGCCGGCTACGTCCAGGGCTTCGGCGCGCGCACCTACCGGCCCGACGAACCGGTCAGTCGCGCGGCCAGCGCCTCGATGCTCGACCGTGCCCTGGGACTGCCTGCGGCCACGCGCGACCACTTCCGCGACGACGCCGGCAGCGTCCACGAGGACGCGATCAACCGTCTCGCGGAGGCGCAGATCACCCGCGGATGCTCGTCGGACGGCCGCGACTTCTGCCCGACGGAATCGCTCAGTCGCGGCCAGATGGCGTCGCTGCTGGCCCGGGCGCTCGAACTGGAGTGAGCGCCCCGCTCGGTCGGGCGGACGTCACCACCCCGGCAGCGGCTCGGCACCCGGTTCGCCGGTCGCGGCCGCGGACGGGTCCAGCGCCGCGTCCAGCGCCACCACCTCGTCGTCGCCGCCCGCCGGATGCCACGTCACGGTGAGGCGGTCGTAGTCGGCCAGGCGCCCGCCACACAGCAGCTCCACGCGCGCCCGGGCGTCGGCCGTCCCCACGAACGTCCCCGCGCTGGCGCGCACGTCCCCGGCGTGCAACCAGGCGTGGTAGTAGCCCTGCTCCCCGCTTCGGACCCCGGTCAGGTCGAGCGCGACCTCCACGCCGTTGGCGAGCTGGCGCAGCTGTGCCTCACCGACGATCCCGACCGGTTCGTCCGCCTGCAGGGCAACGGCCGCGTCCGGCGGCGGCGGGCGCGAGGCCAGCGTGGCCACGCCCGCGCCGGCCGCCGCGGACAGGACCATCGCCGCCGCGACCAGGCGGATGCGGCCGCGCCGCTTCCGACGCGCGCCGAGGACCCGCTGACGCAGGTCGGCCGGCGCCGTCGGCGTCGCGGACGTCGAGCGGTCGAGGGCACCGAGCCACCGTGCCGTCTCGGCGAGCTCCGCCTGCTCGGCGCGACAGCGCTCGCAGACAGCCGTGTGCGCGGCCACCAGCTCCCGCTCGTCCGGCTCCAACCCGTCGAGGACATAGCCACCCAGGGCGTGGCGGATCTCGTCACATTCGCTCACGGTGTCACCCCGAGTTCCTCACAGGCCAGCCGCAACGTCTTCAGCGCGTAGTAGGTGCGCGACTTCACCGTTCCCAGCGGCAGGCGCAGCACGTCGGCGATCTCGCGCTGGCTCAGTCCACGCTCGTAGGCCAACTCCAGGACGCGACGGTGGTCGGGTGCGAGGCGTCCCAGCGCGGTGCGCATCGCCGCGGCCAGCAGGACACGCTCGGCGTCGTCGTCGACCGCGGCGTCGCGGTCGTGGAGCTCACCGACGGGCCGGGGCCGACGCGCAGCGGTGCGGCGCAGGTCCGCCACCGTCGAGGCGGCGATGGCGAACAGGAACGCGCCGACCGTCCCACGCGCCGGGTCGTAGGTGCCGGCCCGCCGCCAGGCCTTCTCCAGCACCCGCTGGACCAGTTCCTCGGCCAGCTCCTCGTCGCGCAGCCGCTGCAGGCCGTAGCCGTAGAGCCCGTCGGCGTAGCGGTCGTAGAGCACCGTCGCGGCGCGTTCGTCACCGCGCGCGGCCCCGGCGAGCAGTTCCGCCTCGCCGACCGGACCGCGCGTCGATGATCGTCCCACCATCAGTAGCCGTCGTCGCCGGCGGCCGCGCCCACCTCGTCCTCGATCGCCTCGCCCTGCGGGTCGACCACGAACCACACCCCACCGACGCCCTGGCCCGTCACGTCGCCCGGCGCCTGGTCGGAGGCCCAGGTGTAGAGCGGCCAGTCCGCATAGGTCACCTGGGTGGTGCCGTCGCTGCGCTCGGTCGTGCCGAGCAGCGACGGGTCGACGCCCGCGCCCGCCGTCGGCGTGTCCTCGACCAGCAGCGGCGGCCAGGCGACCGCGCAGTCGTCCTCGCAGACGCTCTGACCGTCCTGGTCGTTGGTGAACAGGTACAGCGTCATGCCGTCGGCATCGACCAGCACGTCACCGAGTTCCGTGCTCGCGACCGCCACGTCGCCCTCCCCGCCCGCTGCCTCGTCGCCGCCCGCCTCGCCGGCCGCCTCGCCGGTCTCCTCGCCCGCTTCCTCGCCGCTCGGCGTGTCGCCGGCGTCCGCCGCCGGGTCGTCGGCGGTCTCGCCCGTCGCCTCACCCGCCGGCGGATCCTCCGAACCGCAGGCGGCCAGCACCACCGCCATCGTCACCACGGCCAGTGTGTGCGCTCGCGTCCGCATGGGACAGCCCTTTTCTCGGGATCGCCTGCACTCGATCACCAGGGACTACGTGCGCAACGGCGCCATCGGTTCATCCGGTTCGGCGGCGACGCTCAGCGCCAGGCGTTCCGCCAGGTCGCGACGGTGGCCCAGAAGGCCTCGTCCGGTTCCTCGGGGGTGAACAGCCAGTTGAGGTACTCGTAGTCGGTGTCGCCCGCCAGCGGCCCCTCGGAGGCCGGCCCGCCGCCGTCGAGGCGGTAGGTGCGGTACCCGAGCCCGTCGAGGATCGGCTGCAGCCCCTCCTCGGAGCCGCGGCCCGGCAACACCTCGCAGATCATCCACGGCCGGTGGCGCTCGAGCGTGTCGCGCGCCCCCGCCAGCACGTCGGGTTCGGTGGTCTCGGTGTCGATCTTGAGCAGCGTCGGCACCTCGCCGCGCTGGGCGACGTCGGAGTCGAGCCGTTCGATCTGCACCTCGACCTTGCGGGTCGAGGGCCGGAACGCCTCGTTGAGCGACGACGAGGCGTCCGACTGGTCCGACAGGTGGAAGATGGCGGTCGTGTCGTCGCGTCCGAACGCCATCGACAGCACCTCCACGTCGAGGTGGTTGCGGCGGATCAGCCGCCGCGCCACCTCCACGAGCTCGGGCGTCGGCTCGACCGCGACGATCCGGTGTGCCGGCGCCAGCCCTTCGCGGACCAGCAGCGCCGCGGTCAGCGCGAACACGCCGATGTTCGCGCCCACGTCGTACACCAGTCCCGGCGGACGCAACTGCAGCGCCGCACACCAGGCGGCGAGGGTGTCCGGCTCGTAGCCCGCCAGGCCCACCTCGTGCAGCCGCTTTGCCACGAACGCCCGCGGCGGCGCCTCGACCAGCAACGGCGGCAGCGGGGCCGTGCCGGCGGGCACCGGCAGGCGGGTGGTGAACCGGCGCTGTGTCAGCGTCGGCGCCTGCGTCGGGCGGTCGACGCCCTCGGCCGGGCCGTCCGCCGCGACCTCCGACGGCGTGCCCGCCGACGCCTTGCCGGCCGGCTTGCCCGCCGCCGGCTTGCCCGCCGCCGGCTTGCCCGCCGCCGGTGTCGCGCCGGGTCCTCCGCGGCCACGTCGCCACCGGCGGCGCACGCGTCGCAGCAGTCCGCGGGCGATCCGGGTGGCCTGGTTCATGGCATCAGCCGGGCCCCCGGCGCGTCCGGCGGCAGGTCCTCGACCAGGATGCGCCGCCACTGCTCGGCGACCCCCGGCAGGTCGAACGCCTCGGTGACCTGCGCGCGGGCCTCGTCCGCCGCCGCGTCGTAGCCGCCTCCGTGGACGAGGTCGAGGATGCGCTCGACCATCTCGTCGACGTCGGCGTGCACCCAACGGTCGGCGTAGATGGTCCGCGAGCCCGGCCAGTCACGGACGAGCGGGACGGCGCCCGACGCCATGCCCTCGGCGGGGGAGAGGTGGAACGACTCGTCGTCGCTGGTGGAGAGCACGAACCCGATCTTGCGCAGCCACGCCGCGACGTCGGGACCGAACCCGTCGAACACCACCCCGTTGCGCAGCAGCGCCGACGACTGCAGCCGGTCGAGGCTGTGCTGCAGCTCACGCTGCTCGTCGTCGTCCTTCCAGATCCACCAGTAGTCCCACGACAGCTTCGACTTGACGAACAACATGAAACGCGGGTCGACAGCACGCAGGCGCTCGACGACGTCGATGCCGAGATCCAGCCGCTTCCGGGTGACGGGGGACACCCCGATCATGCCGAGGTGGAACCGGGCCGCCGGATCCTTCGGGCGGTCGAAGGCGTGCACGTCGACCCAGTTGGCGATGGTCACGACCCGTTCGGGGGCGAAGTCGGTCAACTCGCGGGTGAGGTCGGCGTAGTGCGGGCTGACCGCGATCACCTGGTCGATGGCGTCGTGCTGCACGTCCGCCGGATAGTGGGTGTAGAGCTCGAAGCGGTGCAGGCGCAGGATCAGGCGCTGCCCCTCCCGCTTGTGCCGCGAGTACCAGGCCGCGTTGCGGCCACACCACTCGAGGATGACGACGTCGGCCCAGTCGTTGAGCTCGCGCGAGCGGGCCTCGTCGTGGTCGTTGAGCGAGGCCCACGGGTCGATGCGGACCTCGACCTGGGGCAGGGCCTGCAGGTCGTCGAGGATGCGGGTGAAGAACTTCAGGTCGTGGCTGGCGACGACCACGCGCAGCGGGCGACCGTCACTGCGGGCCAGCGCCGGCGCGTCGGGGAACACCCGCCCCAGTTCGATGCGCAGCTCTTCGCTCGCACGCTCCAGGGTGTAGGCCGCCGCGGCGGTGCGGCAGCGCTCCGCGGCCAACTTCCAGCGTTCACCGTCGCGGGTGACGTCGAGCAGCACCTCGACGACCTCGTCCTCGGTCGCGGCGAACAACGGATAGTCGGCACCGAGCAGCGCCTCGTGCGCCGGGGTGCGGTTGAGCACGACCGGCAGTCCGAGCGAGCCGTACTCCAGCACCTTCGTGGACAGCTCGAGGCTGGCGTCGAGCTCCGCGTCACGCCACGACATGCCGACGTGGGCGAGTGCGGCCTGGGCCATCGCCTCGGCGCGTGGGCGTCCGCCGTGCCAGACGACGCCGACACCGTTCTCCAGCCCCTCACGCATCCGGTGCGGGAAGTCGGGCATCACCTCGTCGCCACGGTGGATCTTGTCGCCGACCGCGTGCAGCTGGGCGGTCACGCCGTGTTCGGCGAGCCGGGCCGGCAGCTGCGTCATCTCGAGGGTGTTCCAGCGGCGGGCGAACTTGCCGATGTAGACCAGCTGCAGGTCGTCGGTGGCGGGCGGCTCGTCGGTGGCCGAGACCTGCGCCGCCGGCACGATCGGCGGGAACAGCGCCGTCTTGCCACAGGTGGCCGGGACGCCGGTCTCGAGGAAGGAGCGCAGTTCCTCGGTCTGGCACAACACGACCCGCGAGGCGTCCGCTATCGCCGTCAGCTGGTCGACGGCCTCGTCGGTGAGCTCGACGACCGTCTGCGGGATGTCGGTCAGGTAGGTCCACAGGCGGCCGTGCAGGCGGCCGTCCTCGACGACCGTGCGCACGAGCCCGAAGCCGCGGAGCACCACCAGGTCGAAGCGGTCGGCGGCGTCCAGCTCCGCGGCCAGCTCGGCGAACTGCGCCGGCGTGAGCTGTCCCTCGCCGAGGTCGGCCACCGTGCGCTCCGCGTGGGGGGCGTGCACGACGATGCCCGCGTGGTCCGCCAGCGGCTGCAACAGCCGGTCGGTGGTGACGGCGGCCTTGAGGACCAGGGTCACCTCGACCCCGGCGTCGGCCAGCGCCAGCGCGGTGGACTGGGCCCACACCGCCGAGCCGTCGATCACGTTCATGTCGACGTCGCCGTACAGCAGGGCGCGCAGGCGCCGGGTCACGGGGTCACCTCGCCGGTCGTGGCCTGGGGTTCGTGGAGTCGGGGCACACCGAGGCTGCGCAGCCCCAGCGGCGTCCAGCGGTCGGCGGCGGTCCGGCCGCGCCGGCGGACCAGCTCGGCGCGCAGCAGCGTGCCGGTGTCGGGCAGGCGCTCGGCCGGTCCCAGCCGGTCGGCGTACCCGACCGCGTCCGGGAGCGGCCCGAGCTCGGCCGCCAGCAGCAGGTCGTGCAGGTGGTCGGGGTGCAGCTCGGCGCCGGCGTCGAGGCGCACCACCCACGGCGTCGGCGCGGTCAGGGGCAGGGCGCCGCGCGAGGGGCCGGTCGCGATGACCTGGATCCCGGCGGCCTCGAGTTCGGCCAGGGCGCGGTCGTGCAGGCCGGGTTGCGCGCCGCGGGCGACCACGACCTGCGGGCGGGTCCGCTGGGCCAGCGCGGCGGCCACGAACGGCTCGGCGTCGCCGTCGAGGTCGGTGACGACCGTCACGGCCCGCTGCGGGGTCGGATCCACCTGGTGGCCGAGGTGGCCGCCCAGGCGGCGCAGGGCCGTGTAGGGCGAGGCGACCGCCGCGAGGTGGCGCAGCTGTCGCCAGCGGGCCGCGTCGTCGGCGGGCGCGGCGGTCAGCGCCTGCTCCAACGCGTCCGGCAGCTCGTCGGCGGTGTCGACGAAGGTGACGAGGTCGCCGACGAGGTCGCGCAGCACGGGGTTCGGGCCGCTGACGACGCGGGCGCCCGACAGCAACGCCGCCAACGTCGGGCCGACCGCGTCGGTGCCGTCCGGCGCGCTGGTGAAGGGCGAGGCGAGGACCACGGCGGCGTCGCGGTAGGCCGCGTAGCGGTCGTTCGGGGTGGCGACGGACAGCTCGGCGCCGGTCTCGACCGCCACGTCGGCCAGCCGGGGATGGTCGAGGAGGTCGACCACCACGCGGGTCGTGGTGCGCCGGGCGGCGGCACGCAGGGCCTCGCGCAGGAGTCCGACCGGTGCGCGAGGACCACCGGTGTGCAGGTGGACGACGCCGTCGCCGCCCCGGGCCGCGACGTCGACGTGGTGCAGGTCCGCGCCAGGGGCCCAGGCCGGCCCGAGCCGGCCGTCGGCGGAGAGCACCACGTCACAGGTCGCGGCGACCGAGCGCAGCAGCGGCAGCGACGCCGCCGGCGCGTCCCACCACCACACGGTCGACACACCGGCCGCCGACGCGGCGGCGAGCACCTGCGCCAGGTCGCGGTCGCGCTCGACGGACACGGACGTTCCGCCGCCCGCCCAGGGCGAACCGTGCAGGACCGCACTGGCCTGCACGAGCACCGCCCCGGGACGCATCCGCTCGAGCAGCAACGCGGCGTCGTGCGGCAGCAGGCGGGTCACGGCGGCGTGACGGCCCAGCACGTCGGCGAACTCGGCGGTGCCGACGACGGCGAGCGACGGGGCGACGTCGGCGGTGAACCGGGTCGTCAGCCCGTCGACCAGTCGCCACCGCTCGGCCGGTTCACCGCTGCGTTCCTGCGCCTCGGCACCGCCGGCGTGCTCCTCGGCGACCTCGGGGGTCGTGGTGGCCGGGGCCTCGCGCTCGCGCAGGGCCTTGGCCAGTTCTTTGGGCAGCCGCTTGGCGGCACCCGGCGAACGCGTCGAGCGGACCAGCGCGTGTCCGACGCGGTAGCTCGTCGAGGTCTCCATCTGTCCGAGCTTGCGCTGTGCGGTCCGCAGGTCGCGCTTGAGCACGCGCTCGCGTTCACGGTGTTCCGCGGCGTCGTCGCGCAACCGGTCGAGCTGGCGTTCGAGGTAGGCCAGGCGGTCGCGCAGGTGCTCGGCGTCGCCCTCGTCGCCGTCCTCGCCGCCCTCGAGGCGGGCCAGCAGCAGCGGAACCAGCGCCCGCTCGAGCACACGACGGTTGTGTTCGGCCAGATCGTCGTCGCCGGTGTCGGCGTGGCCGCCGTCCTGGTCGCGGTCGCCGCTGTCGCCGGCGTCGGCGTGGCCGTCGTCCTTGCCACCGTCGCCGGCGCGCACCGCGACCACCGCGCTGGGTGCCACCTCGTAGAGCAGTTCGCCGAATCCCAGCACCCGCCAGCCGGCGTCGGCGAGTGCGGCACCCAGGCCCAGCACCGGCGCGTGCTCGAGCCCCGAGCGCAGGAAGACCACCGCCCGGGCGCCGGCGGCGGCCCCGTCGAGGTCGCCGACCGCCTCCTGCGGATCCGCGCCGGCGGCGACCCGCGTCACCAGCAGACAGCGCTGGTCGCGGGACACCTCGATGTCGGAGGTGACCGGGACGTGGGCGACCTCCGCCGGCAGCCCGACGACGCCGCGCAGGTCCGGGTCTCCCGGGTGCAGGTCCAGGGCGTGGCTGACGCCGTCGAGATGGGGGCGCAGCAGGTCGATGGTGCGCTGCGGCCGCGCGGGGGAGTGGCGCATGAGGTGGACGTTCCTCGGACGAAAACGTCGCCGCCACCAGGCCGGCGGCGACGACGCTCGACGATAGCAGCGGGGCCCTCCGACGGACCTCGACGCACCGGCGCACGGACAGGCCGCCGGGACCCGCCGGCACGATACGGGCGGGTGGCGGCAGTAGGATGGCGCGCCGACTCCTCCCCATGTCCGGATGCCCCGCCCGTGTCCCAACTCTCCTCGCCGCCCCGGGGGCTGATCCCGCTCGGCGGCAAGCCCCGCGCGCGCGACTACCTGCGTGGCCTGTGGGCGCGACGGCAGTTCGCCGTCAACCTCGCCACCGGGCAGCTGCGTGGCGAGCACATGGACACCGTGCTCGGCAGCCTGTGGCGGTTGATCAACCCGATCCTGCTCATCGCGATCTACTACCTCATCTTCGGGATCATCTTCGACGTCGGTGGCGCGGCGGTCGAGGACGCCGACCTCGCCGGTGACGTCCGGCCGCCCAACTACATCGCCTTCCTCACCGTCGGCGTGATGTTCTACGGCTACATGCAGCGCACCATCAGCGGCGGGGCCAGCTCGATCGTCAACAACGTCGGCCTGCTGCGCTCGCTGCAGTTCCCGCGCGCGATCCTGCCGCTGTCGGTGGCGATCAAGGAGGCCGCCGGCTTCTGGCCCTCGTTCCTGGTCATCCTCGCCACGATGCTGCTGACCGGCGAGGGCCTGTTCTGGGGCATGCTCGCGTTCCCGGTCGTGTTCGTGATGGCGACGCTGTTCAACCTCGGCGGCGCCATGATCACCGCGCGCCTGACCGACACGGTGCGGGACATGCGAAACGTCCTGCCGTTCGTGTTCCGGCTCGGCTTCTACCTCTCCGGGGTGCTCTACGACATCGGCCGCTTCACGCAGGGCCGTCCCAACTGGCAGTGGCTCGAGCCGGTGTTCCTGCTCAATCCGTTCTACGTGTTCATCTCGCTCGCCCGCGAGTACCTGATGCACTCCCACGCGCACTTCGACCTGCGCCTGTTGTGGCTGTCGGCGGTGCTGTGGACCCTGCTGGCGCTGGCCGGCGGCTTCTTCTTCTTCACCGCCGCCGAGAAGCGGTACGGCCGTGGCTGAGCAGGACACCGCCGCCGACCGGCGCGCCCCCGACCAGGTCCTCGGCGACGAGGACGTCAACGTCTGGCTCGACGACGTCCACGTGACCTACCGCATCTACGAGGACCGCGCCCTGCGGCTGCAGGACCTCGCCCGCGGCAAGAAGCGCCAGTACCGCGAGATCAAGGCCGTGCGCGGCGTCGACCTCGTCGCCCGCCGCGGCGAGACCATCGGCATCGTCGGCCGCAACGGGTCGGGCAAGTCGACGCTGCTGCAGGCGCTCTCGGGCCTGCTGCCCGTCGACGCCGGCGAGGTGTACGCCCGCAGCCAGCCGACGCTGCTGGGCGTCGGCACCGCGCTGCAGCCCAACCTCTCGGGTCGCCGCAACGTCGAGCTCGGTTGCCTCGCACTCGGCATGAAGGGCAAGGAGGTCGACGAGGCGCTCCCGCGGGTGCTCGAGTTCGCCGGCGTCGAGGAGTTCGGCGACCTGCCGCTGCGGGCCTACTCCTCCGGTATGCGCGCCCGGCTGTTGTTCTCCATCGCGACCACCGTCATCCCCGACATCCTCGTCATCGACGAGGCGCTGGCCGTGGGCGACGAGGAGTTCCGCGACAAGAGCCGCGCCCGGATCAACGAACTGCGCGAGAACGCCGGCACCGTGTTCCTCGTCAGCCACGCGCTGGACACGATCCTGGACACCTGCACCCGGGTGCTGTGGCTGCACGACGGACAGTTGCGCGCCGACGGTGACCCACAGGAGGTCATCGACGAGTACCGCAGCGACGTCGCCGACCGCCGGCGCCGCGCCGCCGAGCAATGACCGCCGACCGTCGAGGGGTCGGGGGTCGCCGGCGGGCCACGGGTCGCCGAGGGGCCGCGGGGCTCCCCGGGGCCGCGGGTCGCCGACGGGCCACGGGCCGCCGGCGCGTGCGCGGCTAGGTTCCGAGCGCCGTCCCGCGCCCTCCGGCGTCGTGGTCGGCGCACCGTCCGACGAGCAGCAGGGGGAGCCGTGACCGAGGTCGAGGCACCGCAGCCCGCGCACGCCGCCCGCCACGCCTGGCTGGCCGAACATGACGGAGGGCCGGGCACCGTCCTCCTCGACGACCCCGCCACCGCTGCGGACCGGCTCGCCGGGCTCGGCGAGGGCACGGCGTCGGTGGTGGTGCTCGCCGACGTGCTCGACCACCTCGACCCCGACGACGCCGGGGCGCTGCTCGGCCGGATCGCCCGCGTCCTGGCCGACGACGGCCGGTTGCTGGTCGCCCACCGCGTCGCTGGCGCCGGCGACCGCGAGCCTCGACCCGTGTCCACCCCCGGCACGCTGGTCCCGGCCGTGGCGCAGCACCTGGCTCCGAGGACGCTGCACCTCGACGACGGCGACCTGCTGCTGACAGCCGTCCCCGGAGCGGCCGACGCCGTCGAGGTGGCACGGCTGCAGGCGGGGGTGCACGCCGCCGCCGAGGCCGCCTGGCGTGAGACCGCCGAACTCGCGCACCGGCGCAGCGAGGAACTGCGCGGGCTCAACGAACGCCTCGACGGGCTGCAGGCGGCGGTGCGTGGGCGCAGCGTCCACGCCAAGGAGCGGCGCCGGCTCGAGCAGACGCTGCGCGAGACCGTCGAAGCCGCCGAGCAGCAGCTGTGCGAAGTCGCGTTCCAGCGCGACGACGCGCGGTGGAAGCTGGCCTCGATGCGGGTGCGCCGCTGGAACCGGCTGGGCACGGCGCTCGGCGAGGCACGCCGCAGCCGGAAGGCGCTGCTGCTGCTCCCGCTGAAGGTGTGGCAGATCGTGACGGGACCGCCGGTGCCGTCCGCGCTGCCGCGACCGACGCGCAAGAAGGTGCCGCTGAAGGTGCCCGAGGGCCTCCCGGTCGTCACGGGCATGCGGCCACGCGCGCTCGACCCGGTCGAACCGGCCGCGGTCGCCGACCTGCGGGTCGCCGGGATCATGGACACCTTCACCCGCGCCTGCTTCGAACCCGAGGTGGAACTGCTCACCTTCACCCCCGAAGGCTGGCGCGACACGCTCGAGCAGCGACCCCCGAACCTGCTGTTCGTCGAGTCGGCGTGGCAGGGCAACGACGGCAGCTGGCAGTACCGCGTCGGCCAGTACGACGACGTGCTGTCGGTCGGGCATCCCGAACTGTCGGCGTTGACGGCCTGGTGCCGGCAGCGCGGCATCCCGACGGTCTTCTGGAACAAGGAAGACCCGATCCACTTCAACCGGTTCCGTCGCGCGTCGACGCTGTTCGACGTCGTGCTCACCACCGACGCCGACTGCGTCCCCGAGTACGCCAAGCTGCACCTGCAGACCGCCGACGTCATCGAGGCATTGCCGTTCGCGGCGCAGCCGGTCCTGCACAACCCGACCGGCAACATGGGTCCGCGCGACCCACGGCCGGTCTTCGCCGGCACCTACTACAAGAGCCGCCACGAGGAACGGAAGCGTTCGCTCGAGCAGCTCCTCGACGCCGCGCGCCCCTTCGAGCTGATGATCTACGACCGCACCCACGGCGACGGCGACCCCTCGACCGGCTTCCCGGACCGGTTCGCGTCCCACATCGTCGGCGGGGTGCCGTATGCCGAGATGGTGCGCCTGTACGGCCGCCACAAGGTGTTTCTCAACACCAATTCGGTCGTCTCGTCGCCGACGATGTTTTCGCGGCGCGTGTTCGAACTGCTGGCCTGTGGGACGCCGGTCGTGTCGACCCCGAGCCTCGGGCTCGAGCAGATGCTCGGTGACGTGGTCGACGTCGTCGACACCGAGGAGGCGGCCCGCGACGCCATCCGGCGCCTGGTGGAGGACGAGGACTGGTGGCGCGAACGCAGCCTCGCCGGACTGCAACTGGTGATGTCGCAGCACACCTACGCCGACCGGCTGGCGCAGGTCGCCCGCTGGTGCGGCTACGACGTCGCCGCCGACCGCGACGCCGCCATCACGGCGCTGCGCCCCGCCAGCGACCCCGCCGGTGACGCCGACCTCGAGGTCGTCCTCACCGCCGGGGACGCGACGGATGGGTCCGGCGCGGCCGGCGGTCGCGGGGGTGCAGCAGGCGGCGGGGGTCCGGCCGGCGGTCGCGGTGCGGCCGCCGACGGGTCCGTCGAGGTGCGTCGGTTGACCCTGGGCAGCGACGACGAGGTGGCCCGCTACCGCGAACTGGCCGACCTCGCACCGACCGCATGGGTGCTGGTCGGCGAGGGCGCTCCCGGCCGCGACGAGGTGGCACGACTCGCGACCGCGCGGCGCTACACGCGGGCCGATGCGATCGGAACCGACGCCGACGACGGTCCCACCCACCGCTATGTCGACGCCCTGCGCGCCGGACCGGCCCTCGTTCGCCGCGAGTTGGTGGCGCGCCTGGGCTGGTCGTCGGACCCGACCGTGCTCGCGCGCATCCTCGACGAGGCCCGGACCAGCGGCTCGCTGTTCTACGCCGTGGAAACCGCCGGTCGTGCCGGGTCGGCTGGCGCATGAAGGTCCACCTGCTGGACACCACCGCCGACGTCGACGCGGCGGTCGACTGGACGCGGGTGACCGCCGACGCGCTACGGAACGCCGGCGCCGCGGTCCGGGTCGTCGCGCGCAGCGGTCGAATGCGGTCACTGCTGGCGACGGCCACCGGTGCGGGCATCGAGGTCACCTCGGACGGCGGCACCTCGCCGGCACCGGCCGAGCGGCTGCTGACGGTCACGGCCGGTGTGGCCAGCGCGGCGGACGCCATTCTGGTGCGTGGCGTGGACGGCGTGCGGCAGCTGGTGGCGCGTCGGCCGGCCGCCCAGCGATGGGTCGCGCCCGACCCCGGCCTGCTGGAGGCCGACGACGAGTTGTGGGAGCGTCTGACCGATGCCGTCGACGTGATCGTGTGCCGCGACGAGACCGAGCGCGCGACCGTCGTCGGTCGCTGGCACGCCGCCTCGTGGCGCACACAGGTGCTGGGATCCGCGGCCCTGCAGCGGCGCTGTGCTGCGCCCGTGCCCAACGGGAGCCCGCGGCTGCGTGGACGCAAGATCGCCCTCGCGGGGCACGACCTCAAGTTCTTCCGCGCGCTGGTTCCGGCGTTCGAACGCGCCGGGGCGCAGGTGCGCATCGACCCCTGGCGCAGCCACGTCCGACACGACGAGCGACGCTCCAAGCGCCACCTCGACTGGGCTGACACGGTCGTGTGCGAGTGGGCCCTGGGCAACGCGGTCTGGTACGCGGCCAACCGCCGGGCGAACCAGCGCCTGGTCGTGCACCTGCACCTGCAGGAGCTGTCCACGCCGTTCCCGGCCCGCATCCGTCAGCAGGCGGTCGACGCCACCGTGTTCGTGTCCGGGTTCACCCGCGACCGGGCGGCGGCCGAGCTGGGTTGGCGCGATCGGCTGCACGTCGTGCCCAACGCGGTCGACACCGACGCCTTCGACCGACCGAAACTGGAGGGCTCGGCGTTCGTGCTGGGGATGCTGGGATTCCTCCCCGAGCGCAAGCGCCTCGACCGGGCCATCGACCTCGTCGAACGCCTACGGGCCGTGGACGAGCGGTTCCGGCTCGAGGTCGCGGGCGCGATGCCGTGGGACAGCGAGTGGGTCCGCCAGCGCCACGACGAGCAGGTGTACTACGAGCGCCTGTTCGACCGCGTCCAACGCTCCCCGCGGTTGCGGCACGCCGTCCGGTTCGTCGGCCCGGTCGCGGACGTCCCCGGCTGGTTCCGCCGGGTGGGCTGGGTGCTGTCCCCCTCGGACTTCGAGTCGTTCCACCTCGCGCCCGCCGAGGGCATGGCGGCCCGCAGCATCCCGCTGCTGTGGGACCGCGAAGGCGTCCGCGAGATCTTCCCCGCCGAGCACGTCGTCGCGGACACCGACGCCGCCGTCGAACGGGTGCTCACCGCCGTGCGGGCCGGTCCGCTGTCCGCGACGGGCGACGCGGCCCGCCGGTTCGTCGTCGAGCGCTACGACCTTCCGCTGGTCGCCGCCCGGTGGGTGGACCTGCTCGCCGACCTGCCGAAGCGACCGACCGCCGTGTCCTCGCTGCCCGATCCGGTCCGCGACGCCGCCAAGCGCCTCCCCGCCCCCGCGAAGTCGCTGGCCAAGCAGGCCGCCCGCCGCCTCGGCGTCACCTGACCGATCGTGTCGCGGCTCCACCTCGATGTCGCGGCAGCCCCGCACCGGTGCGGGATCGGCGCGACATGGACGAGCTCCCGCGACATGATCACGCGGTGGTGGCGGCGCGTTCTCGCAGGCGGGCCGCGATCTGGGCGGGACGGGGACCGTCGAGGTCGGCGAAGCGCAACACCTCGACGGTCCAGCCCAACGCCCGCATGCGGTCCCGGACCTCGGCGTCGTGGCGTCGGGCGGCCGACGTGTCGTGGTAGGCCGCGCCGTCGAACTCGAGGATCGTCCACAAGTCGGGCCACGCGGCGTCGACCCGCTTGACCGCCGCTCCACCACGGTCACGTACCTGGTACTGCAACGTGGGAGCAGGAGCGCCGTGGCGCAGGAGCGCCGGCAGACCGATCACCTCCAAGGCGGAGCCGAGCTTCTCGATCGCCTCGGGTTGCCGGGCCAGGACCGTCAGCAGTCGACGTCGGCCGGGCATCGTCGGATAGCGGGCGAGCAGTCCGCCGAGCTGGCGGAACGCGGTGCGGTCGCGCCGGGCGAGCTCCAGCACCTGCCGTTCGAGCTCGTCGGTGGCGGTCGTGGCAGCGAGGTCGAGGAGTGTCCGGGCTCGGGTGGTGCACCGCAGCCCGGACACCGCCGTCGTCTCGTCGTCGGCCAGCCCGAGCGTGGTGTGCAACCGAAGCGCTCCGACGGCGGTGTGACGTCCACGGCGTACCAGGATGTCGAGGTGGCCCGGCTCGTCCACGTCGAGGAAGCGGTGCAGATAGGCGGCGCAGCGGTGCGAGACCCACGATGCGGGGCCGGTGGCGAGCAGGACCTGCTGCAGCCGTCCGTGCCACGTCGGTTCGTGCGTCCCGACGTCCACCACGCCGGCCACCGGCTCCGACCACCGCGCGTTCTGCAGGCGACGGGTGATGGTCGCTGGCGACACCCCCGCGTCGAGCAGTTGCCGGCGCGTCGCCAGCCCACGCTGCGACCGGGCGATGTCCAGGGCACGATCGTCGACACTCGGCATGCGGCGGATGCTGCCATCACCCCGCCTGGCGACACCCACGGCGCTCGCCCACCCTGTGGTCCGCGTGCCCGCCCCGCCGATCATGTCGCGGCTCCACCTCGATGTCGCGGCAGCGCCGCACCGGTGCGGGATCGGCGCGACATGGATGAGCTTGCGTGACATGACGACGCAGGCGGTCAGCGGTTCCAGCGGAGCTCGAGGCTGGCGTCGCCGGCGTCGGGAGCGCGGCTCGGTGGGCAGGGCGTCGGGCTGTCGGCCGGATCGGGGATCGTGGGCGGGTCGTCGGGACCGAAGTCCTCGGGGCGTTCGTACAGGCCCCAGCCGCCACCCTCGACGCCCTCGACGGGCTGCACGTCCCAGCCGGTCAGTCCCGGTCCGGCGGGTGGACGTCCGCGGGAGATCGCGAAGACGCGGTAGCCGTCCTCGGCGAGTGCGGCCAGGTCGCGCCGGGCGTCGTGGCACTGCAGCAGTGGTGCGTCGAGGTGGATGACCTCGCCGAGGCAGCCCGAGTGCCACTGGATCTCGGGCCACTGGGTCTCGGAGAGGAATGCGCACGGGTCACCGCCGGCTTCTGCGGCGAGGTACTCGCCCAGGCCCCTGGCGCGCGCCTGCAGCGGGGCGATCTCCTCGCTGTTGTTGCGCGCCAGCACGCCCTGCCAGCCGACGACGACCAACGCGACCACGACGGCGACGGCGAGCCCCGCCACCGATCCCGACCGCCGCAGGGCGCCGGTCAGCGTGACGACGCCCGCCCCGACGGGTACGGCCGCCAGCAACAGGGCGGGCAGGATGTAGCGCAGGTTGATGCCGGCGTTGAGGACGAGGTAGGGCGCCGCCATGGCCACCGCGGTGACCGTCGCCGCCACCGCCGCCCGACGTCGCGGCGCGTCCACGCGCTGCGCCATCCCGAGCAGCGCGAGCAGGGCCAGCCCCACCAGCAGGGCGAGCGCCCGGTAGGTCAGCACGGGATCGGCGCTGACCTGGCGGACCGGTCCCTCGACGAGGTTGAGGTACTGGATCAGGCTGTTGCGGTCCGCCCCCGACGCCGACTCGCCGGCGGCGGCGCCCAATCGCGCGAAGGGGCCTCCGAAGCGCAGGATCGCCTCGACCAGCCAGGGCAACCAACCGACGAAGCCGCCAGCAGCCAGGGCGAGGATCCCGCGCCAGGCGTCCCGGCGCGCGAGCGCGACGACCACGGGCGTCAGCCCCGTCGCCAGCCACACGCTCTCCGACGGGCGCAGCCACGCCACCACCGCAACACCGAGCGCGGTCAGGACCAGGTCACGGGTCGCGCGGTCGCGGCACCACAGGACGAGGTGTCCGGCGGCGGCGGCGGCGGCGAAGCCGGCCAGCAAGTTGGGATAGAGCTCGACCGCGAAGTACTGGGGCACCCAGCCGGCTGCGGCCACCAGCGCGGCGGCACCGCCGGTCCAGCCCGCCACCTTCGCCCACGGCCGGAAGGCGACCACCAGCGCGACCGACGACACCAGCACCATCCAGATGCGCAGCAGCGTCAGCGGTGCCCCGAGCAACGCAACCGGCAGCACCACGATCGTCATGCCGCGGGCGCGCTGCGGGCCGAACCACACGTCGGGCTGGCCCGGCGTGACCTGGGCGAGGTAGGTGACCTCGTCCCAGCGCAGCTCGCGATCCAACCCCACGAACACGACCGTGAGCGCCGCGAACACCACGCCCGCCAGCGTCACGAGCCCCACCGGGGTCAACGACCACCGCCGTGCCGACCGGGGGGTCGCGCGGGCCGTGGCCTGACCCACCTCGGTCACGCGATGCGGTCGAGGAACGCCACGATCTCGGCGGCGCACCGCTCCCCGGCGCGGCCGTCCCAGAACGGCGGGCGGTCGACGGGATAGGTCGCCTCGCCGGTGAGCACCGCCTCGGCCGCAGGCGCCATCTCCTCGGGGGTCACGAGCCGGTTGGTGCCGTGCGTGATCGTGATCGGCCGCTCGGTGTTGGGGCGGACGGTCAGGCAGGGCACGTCGAGGATCGTGGTCTCCTCCTGCACGCCGCCCGAGTCGGTGATCACCAGTGCCGCGCCCGACACCAGCGACACGAAGTCCACGTAGCCAAGCGGGTCGATCACGTGCACGCCCTCGCCGGAGACCAACCCCAGGTCGGCCAGCCGCTCGCGGCCACGCGGGTGCAGCGGAATCGCGACGTCCACCGTCTTCGCGACCTGCTGCAGACCCTCGACGATCTGCTTGGCGACGACCGGGTCGTCGACGTTGGCCGGCCGGTGGAGGGTGGAGACCACGACACGTTCGGGCAGCCCGGCCGCCTCGCGGACCGGCGCCGGGTCGAAACGGTCCCGGTTCTTGAGCAGGGTGTCGATCATCGGGTTGCCGACGAGGCGGACCTTGTCGACGTCGCAACCCTCGTTGGCCAGGTGCGCGTACGCCTCGGGCGAGGTGACCAGCAGCAGGTCGGCGAGCACGTCGGTGACGCGCCGGTTGACCTCCTCGGGCATGGTCATGTCGAACGAGCGCAGGCCTGCCTCGACGTGGACCACCGGGATGCCGAGCTTCGCGCACACCAACGCGGCGGCGATGGTGGAGTTGACGTCGCCGTAGACGACCATCGCGGCCGGCAGATGCTCCAGGACCGTGGTCTCGAGCCCGGTCAGCAGCGCGGCCGTCTGTGACGCGTGCGAGCCGGAGCCGACGCCGAGGTTGACGTCGGGCTCGGGGATGCCCAGCTCCCGGAAGAAGATGTCGGACATCTTCTCGTCGTAGTGCTGCCCGGTGTGGATCAGCAACTGCGGCTGGCCGAGCGCCGCGAGGGCGTCGAAGACGGGCGCCGCCTTCATGAAGTTGGGGCGGGCGCCGACGACGTGCGCGACGGTACGGGGCATGAGATGGACGTCCGGGTCGGAAGGGTGGTGGGCGGCTGGCAGACTACCGCCGCACCGATACCGATCCCGGCACGGGATCCGGCTCCGGAACGCCCCGCCGTGCGTTGCCGGTTGCCAGTCGGGAAGCCGCACCGGTGACGCAACCGGTACGCGGCCCGCGACCAACCGGCGACAGGAGGATCCGTGACGCTCGCGCGTCTGCTGCGTGCCCTGGTCCGTCGCGCCGCGACCGATCCGGTGGGGGCCGCGACGCTGGTCGCCACACGCGTCCGCGACGAGCCGGCCCACGTCCTGGTCCGCGTGCTCGGGCTGCTTCCCGCCGGCGCCCGCACAGGGCTGGTGCGACCCTTCCACCTCCTCGGCACCGTCACCGGGTTGTTGGCGCGCCGGGCAGGGTGGCCCCTGCTGCTGCGGCTGGTCGCGCTGGACCTCGCCGGCGATCGTGACGGCGCCGTGGCCCTGGCCTCCGAACGCGGGGCGCGGCTGACCCCGGCCGGTCGGCTGACCGTGGCGGGGTGGCTCGCCGAGGTGGAACGCCCGCACGCCGGGCTGGCCCTGGTCGAGGGGCTTGCCGACGTGCCTCGCGTCCAACGGGTCCGTGGACGCATCCGGTGGCGGGCGGGTCACTGGGTCGCCGCCCGCGACGAGCTCGCCACCGCCGTCGCGGCCGATCCGCGTCCCACCACCGAACGCACCCTGCACCGCGTGGCGGAGGACGTCCGCGCCCTCGAGCCGGGATGGTTGCCGACCGTCACGGGACTGACCCGCGTGACGCCGACGCCGGGCCGCGCCGTCCACCTGCTCAACAACGCGCTGCCGCAGGTCCAGGCCGGCTACACCCTCCGCGCCCACCGCATCGCCCTGGCGCAACGCGAGCACGGCGTGGATCCCGTCATGGTCACCAAGCTCGGGTTCCCGTGGCGGCAGGGGTTGGCCTCGCCCTCCGCGGCCGCCCGCGACGTGGTCGACGGGATTCCCTACGTGCACGTGCCCGACCCGGGCGGCGACACCATCTTCGGCACCGCCGAGCGCGTCGAACGCTCCGTCGCGCGCACCGGCCCCATCGTCGCCGAGCTCCGGCCGGCCGTGCTCCACCCGACCACCCCCTACGACAACGCGCAGGTGTGCCTCGCCCTGGGTCGAGCCCTGGACGTCCCCGTCGTCTACGAGGTGCGCGGCTTCCTCGAGGAGACCTGGCTCTCACGCCACGCCGGCGTCCCCGACCTCGAGAAGGTCGACCGCTACCGGCTGATGCGCGACACCGAGGGCTGGTGCGCCGCCCAGGCCGCCCACGTGGTCACCCTCGGCGAGGCCATGAAGGCCGACCTGGTCGCCCGCGGCGTCGAGGCCGACCGCATCACCGTGGTCCCCAACGCCGTCGACACCGAGGTGTTCCGACCGGGCGGCCGCGGCGGTCCGATCCGTCGCCGTCTCGGCGTCCCCGACGGACGCGTGCTGCTGGGCTACATCTCGTCGTTGGTGCCCTACGAAGGCGTCGAGGTGCTGCTGCGCGGCGCCCGGCACCTGCTCGACCGGGGGCACGACGTCGGCGTGGTCGTGGTCGGTGACGGGACCGCCCGCGCCGGCTGGGAGCGGGAGGCGACCGAGCTCGGCCTGGGCGCACGTGCGACGTTCACCGGTCGTGTCCCCCACGGCGACATCCAGGCCTACTACGAGGCGATCGACGTGTTCGTCGTGCCGCGTCGTGACGAGCGCGTGTGTCGCAACGTCACCCCGCTCAAGCCCGTCGAGGCGATGGCGCTGGAGCGTTGCGTGGTCGTCAGCGACCTGCCGGCGTTGGCCGAGATGGTCGAGGAGGGGGTGACCGGCCGCACCTTCCCGGCCGAGGACCCGGTCGGTCTCGCCGACGTCGTCGAACCGCTCCTGCACGACCCCGGCACGCGGGCCCGCCTCGGCGCTGCCGCGCGCGAGCGCGTGGTGGCCGAGCGCACCTGGGCCGCCAACGGCGCCCGCTACGCCCGCATCTACCGCGACCTCGGCGCCCTCTGACCCGCCGCGCCTATCCACGCACTTTCGTGTCCCGGAGCGAAAGTGGTCGCGTGTGCCGGCGGGTGGGCGGCCCGGTGTCCCCACGTTCGTGTCCCGGAGCGAAAGTCGTCGCGTGTGCCGGCGGGTGGGCGGCCCGGTGTCCCCACGTTCGTGTCCCGGAGCGAAAGTCGTCGCGTGTGCCGGCGGGTGGGCGGCTCGGGGCGCCCACGTTTCGTGCCCCGGGCCGAACCTCGGCAGGGCGCGGTGGGGCGGCTCGGACGTGGGGAGTGGTCGGGGAGTTCCCGTCGCGCGCAGGACGCGTAGCGCATTGGGCCGGAAAAGCGGTTGCCGACGTGGGGGATACCGTGGCCGAAACGGCCGATCGGCCACTGACCAACGGGGACGCTGCTCCATGCTCGACACCACCGTGCGCGCCCGCGGCGGCGCGCTGCTCGCTTCCACGACCCGCCGCGCGTCGCGCTCGCTGGTGGCCGTGCTGCTGCTGGCGCTGGCCGCCACGTTGCTGCCGACCGCGCCCGCCCACGCCGCGCTCGAGGTACGGACCGGCAACACGCAACGCGTGCTCGGTGGCCTGACCCACCAGCAGCTCGACATCAACCTCGACGGGCGCCGGATCCGCGGGCAGGCACTCCGCTTCCGCGACGCCAGTGACCTGCAGTTGCGTCCGCGGCTGGCCGGTGGCACCGCGACCGGCCTGCAGACCATGCCGCAGATGATCCGCAGCGAGTACGCCAAGGGCGCCATCGCCGGCGTCAACGGCGGCTACTTCATCGCGCAGCCGAACGGCAACCCGAACGGCCTGCACGTCCAGGACAGCCGCCTGGTCGCGACCCACGCCATCGGCCTGCCCAGCGGCAACACCCAGTTCCGGGCCGCCCTCGGCATCCAGCAGAACGGCCGGATCATCGGCGACAAGCTCAACGTGGGACTGCTGCTGTCGAGCCCCGACCTGGCGCTGACCAACGTCCCCGTCGTCGACCTCAACCGGATCCCCGTGCGTGAGGGCATCCACCTCTACGACCGCTACTACGGTCGCGCCTTCCCGATCCCGGCGAACCACACCGCCGTGCTCGTGACGGACCTGCCGCTCGGTACCTCCGGCACGGCCGAGGGCACGGTCATCTCCCAGCGTGCGGCGGGCGGCACCGCGACCACGCACACGCTCGCCGCCGGCGAGACCGCGATCGTCGTGAGCGCGAACAACCCCCTGGCGACCGCACCGCGTGGGACCCGTGTCGCCGTGACCGCCAACGTCGCGCCGATCACGGCCGGTCCCGCCTCGGACTGGACCAACCTGCGTGGCGCGATCGCCGGCGCCGGCCTGCTGGTCAAGAACGGCTCGGTCCAGTCGGGCGCCTCGCACAACGACCAGGGCATCAACCACGCCACCAGCCGGCGCGCCCGGACCGCGGTCGGCCGCCTGGACGACGGCCGCAGCCTGCTGGTGACCGTCGACGAGACCTCCGTGGGCAGCGGCGACGGCGTGACCCTGCACGAGATGGGCCGCATCATGGCCGCGCTCGGGGTCGTCGACGCGGTCGCCATCGACGGTGGCGGCTCGACCACCATGGCCGTCAACGGCAGCGTGGTGAACCGGCCCAGCGACCGCGACCGCGGGCACTCCAGTGCACTGTTCGTGTATGCCCCGCTGCCCCCCGCGTCCCGGGCGATCACGGGCGCCTGCCCCTCGGGTCGGGTGCCCTCGGGCGGCTTCCGCGACACGGCCGGCAACACCCACGCGGCGAGCATCGACTGCCTCGCCTGGTGGAACGTGACGCAGGGCACCGAGCCGGGGGTGTTCTCGCCCAACGGCACCGTGACCCGGCAGCAGATGGCGTCGTTCCTGGCCCGTTGGCTCGACGACATCGCCGCCCGTGGCAACGGCACGGCGCTTCCGGCGTCGGCCCCCAACAACTTCACCGACGTCGGCACCGGCACCACGCACGAGGCGTCGATCTCCCGTTTGGCGGCCGCCCGCGTGATCTCCGGCACCTCGACGACCACCTTCAACCCGACCGGGTCGGTGACCCGCGCGCAGACGGCCTCGATGCTGGCCCGCGCGCTGAACTACGCACGCGGTGCGGAGTTGCCGGCCGCACGCGACACCTTCATCGACGACAACCACATCGAGGCGCACGAGGCCAACATCGACCGCCTCGCGCACCAGGGCGTCATCGGGGGGACGGGCGGCTACAACTACGGCCCCGACCAGCCCGTGACCCGTGGTGCGATGGCGTCGCTGATCATGCGGGGTTCCGACCTGCTGGTGAGCGAGAACCGGGTCGCGCCTCCCTCCTGACCGCAGACGGCCGGACCGCACCACCGGTGACCACCAGCGGCGCACGCCATCGCGGCGTGCGCCGCTGGCACTATCCTCGGCCGATCACTCGTCATGAAAGACGCCCCCTCATGCACCCTCGCGCCTCCGAGTTCGAAACCCAGAAGTGGACCGCCGGTGTCGTCGGACTCGGCTACGTCGGTCTGCCGCTCGCGGTGACCGCGGCCAGCCGTGGACTCGACGTCATCGGCTTCGACGTCGCACAGGCCAAGGTCGACGACCTCAACGGCGGGACCAGCCACGTCGAGGACGTCAGCGACGCCGAACTGCGCGAGGCACTGGACGCGGGGGCGCGGTTCACGGCCAACGAGAGCGACCTGTCCCAGGCCGACGCCCTGTTCATCGCGGTGCCCTCGCCGCTGGGCCGCAACCGCCAGCCCGACATGTCCTACATCGAGGCAGCCGCCGAGACGGTGGCCCGGGTCGCCCGGCCCGGGCAGCTGGTCTCGCTGGAGTCGACGACCTACCCCGGGACCACCGAGGACTACCTCCTGCCGGCGATCGAGAAGGCCGGCCTGCGGCTCGACGAGGACGGTTTCGTCGCGTTCTCGCCGGAGCGCGTCGACCCGGGCAACGTCCTGCACACCCACGAGATCCCCAAGGTGGTGGGCGGGGTCAGCGAGGTCTCGGGCGAGGTCGCCGCGGCGGCGTACGGCCGCCTGGTCGACAACGTCCACGTCGTCTCGTCGGCGCGCGCGGCCGAGCTGACCAAGCTGCTCGAGAACACCTACCGGGCCGTGAACATCGCGATGATCAACGAGTTGGCCCAGGTCGCCAACGTGTTCGACATCGACATCTGGGAGGTCGTCGACGCGGCCGCGACCAAGCCGTTCGGCTACCAGGCCTTCTACCCGGGTCCCGGCGTCGGCGGCCACTGCATCCCGCTGGACCCGCAGTTCTTGGCCTGGCGTGCCCGCGAGCTGCGTGTCGCGACCCGGTTCATCGACCTGGCCGAGGACGTCAACCTCCACATGCCCGACTACGTGGTCGGACGCATCACCGAGCTGCTCAACAACAGCGGCAAGGCGCTCTCGTCCAGCCGGATCGTCGGCCTCGGCGCGGCCTACAAGAAGAACATCGGCGACGACCGCGAGTCACCGTCGATGGACGTCCTCAAGCTGCTCGAGCGGCGTGGCGCCGAGGTCGGGGTGCTCGACGTCCACGTCCCGACCGACCGCCTGGCGCGCCACGGCCTGCACGCGCTGGAGAACGACGCCGACCTGACCGACTGGGACCTCGCGGTCGTGCTGACCGACCACGACGACGTCGACTACGCCGCGGTCGCGCAGCAGGTGGACCTGGTCTTCGACACCCGCGGCATCTACCGCCGCCGTGGCATCGACGCGCCAAACGTCCACGCGCTGTAGGCGCGTCGTCGTGGTCCCCGTACGGGTGGGCCCTGGGGGGCGCCGAGGTTCGGTGAGCGCGTGCGTGTCCTGATCGTCACGACCGTCCACACGCCGCTCGACGCGAGGATCCACCACCGCCAGATCCGGGCGCTGGTGGCCGCCGGCGTCGAGGTGACCTACGCCGCACCGTGGTCGGCGACCGAGACCGACCCCGGCGAGGCGGTCGCCGGCGTGCGCACGCTCGATCTGCCGCGCGCGACGGGCCGTCGGCGGGTGACGGCGGTGCGTGCGGCGCGGCGTCTGCTCGGCCGGGTCGCGCGTGCGCACCAGGGCGGCTTCGACCTGGTGGTGCTGCACGATCCCGAGCTGGTCGCGGCCGTGGTCGGGCGCCTGGACCGCCTGCCGCCGGTCGTGCTCGACGTCCACGAGGACCTCGTCGGCAGCCTCCCGGACCGCCCGTGGGTGCCGTCCGCGCTGCGTCCCCTCGCGGCCCGCCTGGCCCGCCGCCTGGAATCGTGGGCCGAGCGGCACCTGCACCTGCTGTTGGCCGAGGACGCCTACCGCCACCGCTTCACCCGGCCGCACCCGGTCGTGCCGAACCTGCCGTGGTTGCCCGACGCCGCGCCGCCCGACGCCGGGACCGAGGAACGGGTCGTCTACGTCGGCCGCGTGTCGCGGTTCCGTGGCGCCGAGGAACTGATCGCGCTCGCCGGCCGCCTGCATGCGGGCGGCGGCCCGCACGTCGAGGTGGTGGGTGCGGCGGACGCCGACGTCGTCGACGCGCTGCGTGCCGCCGACGGTCGCGGCGAGCTCACCTGGCACGGCTACCTGCCGAACGAGCGCGCCCTCGACCGCGTGCGGGGCGCGGTGGCCGGCCTGAGCCTGCTGCACGACGTGCCGAACTACCGCGGCTCGATGCCCACCAAGGTGGTCGAGTACCTCAGCCTCGGGGTCCCCGCGATCACCACGCCGCTCCCGGCGGCACGCGACCTCGTCACCGCCGCGGGCGCCGGGATCGTGGTGCCCTTCGCGGATGCCGATGCCGCTGCGGCCGCCGTGCTCGAACTCGCCGCCGACCGCGAGCGGTGTGCCGCGCTCGGTGCCGCCGGCCGGCGTCATGTCGCGGAGCACCACAGCTGGGACGCCGTCGCGCCTGGGTTCGTCGAGCAACTGCGGCAGTGGGCCGAGCAGCAGCGGCCGGCATGAGCAACGACCCGACGGCCCACCCGCTCCATCCGCCGCTGTCCCCCCTGCCCGACGACGCCGAGGTCGTGGTCGTGATCCCGGCGCTGCACGCGGGCCCGGCCATCGGACGCGCGGTCGCCTCGGCCCTGCGCCAGGACCTCGTCGGCGACGTCGTGGTCGCCGCCGGTGATCCTGATACAGCCGACGCCGCTCGGGCGGCCGCCGACGGCGATCCACGCCTGCGCGTCGTCGACAATCCGACCGGGCGCACCCCGGATGCCCTCAACGCGGCCATCGCCGCCAGTGACGCGGAGGTGGTGGTGCGCCTGGACGCGCACGCGGTGCTTCCGCCCGGCTACGTCACCCGGGCGGTGGAAACGCTGCGCCGCACCGGCGCCGCCAACGTCGGCGGCCGGCAGGTCCCCGTCGCCGACCGCGGGTTCGCACGCGCGGTCGCCGTCGCCATGACCTCGCCCGCCGGCGCCGGCGGTGCCACCTACCGCGTCGGCGGTCCGGAGGGCGAGGTCGACACGGTCTACCTCGGCGTGTTCCGGCGCGAGGCGCTGAACGCGGTCGGTCACTACGACCCGCGGTTCACCCGCAACCAGGACGCCGAGCTCAACGTCCGGCTGCGCGCCGCCGGCTACGCCGTGTGGTTCGACCCGAAGCTCGCGGTCGACTACCGCCCCCGCGACACCGTTCGTGGCCTCGCCTCGCAGTACCTGCAGTACGGGCGCTGGCGGCGCCTGACCGCCCGCACCCATCAGGGCTCGCTTGGCCCGCGGCAGCTGGCCGCACCGACGCTCGTCGCCGGGCTCGGTGCGGCGCTGGTCCTCGCAGCCATGACCGGGTTCTGGCCGTTGTTCGGACTGGCGCTCGCGACCTACGTGGCCGCGCTGGTCGTGGCGGCGGCGCCGTTCGTGCCGACGCTGCGACTGGTGCCGCAGGTGGTCGTCGCACTCGGGACGATGCACCTGGCCTGGGGGATAGGCTTCCTGCTGGGGCCACCACGGATGGCGCATGTCGAACGTTCCAGACCGGGGGACGCCGATCGCTGAATCGGGCGAGCGCGCCCCCACCGAACCGCACGACCCGGAGTCCGCCGTCGCGACCGGGTCCCCCGCGCCTGCCTCGACGTCTGCCTCCGCCTCCCCACCGGCCACCCCGGAGCCGTCGGGATCCACGCCGGCGCCACCGCGTCCCGATCCGCTCGACACCGGGCCGATCGTCTCACGTATGAGCCCGCCGCTGCGCGACCTGTCCGAGGACGCGCCGATGCTGGCCCGCCTCAACGCCATCGGCTTCCGGCTGGTGATGCTCCTCGATGCCGTGGTGCTCTACCTCGTCACGGTGGCGTCGATGGTCGTGCGCTATGGCTGGGCGTGGCGTACCTACCCGATGTGGCAGTACCTGCTCTCGTTCGCCGTCCTGACCGCGATCTTCGTCGCGAGCCTGTACTTCGGCGGCCTGTACGAGCGCGAGCCGAGGTTGGGCGCACCCCCGACGCTGCCACGCGCCGTACGCCAGACGTTGGCGGCAGCCGGGCTGTTCGTCATCCTCAACCTCGTGCTCACCGGCTTCGCCCAGGAGGTCGGGTGGGTGCGGACGACGCGGGTCGTGCTGCCGCTGCCGACCCCGAACCTGGTCGCGCTCATCGCCATCGGCGCCGCCGCGGTGTCGGCCAACCGCTGGTGGGTGGCCCGAAACCGCACCCGCCGGGAAGGCCCGCCGAAGATCCTGCTCGCGGGCAACGAGGCCGACCTCGAGATCGCACGCCGCCACGTCGCCATCGACCCACGCCGCAGCCAGATCGTCGAGGAAGTGGCCGAGCCGGCGCAGATCCTGCCCGCCGTCCGCCGCACCGACGTGACCGACGTGGTGGTCGTCACCAGCCGCTGGCTCGACGACCTGTATCCGCATGCCGTGGAGCGGCTCGACAACGCCGGCATCACCATGCTGCTGCGGGTGACGGGCCGCGAGACGATGTTCGGCCTGGAGCGCCTGCGCGAGATCGGCGGCCTGCCGTTCGTGCTGTTGCGGCCGCAGACGATGCCGAGGTCGCGGCGCCACTTCAAGCGCCTGTTCGACCTGACCGTGCTCGCGGTCAGTGCGCCGGCGCTGCTGCTGCTGACCGCCGTCATCGCGGTGCACCAGCTGCTCGTCGTCGGCCGACCGCTGCTGTACTGGCAGGAGCGGGTCGGCGCCGGCGGCCGCCGCTTTCGCATGGTGAAGTTCCGCACGATGCGCCTCGACGCCGAGTCCGACGGCCGCGGTGCCCGCCTCGCCGAACAGGACGACCCGCGCGTGATCCCGGCCTGCCGCTGGGTCCGGGCCATGCGCATGGACGAACTCCCGCAGGTGTGGAACGTGCTGCGCGGCGAGATGTCGCTGGTCGGCCCGCGACCCGAACGTCCGGAGCTGACGGCGCAGTTCGAGACCGCGATCCCCGGCTACGCCCGCCGCCACGCGCTGCCGCCGGGGCTGACCGGCCTGGCCCAGATCCACGGCCGCTACCACACCGACCCCGAGTACAAGCTCGGCTACGACCTGCAGTACCTCGTCAACTGGTCGCCGGTCGTCGACCTCGAGATCCTCGCCCGCACCGTCTGGGTCGTGCTCGCCCGCCGGCTCTGAACCGGCGGGATCAGCCGGGCAGGCCGGTGCGGCGCAGGAACTCGATCACCTCGTCGGAGGTGAAGCCGGCGTCGGTGAGCGCCGCGGCGAGCCGTCCCACCAGCAGCGCGTTGCCGCAGCGGGGGCAGAAGTTGCCCTGCGCCAGCGCATCCGGCAGCCGGAACCCGCAGCGGTTGCACTCGGTGAGGTCGAGCCGTTCCTGGACCCCCGCATCACGGAGCGCGTCGACGTAGCCGCGCGCGTACTCCCACTGGATGTAGCGGTCGGGCTCGGGCGCGTAGGCGGGCTCGTGCACCGGGGTCTCGCCCGTGTCGATCAGCAGCTGCAGGTTCTCGCGCAGCATGTCCCACGGGTAGTAGTGCTCCTCGGCGCAGTCGTGGCACCACACCGCCACCCCGCGGTAGCCCTCGGGCCGGAACGTGGCCTCGAAGTCGGCGAGGTCGTGCAGGTCCTGCTGGATCAGCGCGGTCTCATGCTCGTCCAGCGGCTCGTCGAAGCCGTCGGTGTCGTCGTCGAGCCCATCGTCGTCGAAGCGCTCGTCGTCGAAGTCGTCGTCCGCCACGATGGCCTTTCGCGTGGGTCCCGCCGGGCGTGGCAGCCCAGCGTACGCGGACCACTAGGCTTTCGGCTCCGTCCACGACCCGGGGTGTCCCACGGTGCAAACGACCGCGATCGGTGGCAACAAGCAGGCGTCCGTCGGCTACGAACTCGACGACGTCGCGCTGGTGCCCAGCCGCCGGACCCGGGACGTCGAGCTCGTCGACGTGAGCTGGTCGCTGGACGCCTACCGCTTCGAGGTACCGGTGCTGGGCGCACCGCTGGACGCGGTGGTGTCGCCCTCGACCGCCGGTCTGCTGGGCGACCTCGGCGGACTCGGGGTGCTCGCGCTCGAAGGGTTGTGGACCCGCTACGAGGAGCCCGAGGAGGTCCTGGCCGAGATCGCGGGCCTGCAGCCGGGCTCCGAGGCGACCGTGCGCCTGCAGCAGCTCTACCACGAGCCGGTGCGCGAGGAGCTGATCGGCCGCCGGATCGAGGAACTGAAGGCGGGCGGCCACCTCGCCGCCGGCAGCCTCACGCCCCAGAAGGTCGAGCGCTACCACCACGCCGCCCTCGAGGCCGGGCTGGACCTGCTGCTGGTCAACGGCGTGACCGTGACGGCCCAGCACGTCGGGCTGCCGGGCAGTGACCCGCTGGACCTCAAGTCCTTCACCGCCCGCTACGACATCCCGGTCGTCGCCGGCGGGGTGGCGTCGGCGAAGTCCGCGTTGCACCTGATGCGCACCGGCGCGGTCGGTGTGCTGGTCGGCACCGGTTCGTCGGTCTCCACCACCTACGACGCCCTCGGCGTGCACGTGCCGCTGGCGACCGCGATCGCCGAGGTCGCCGCCGCCCGGGCCCGCTACCTCGAGGAATCGGGCCGCTACGTCCACGTCATCGCGGCCGGTGGCATCCGCACCGGCGGTGACCTCGCCAAGGCCATCGCGTGCGGCGCGGACGCGGTCATGCTGGGCCGTGCGCTCGCGGCCGCCGACGAGGCGCCAGGCCGCGGGGCCTACTGGGGCCTGGCGGCCGCCCACAACACCCTGCCGCGCAGCCACTACGCCCGGGTCGAGCCCGTCGGCCCCATGCAGGTCGTCCTCGAGGGGCCGGCACACCGCGCCGACGGGACCGTGAACCTCGTCGGTGGCCTGCGCCGCGCCATGGGCGTGACCGGGTACCAGTCGCTGGCCCGGCTCAAGGACGCCGAGCTCACCGTCCGCGCCGGACGGCACTGAGCCTCGTGTCCCGCCGCGCCGCCGGCACCCCGCCGTGGCGCGACCCGGCCGGTACCCCGTCGTGGCGCGACCCTGTCGGTACGCCGTCGTGGCGTGACGCGGCCGAGACGCCGCCGTGGCGTGACCCGGCGGTCGTGGCCTTCGCCGCGGCGGTCGTCCTCGGTGTCGGCCAGGCGCTGGCCGCCGCGTTGGGTCGCGGCGGCTTCGGGGTGACGCCGACCACGATCGTGGCGGGGACCGTGCCCTACGCGGCCGCGCTCGGGGTGCTCCTCGTCGTCCGGGCCGGCCGCGACGCCCCGCGTTGGCGGCACGACCTCGATGTCTGGTTGGTCGGACTCGCCGTCTTCGGCAGCCTGCTCGCGACGTGGCTGCTCGTCCGCTTCGCCGTGTCGCTGCCGCAGGCCGTCGGGGCGGAGTTCGGCTTCTACCGCCTCAAGGGGCGGATCACGAGCCCGCTCGGCGACCACAACACGGCGGCCGGTCTCCTGCTGCCACCGCTGGTGGCGACGGCGGTGCTGGCCGCATCTCGGCCGCGGTGGGCGTGGGCGGGCGGGGTGGTGGCGCTGGGCCTCGTGGCGACGTTGTCGCGCGGTGTCGCGGCGGTGCTGGCAATCGTCGTCGTTGCCGCCTTCGTGCTCGCATCACGCGTGCGGGTGGCCGTCGTGCTGACGGCGGCGTTCGGCGTGGTCGTGCTCGGGCTGACGGCAGCGATGGTGGGTCTGGACACCTCGGTTCCGCCCGGAACGGCGGCGCCGGGTCCGGCCACGCAGGCAGGGGCGGGCCCGTTGGGGGCGTCCGTGCTGGGACGGATCGACCTCGCGGTCCGAGGCGTCGGGGCGGGTGCGGACCGACCGCTCACGGGCGTCGGGCTGGGCGGCTTCGCGTCCGTCGCGCAGGACCTGCCGCAGCCCAACGACCACGCCCACCAGGCGTTCGCGAACGCGTTCGCCGAGGGCGGCGTGCCCCTGCTGCTCGCCGTGCTCGTCGTCGTCGTGACGCTGGCCGTGCGCGCGGCGCGGCTGCCGCGATCACCGCGCCGCGACCTGGTGCTGCTCGGTGGGCTGGGGCTCGTCGCCCACGCGCAGCTCGAGATCCTGGCCGGGCGGCTCGGGCACGAGGTGCTCCTGGCCGCGCTGGTCGGCCTCGCCGTCGTCCCCGGCACGTCGCGGGCAAGGGCCGGGCAGGCGTCGGGGACCGCAGGCGGTCCGGCACCCGGGACCGGGGGAGGTCGGGCACCGGAGACCGGCGGCGGTCCGGCACCGGGGACCGGAGGACGCCCGGCGTCGGGATAGCCTCGCGCCGACCCAGGAGAACGCCCCGTGAGCAGCCCGGATCGTGCCACCGTCGTCGTCGTCGACTTCGGGGCCCAGTACGCGCAACTGATCGCCCGCCGGGTCCGTGAGGCGCGGGTGTACTCCGAGTTGGTACCGCACACCATGCCGGTCGCGGAGATCCTCGCCCGCGAACCGGCCGCCATCATCCTCTCCGGCGGACCGTCCTCGGTCTACGCCGAGAACGCCCCCGCCGTCGATCCGAGCCTGTTCGAAGCGGGCGTCCCCGCCTTCGGCATCTGCTACGGCTTCCAGGCCATGGCCTCGGTGCTCGGCGGCCGGGTCGAGCAGACCGGTCAGGCCGAGTTCGGCGGCACCCCGTTGCAGGTCGTCGCGCCCGACTCGACGCTGTTCCACGGCCTGCCGCAGCAGCAGTCGGTGTGGATGTCCCACGGTGACGCGGTCACCGACGCGCCCCCCGGCTTCGACGTCGTCGCCCGTACGCCCGACACGCCCGTGGCCGCGTTCGAGGACACGACCCGCCGCCTCGCCGGGGTCCAGTTCCATCCCGAGGTCCTGCACTCCGAGCACGGCCAGGCCGTCCTCGAGCACTTCCTCTACGAGGTCGCCGGCATCCAGCCGACCTGGACCATGGGCAACGTCATCGACGAACAGGTCGAACGCATCCGGACCCAGGTCGGCGACGCCCGGGTCGTGTGCGGCCTGTCGGGCGGGGTCGACTCCGCGGTCGCCGCTGCCCTGGTGCAGAAAGCCGTCGGCGACCAGCTGACGTGCGTCTTCGTGGACCACGGGCTGCTGCGCAAGGGCGAGGCCGAACAGGTCGAACGTGACTTCGTCGCCGCCACCGGCGTGTCGCTGAAGGTCGTCGAGGTGGCCGACCGCTTCCTCGACGCCCTCGCCGGCGTGCGCGACCCCGAGGAGAAGCGCAAGACGATCGGACGCGAGTTCATCCGGGTGTTCGAACAGGCCGCCCGTGAGGTCGTCGCCGACGCCGGCGCCCACGGCGAGGAGGTCCGGTTCCTGGTCCAGGGCACCCTGTATCCCGACGTCGTCGAGTCCGGTGGCGGCGCCGGGGCGGCCAACATCAAGAGCCACCACAACGTCGGCGGCCTGCCGGACGACCTGCAGTTCGACCTCGTCGAGCCGCTGCGGACCCTGTTCAAGGACGAGGTCCGTCGCGTCGGCCGGCAGCTCGGTCTGCCCGAGTCGATCGTGTGGCGCCAGCCCTTCCCCGGGCCCGGCCTGGCGATCCGCATCGTCGGCGAGGTCACCCGCGACCGCCTGGAACTGCTGCGCCACGCCGACGCGATCGCCCGCCAGGAGCTGACCGCAGCCGGCCTCGACCGCGACATCTGGCAGTGCCCCGTCGTGCTGCTCGCCGACGTCAACTCGGTCGGCGTCCAGGGCGATGGACGCACCTACGGCCACCCGGTCGTGCTGCGTCCGGTCGCCAGCGAGGACGCCATGACCGCGGACTGGGCCCGCGTCCCCGACGACGTGCTCGCCCGCATCTCCACGCGGATCACCAACGAGGTCCGCGAGGTCAACCGCGTCGTCCTCGACGTCACCTCGAAGCCGCCGGGCACCATCGAATGGGAGTAATGGTCGCGGAGGTGCCGCCCGTATCGTTCGCGGCATGACCGACACCCTGCACGACGACAGCGGCCTGGCCGACCGGCACCAGGGCGAGCCCGCCGACAGCGGCCAGGCCGACGGCGGCGACGAGGAACGCGAGCGCTACCGCGAACTCCTCGAGGAGCTGCGCACGATCCTGCCGGGCGTGCAGGTGCTGTTCGCGTTCCTGCTCGTGGCGCCGTTCAGCCAGCGCTTCGGCGACCTCGACGAGCTCGGCCGCGACCTGTACGCGGTCGTGCTCCTGCTGACCGGCCTGGCCGCGGCGCTGTTCCTCGCCCCTGCCTCCTACCACCGCATCGGCGAGCGGCGCCGGCGACGGGAACGGCTCCACACGGCCATCCGGCTCATGGTGGTCGGCATGTTGCTGCTGGCGACCGCCATGGTGCTCGCGATCTACACCGTCATGCGGTTCATCTTCGAGGGCAGCCTGATCGCGGCGGGCGTCGCCGGCGGGCTCGCGGGCGTCATCGCCCTGCTGTGGTACGTGATCCCGCTGGCCCTACGCGTCCAGAACGGCAACGGCTGACGCGGCCGGCCCGGGCGAGGGCCCTGCGGTTGAGGCCCGTGGACGTGTCCGGTCCTCGGCGGTGCGACCCAGCATCGGCACGACCAGCTCACGTCGAGCGCTACGAGTTACCTCGGCAGGTCGAGCGCGCGGGCGAGGAAGCTGGCCATCTGGGCCCGGGTGACGGTGTCGTCGGGGCGGAAGGTGCGGTCGGGGTAGCCGGTGGTGATGCCGGCTCGGGCGACGGCGCCGATGTTGCCGGCGTGTGCACCGGCGACGTCGGTGAAGCCGTGGTCGGTCACCGGCCGCAGCTCGAGTGCGCGGGCGAGGAAGCTGGCCATTTGGGCCCGGGTGACGGTGTCGTCGGGGCGGAAGGTGCGGTCGGGGTAGCCGGTGGTGATGCCGGCTCGGGCGACAGCGCCGATGTTGCCGGCGTGGGAACCACCGACATCGGTGAAGCCGTGATCCGCGACCGGCGACAGGTTCAGTGCCCGTGCCAGGAAGGTCGCGAGTTGGGCGCGCGTGACCGTGTCGCCGGGACGGAAGGTGCCGTCCGGGTAGCCCGACGCGATCCCGGCCTGCACGACGGCGGTGATCGATGCCGCGTGGCTGCCGGTGACGTCCCGCAGCCCGGTCGTCGCGCCCGGCGCGGTCGGCGCGGTCGGGCTGGGCGACGGCTCGGTCCCCGGAAGGGGCACGAGCCGGAAGTCGAGGTCGGCCAGGCGCAACGAGTGGCGGGCCGGACCGGTGATGCCGGCGGGGGTCAGCAGGGTCCCGCCGTCGCGGAGCAGGTGCACGCCGTTGCCTGCGGCGTCCACGACCCGGACGTTCTCGAGCCGGTAGGAGCCGTGGGGCCAACTCTGCGGGATCGGATGGTGCAGGCTCCCCGCGGTGAAGTCCCGCTGATTCTGCGTCCGCACGACGCGACCGTTTCCGAGCGGGTCGGCATAGGTCAGCTCGAGGAGGGCGACGCCGCTGCCCCCGTCGGCGACCCGCACCTGGAACCACAGGCTCTCGCCGCGGTGCCGCTCGGTGCCGTTGGACAGGCGCAGGAGGGTGAGGTCGGGCGCGGTCGTGTCGGCGCTCGGGTTGTCCACGGTGAAGTCCGCGTCGGCGAACCGCAGCGCATGGGTGGTGGGGCCGGCGAGACCGGTCGGGCTGCGCTGTATCCGGCCGTCCCGGAGGTAGACGGCGAGGTTGTGTCCGTCGTGGACGGTGACCTGGACGAGCCGGTAGGCGCCGTCTGCCCAGTCCGCGCCGACGACACCGCGGACGGGTCCGTGCGCCGCGGCCGGGCCCGAGACGTCGAGGTGGTGGGCGCGACCGACGGCGTTCTCGTACAGGACGACGACCCCGTTGACGCCGGTCTGGGTGTCGATCGCGGTGTACGACACGCTGAGCGGATCTCCCGGACGCACCCGCTCGGGCGTGGTGCGCGTGAGCGCCTGCAGCTCGGGAGCGGTCGTGTCGCTGCCGGGGTTGACGTACGTGACGTCGAGGTCCGCGAACCGCAGGGTGTGCCGCGTCGGTCCGACGGCGCCGGAGGGCGTCGACCAGGCACGGCCGTCGCGTTCGTAGACGACGGTGTTCCCGGCCGCGTCCGTCAGGCTGACCGTCGTGAGCCGGTAGGTGCCGCCGGGCTGGCCTGGCAGGAGTTGCACCCGCGCCGGCCCGGTCGCGGCGGCCGTACCGCTCGCGACGGCCGCCGTCTCGTGACCGAGTTCGGAGGTGAACACGAACGCCGCGCTCCGGACGCCGCTCCCGACATCGCTGGCCCGGTAGGCGACCTCGAGCCGTTGGAGCGGGTGCAGCGTCGTCGCCGACGCCAGCTGCATCGACTCCAGCGTGGGCGTGGTGGCGTCGTTCGGTGTCTCGGCGAACGCACCGGACGGGCCGACGGACAGTCCGACCAGGGCGGCGACGAGTCCGAGGACGCCGCGGGAGCGGGCGGGGCGACGACGTGGCACGGACCTCTCCGAGATCAGTCGAGGGCGCGGGTGACGAAGGTCGCGACCTGGCCGCGGTTGACGGCCTGGTCGGGACGGAAGGTGTTGTCCTCGTAGCCGGTGGTGATGCCGGCCCGGCTCACCGCGCCGATGGCGAGACGGTGACGGTTGTGCTGGACGTCGCTGAACCCCGGCGCGCTCTCGGGGAGCTCGAGGGCGCGCTGCAGCATGGCGGCGAGCTGGGCCCGCGAGACCGGCTGGTCCGGGCAGAAGCTGCGGCGGCCGCAACCGTCGGTGATGCCGGCGGCGTACAACGCGCCGATGTTGGCGCTGTGCGTCGGGCCTGCGTCGGTGAACGGATGGGTGCCGGCGGGCAGGTCGAGCGCCTTGGCCAGGATCGTGGCCAGCTGCGCGCGGGTGACGGCGGTCTCCGGGCAGTAGCGGGTGGCGCTGCAGCCCTTGACGACGCCGAGATCGGCCAGCCCTTCGATGCCCGCGCGGTGCGAGTGACCGGCCCACACGTCGGCGAACCGCTGGGCCGGCGCGAGGGTGACCGACCGGGCGAGCCCGTCGTTGCGCTCGGCGTGCGCGAGCATGGAGCCGTAGATGCTGAGGATCTTGCTCGCGTATTGCGGGTCGGTCGCCCAGTTGCCGCCACCCATCTGCTCCCACAGGCGCGCCTTGCCCTTCGGGGTCACGAGGTGGAAGCGCGGGCTCTCCAGCGGGTGGGCCAGGCGCGCGACCGTCACGTTGGGGTCGGCGTAGGCCCGCAGGTGCTGGATCTGGGCGCGGACCCCGATGCGGGCGCTGCGGAACTGTGCCACGGTGCAGGTGCCGCCGTCACAGGCGCCGATGCCGGAGAAGTTGTTGTAGGTCGCGTGGACCTGGCCGTGCGACGGCCAGCGGAACCAGCCCGTCTCCAGGATCGACTGTGCGAAGGCGAGGTCGCCGGCCACGCCCTCGGCGCGACCCTCCTCGATGAAGTACTGCGCCAGGGTCTCGGGGGAGACGGTGGCGCGGTAGCCGCTGGGCTGACTGGCGCGGAACCAGGCCGCGATCCCGGCGGCGCTGACCTTCTCGGCCTGCATGACCGGGGTCTGCGTCGACGCCTCGGCCGCCGCCGGCGCGGCGACGTTGGCGGCCACGGCCGTGAACGCGAGCAGCGCCGCCAGCAGCGCGGCCCGGACGCCACGGGGTGCACGGGCGCCGAGGCGACCGAAGGAAACCGGCGAAGAGGTCGAATCGGGCAGGCTGAGGTGTGGCGGCGTGGCGAACGTCACGTGGTACCTGACACTCGGGGTCTTTGAGCACAGGACGGCCACACGCAGCCGGCGGGAGAGGCGCGGAAGATGCGCAGGGAACCGGGGTGCGGACGTCTGTCGCCGGCGCGGATCGGGGCGCCGACTCCAGGATGGTCGGCCGCTCCTGCGCTACGTTCACATCGCGTGCGCGCAGCGCCGCGACGCGCAAACAGGGGAACTTTTCTTCTGCTGACCCAGCGAGGGGCATCGCGATGGAGTGGTTGATCGTCCTGGCCGTGGTGGTCGTGCTCGCCGTCATCGTGATCGGGATGTACAACAAGCTGGTCCGCGCACGCGTGCGCGTCGACGAGGCCTGGGCACAGATCGACACCCAGCTGCAGCGCCGGCACGACCTGATCCCGAACCTGGTCGAGACGGTCAAGGGCTACGCCGCCCACGAGCGCCAGACCTTCGAGGACGTCACCAACGCCCGTGCGCGCGCGTTGCAGGTGTCCCAGCCCGGCGAGTTGGCCGAGGCGGAGAACCAGCTCACCCAGGCGCTGGGCCGCCTGCTCGCCATCAGCGAGAACTACCCGCAGCTGCGCGCCGACGCGAACTTCCGTCAGCTGCAGGAGGAGCTCGCCCACACGGAGAACCTCGTCGCCGGCAGCCGTGGGCACTACAACGCCTCGGTCCGCGCCTACGACGAGACCCGGCAGGTGTTCCCGACCTCGGTCATCGCCGGTGCGTTCGACTTCGAGGACCGCGAGTACTTCGAGGTCGAGACCGTCGAGGTCCGCGCGGTACCTGACGTCTCGTTCGAGTAAGCGTGAGCCGTACGCCCGAACCGGCGGTCTACGACGAGCTGCAGCGCGCCAACCGCCGTGCGACGCGCGTGCTGCTCGGCGGCAGCGTCTTCCTCGCCGCCGTCATGGTGTGGATCATCGCGGGCTGGTTCCTGCGCGACCTCGCCTTCGACCCCATGGTCGCGCTCCCGGTCACCGGCCTGGGCACCGTGGTCGGGCTCGGCGGCACCTACCTCGCCTACCGCAGCGGGCCGTCGCTGGCACTGCGGGCCGCGAAGGCGCGCCCGGCGGTCCGCGAAGCGCATCCCCAGCTGTTCAACGTCTTCGACGAGGTGTGTGTCTCCGCCGGCATCGCGGGGACCAAGCCGAAGTTGTACGTGGTCGACGATCCGGCGCCGAACGCGTTCGCGACCGGGTTGAAGCTCGAGGACAGCCACGTCGCGGTCACCACCGGCCTGATCGAGCAGTTGCCCCGCTACGAGCTGCGTGCCGTCCTGGCCCACGAGGTGGCCCACATCCTCAACGACGACATCAGGGCGGTCACGGTGGCCGTGGCGACCGCCGGGCTGGTCGCGCTGCTCGCCGACGTGCTGGTGCGCTCGATGTGGCTCGGCGGCGGACGCGCACGGGGCGGCGGCCGTGGCGGCAACAACAGCGGCGGTGGTGGCGCACAGGTCATCTTCCTGGTGCTCGGGTTGCTCGCGGTCGTGCTCGCGCCGCTGGCGGCCCAGCTGATCCGGTTCGCGGTGTCCCGTCAGCGCGAGTACCTCGCCGACGCCACGGCTGCGGACCTGTTGCGCGACCCCCAGTCGATGGTCAACGCGCTGCGACGCCTCGAGGCCGACCGCACCGAGATCAAGCGGTTCGAGGTGGCGACCGCGCACCTGTGGTTCGAGGAACCGAACGAGACCAAGGGCCGCGACCGAGGCGCGAAGATGGCGCGCCGCTTCGCCACCCACCCCTCGATCACCGAACGCATCGAGCGGCTCGCCCGGCTGAACGCCGGCACGGTTCGGCTCGACGCGCCGCTGCCACCGCCGCCGGGCGCGCAGCGTCCCGAACCGCCGTCGCCCGAGGCGTCCGGCGGGCGTGGCGGCGCGTTCGGCCCGCTGCACCTGCCCGGGATGCCCGAGATCGGTGGGTTCCCCGGCTCGTCGCCACCGCCCCCGCCGCCACCCCCGCGGCCGCCGGCCTGAGCATCGTTCGTCAGGGCGGGACCAGTCGGTCGGGCCAGCGGGTCGGGCCAGCGAGTCGGGCCAGCGAGTCGGGGCCAGCGGACTACCGCGCGGGCACCACGGGCAGCGTCGGCGGCACCCACAGGTCGCGGAGCAGTGCCTCCTCGAACACGGGGCGTAGCCAGCGCGTGAAGGAGGGGGCGAGGTGGCTGCCCACGTTGTGCACGAGCTTGTCACCGATCACGGCCGGGCACGTGCCCTCGTGGCACATCCAAGTGGACGCGTCGATGAAGACGGCGCCGCTGCGTGCGGCGACCTCGCGCTGGGCGTCGTGCAGGTCGACGGCGAGCGCGTCGTCGCGTGAGCTGGCACAGGTGGCGATGCTCTCGGGAGCTTTCGCCAGGCAGGTCGCGCCGCCCGCCACGGCGTGCGGTGTGGTGCCGATGACGGCGACCTCGACCTCCGGCGCCACCTCGCGCAGGCGCTCGATCATGCGGGCGAGGCCCCGGGCATGGAAGTCGGCGCGCGGGACGTCGATCGCCTGGCCGTCGCGGTCGACCGGCTCGTAGTCGCGGACGCTGGAGAGCACGACCAGGTCCGGCTGCAGCTGGGCGATGCGATCGAGCGCGTACCCCCGCCAGGCCGTGCACGACGGGTAGAAGTCACCGTCGCGGACCACGGGCATGTGCAGCGACGGGCAGCTCGCCTTCACGTACGGGACCAGCCGCCAGTCGCGGTCGACGGCGAGGTCGTGCAGCGGCGGGAACCAGTGGGCCGCGTGCGAATCGCCGAACAGCACCACCGTGCGTTCGGGGGCGTCGACGGCGCCGTAGACGCAATCGGCCGGCTTCGCGACGTGGAAGCCGGTGAAACAGTCGTCGGTGTAGACCTGGGACAGCGCGTCGCCGGCCGTCGCAGGCGGCGGGTCGATCGCCGCCGGCAGCGTGGTGGCCGCGACCGACTCCGCGAGGACGTCGGCGAGGCCCATGACCTCTGCCGCGGTCGGCTCGGCGGGCGGCTGCGCGGTCGCGGGCGGCACACGTTCGGGCGGGATCGCGAAGGCCGGCAGGTCCGAAGGCGTGTCGTCGTCGGTCCCGTCTCCGCCGGCCGGCAGGTCCGAAGGCGTGCCGTCGTCGGTCCCGTCTCCGCCGGCTGCATCGTCGCCGGTCCCGTCTCGGCCGGCCGCATCGTCGCCGGTGGCGTCCTCGTCGGCCGCATCGTGGCTGGTGGCGTCATCGCCGTCCGTGTCCTCGGCCTGTTCGGGTCCGGTGGTGGACGACCCCTCGACCGCCTCGGCAGCCTGCTGCTCGGGCCAACGGTCCCCGGCGAGCGGGACCGCCAGGACCGCCAGCAGCCCGACCACGCCCAGCAACTCCACGCCGCGGCGCAGTCGCTTTCGTCGGGGGCGCATGCGGAACGGGATGGTCGTCTCCAGGCGTGAGCAGGCGCCGGCGGCAGGCTGGCGCAGGGGCGTGAGCGGCGGCCCGTGCCCGCGGCCGGGGCACGGATCGTGCCGCTACGACGAGCGGCACGATGCCGTAGTCAACACCAGCAACGAAGCAGGACCGGCATCGGCCACGTCCGGAGGTTCACGGGGCGGGCAGCGCCGACTCGCGCAACAGCGCGTCTTCGAGCAGCGGCCGCAGCCACAACGTGAACGGCGGCGCGAGGTGGCTGCCGTCGTTGTAGACCAAGAAGTCGGCGATCACGACCGGACAGGTGCCGTTGTGACACATCCAGGCCGAGGGGTCGACGAAGATGGCGCCCGCCGACTCCGCGACCTGTTGCTGGGTCGCGAGCAGGTCGACGGCCAGCATCTGGTCCCGCTGGCCGGCGCACGACGCGATGTCCTCGAGTCGTTCGGAGAGGCACACCGGCGTGTCTGAGGGCGGGTGCGGGGTCGTGCCGATCACCGCGATGTCGGTCTCCGGCAGCAGCGCCTGGAGCCGCTGGATCATCCGCGCCAGGCCCGCGCCCTGGAACGGCTCGCGTCCGCCGTCGAGTTCGTTGCCGTCGTCGTCGACCGCGTCATAGGCGCGCGCGTTGGCCAGCACGATCAGGTCGGGCGCCAGTTCCTCGATGCGTTGCACGCTGTTCTCGCGCCACGCGTCGCACGCGTCGTAGCGGGAGCCGTTGCGGAAGACGGGGACGTCCATCGACGGGCAGCTCGCCTTGACCAGCGGGACGAGGCCCCAGCCGCGCCCGACCGTCAGCTCGTGCAGCGGCGGAAACCAGTGGGCGGCGTGCGAGTCGCCGAAGAGGACCACGGAGCGCAGGGGTTGGTCGTCGTCCGGCCCGTAGGCGCACGCGTCGGGGGTGCGCTCGTCGTCGAAGCCGAGGAAGCAGTCGTCGCCGTAGACCGCTGGCTGCACCTCCCGTGCCTGCTCCAGCGGCGGGTTCAGCGACGCGGGCAGCAGTGCGGCGCCCACCGAGGCGGCCAGGACGGCGTCGAGGCGGTCCGGGTCGGCGACGTCACCGGCCTCGATCGAACCGCCCGAGCCTCCGAGGCCGGGGGCGACGAGCGGAACCGCGACCATGGCGACGACCACCGTCGCCGCCAGACCGAGGCCCCCACCGATGCTCCGGGCGGGGCGTGCCGACAGCCACTTCGACCGGCGGATCGGGTCCTCGACGAGCCGGTACGTCAGCGCCGACACCGCCACGGTCACACCCAGCAGGCCGACCTTGTGCCAGACGGTCAGCACGCCGGGGGAGGCGTGCTCGGCGAGGACCAGGATCGGCCAGTGCCACAGGTACAACGAGTACGACCACCGGCCCAGGCGCTGCATGGGGTCGAGGTGCAGCAGGTGCCCGACGCCGCGGCGGTCGGCCACCTGCCCGCCGACGAGCAGTGCACAGGTGGCCAGCACCGGCGCGAGCGCGGTCCACCCGGGGAACGGCGTCGCCGTCGTGTAGGTGACGCTGGTGGCCACGAGCGTCACCAGCCCGAGCCAACCCAGGGCCACGCCGACGCGCGGATGCACCCGAGCGGTCAACGGGCCGGCGATCGCCAACAGGCCGCCCAGCGCGAGCTCCCACGCACGGGTGTGCAGCGCGTAGTAGGCGATGACCGGGTCGGAAGCCGTCTGCACGATCGAGGCGGTCAACGACGCCGCGACGACGACACTCAGCAACACCGCGATGCGCAGGCGCAGACGCGAGTTCGGACCGAGCAGCGCGACCAGGATGAGCGCGGGCCACAGCAGATAGAACTGCTCCTCGACCGCGAGCGACCAGAAGTGCAGCAGCGGCGACTCCGCGCCGGCGGACGCGAGGTAGTCCAGGCCCTGACCGATGAAGCGGTAGTTCGCGAGCCAGCCCGCTGCCCACAACCCGTCCGTGGCGATCGGTCCGAACAGCAGCGGCGGGGCGACGAACCAGGCGGCGACCACGGTCGTCACGATGACCAGCGAGGAGGCGGGCAGCAGCCGCCGCAGCCGCCGGGCGTAGAACTCGCGCAGATGGATCGTGCCGGTCCGCGAGCGTTCGTCCAGCAGCAGTCGGGTGATCAGGAAGCCCGACAGCACGAAGAAGACGTCGACGCCGACGTAGCCACCGGCGAAGCCGGGAACGTCGGCGTGGAAGAGCAGTACCAACAGCACCGCGACGGCACGGAGTCCCTCGATGTCGGGACGGTGTCCGGGCCGCTCGGGGTGGACCGCGACGGCGGTCGCCGTCATGCACTGACTCCCGGTTGTGAACGACTGGAGCAGCGCGCGACCGTACCGCCCGCCGCCCACCTCCATCGCCCGCCGATCCCCGTGCGGTCGTCGGCGCGGCTACCGGCCGGTGCAACGTTCGTGCCGGGAGCCGGAAGTCGACCGGCAGGCCGTCGGTGCGGGTGCCGGCCGGTGCAACTTTCGTGCCGGGAGCCGAAAGTGGACCGGCAGGCCGTCGGTGCGGGTGCCGGCCGGTGCAACTTTCGTGCCGGGCGCCGAACGTGGACCGCCAGGCCGTCGGTGCGGGTGCCGGCCGGTGCAACTTTCGTGCCGGGCGCCGAAAGTGGACCGCCCGGTCGTCGGCGCGGGTGCGGCCGGTGCAACGTTCGTGCCGGGAGCCGAACGTGGGCTCAGGAGGCCATGTACACCGGGGCCGTCGTGCCGAGTTCGCGAGCCCGGAGGGTGAGGAGGCCGGCGAGGCGGGCCAGCAGGTCGTCGACCGGCGTGAGATCCGCGTAGGTGAACGCCTCGACGCGTATCCCCGCCCCGGCGAGCTCGCCCTCGCGCTGCGCGTCCGCGCGCTGCCGGTCGCGCCAGCCGTGGTCGACACTGCCGTGGTACTCCAGGGCCAGTTTCAGGTCGCGGAAGTACCAGTCGACCCGCCGGCCCGCCAGGACCCACACCTGGGCCTCGGGAGCGGGGCGGAACGCCTGCATGATCTCGCCCATGCGGCGTTCACCCTCCGCCTCGGAGCGCAGGTCGGCCAACCCCAGCGCCTGCTGCAGCCCCACCACGCCGGGGTCGTCGGCCGGAAGGGCGTCGAGGTGGTCGGCGAACCGGTCGGCGTTGATGAGCTTGCGCCACCGCAGCTGGTCGTAGGCGAGGCGGAGTTTCCGGTCGCCGAGCAGCTCCCGGTGTCTGCCGCTGTCGACCAGGGCGTCGACGGGGCTCGCGAGCCGTACGTCGCCCAGATGGCTGCCTGGGCGGTCGTAGTCCGCGCTCCCACGCCAGGCGAAGTCGACGTGGCGGAGTCTCCGCGCAGGTCGCTTTAACACCTCGAACGGCGCATCCGGCTCGAAGCCGTCCACGCGCAGGCGGCTGAGGACGAACGGGCCGGTGACCTGGCCGTTGCGCGCCCGGAGCGCGGCGGCGATCGGCGCCTGGTCCGGCAACGCCGCGCCACCCCGGACGCGGTACACGCCGCGCTGGATCGGATGGAGGTAGCCGCAACGGCACAGGTGCTGCGCCCGGTGGCGGTCCATGTGCTGCAACAGCTGGTACCGAGCGATCACGCCGAGTTGGTTCTCGGCGAGTTGCAGTGCGGGTTCGGGCAACATGCGGCGGAGTCTCGACCCGCGCACTCGCCAGCGCCGCCCGAATCTCGACGCAGCTGTGGACAACGCCCCTCATCGCAGATGCGCAAGGGCCGGCCGGCGGCAGCCACCTTTCGCTTCCGGGCACGAATGTGGACGGCGAGCCAGGCGCGGGCCCGCCGGCGGCAGCCACCTTTCGTGTCCCGCCACGAAAGTGGGGAGCGAGGTGTGTCGCGGCCGGCCGGCGGCAGCCACCTTTCGCTTCCCGGCACGAAAGTGGACGGCGAGGCAGGCGCGGGCCGGCCGGCGGCGGCCATCTTTCGCTTCCGGGCACGAAAGTGGAGGTGAGGCGGGTTCGGGCCGGCCGGGTCTCTGGCCACCCTTCGTGTCCCGGCACGAACGTGGCGGCGGGGGCTGGCGGGTCAGGGGCGGCCGAGGCGGAGGGCGGCGAGGGAGCGGGACAGGCCGGCGAAGGTGCGGGGGTCCCAGCCGGTGAGCTCGGCCCAGCGGTCGAGGCGGTAGGCGACGGTGTTGGCGTGCAGCGACAGCTCGCGCCCGGCTTGGCTCACGCTGAATCCGGCGTCGGCGAAGGCGCGGACGGCCTCGGCGAGGTGGGGGTGGCGGGCGGCGGCGTCGACCCCGTCGGTCAGCAGCGGGTCCAGCCGCTCGGCCGCACCGGTCAGGGTCGCCCACAGCCAGGCGTCCTCGAACGTCGAGGTGGTCCCGTCCTCGGTGACCGTGAGCGTGAGTTCGGCGTCGGTCAGCGAGGCGCGGGCGCCGCGCAACCCGGCGCGTGGCGAGCCGAGCGCCAGCGCGGCGCCGGGGAAGATCCCGCGGACGGCGGCGCGCACGCCGGAGGGGTCGCTGCCCTGCGAGACGCACACCAGCTGGGCACCGCGCGCCACGACCGCGTGCCGGCCGGGCAGCCCGTCGACGGCGTGCTGGAGTTCGACCGCGTCGAGGTCGTCGCCGCCGACGCGAAGCACGCTCACGACGAAGGTGCCGGCCGGATCGAACCCGAGCGAGCCGGCCAGTCGGGGCACCTCCTCACCGTCGAGGTCGCCGCCGACGAGCAGTTCGACGAACCGCTGGCGGGCGCCGACCGCCCGGGCCTCGATCGAGCGCACCGTGGAGGCGTGCGCGTCGGCCAGGGCGTCGGTGACCTCGTGGACCCACTGCCACACCAGCGTCGCCGTCGTCAGCAGCTGCGTAGCGGTTCCGGGCTGGTCGGCGGGCACGGCGTCGACCAGGGCGAGCCACAGCTCGCGGTAGCCCACGTGGTAGGCCTGGATCAGCGCATCGACCGGCATGCCCTGCAGGGCGCGGCGGGTCCCCAGTTCGCTGCGGACGGCCAGTTCGTCGGGGCGCGGCGGACGGTGCTCGGCGAGCCCGCCGAGGGTCGCCTCGATGTTGCGGAGCACGGAGCCGTGCAGGTCACGGCGCGGCACCAACCCGCTGCGGTAGGTCGGGATCTCCTCGAGGATGCAGTCGGTGATCCGGTCGACGAGCGGACCGAGCCGCGCCAGGACGTCGGCGGCGAGCCGGGCCATCGGCTCCCAACCGTCGGGGACCTGCGGGGCCGCGTCGGCACGCGGCAGCGGCTGACGCAGATCCAGCGGCAGCAACTCTTCCGACGGCTTGGTCATACGCCCGCCTCAGGTGAGGATCCCTCGTGGAATACACAGGGACGTTCGGCCACCGGTCGGTGATCCTACGAGGTCCGTCGTTGGCGCGTCCAGCGCGGCAGCCGCAATTGGGTCCCGCGCCGTTGACACCCGTCCGACTGGACGGTACCAATCCGCACCGGGAGAATTCGTGGGAACCACGAACGGCGTTCTCGCCCCGTACGCAGGGCGAGGGTGCGGTCGGGGACCCGCATGGCGGCGTCGGGTGTGGCGGGAGCTTGGGAGCGCGCGTGCTGACATTGGAGAACCTCGAGGTCGTCTACGAGGACGTCATCCTCGTGCTCAAGGGCGTCAGCCTGCAGGTCCCCGAGGGATCGATCGTCGCGCTGCTCGGTGCCAACGGCGCGGGCAAGACCACGGTGCTGCGCGCCATCACCGGCCTGCTCGACGTCCACCGCGGTGAGATCACCAAGGGCCTGATCACCTTCAACGGCACGCCCATCCACCGCCTCGACGCGCCCGCAACGGTGGCGACCGGCATCGGCCAGGTCATGGAGGGCCGGCGCGCCTTCGCCGAGTTCACCGTCGAGGAGAACCTGCGCATCGGTGGGCACACCGCCGACCGCGGCTCGATCAACGCCAGCCTCGACCGGGTGTTCACGCTGTTCCCGCGGCTGGCGGAGCGTCGCAAGCAGATGGCCGGCTACCTCTCGGGCGGCGAGCAGCAGATGCTGGTCATCGGCCGCGCCCTGATGGCGGAGCCGAAGCTGCTGCTGCTCGACGAGCCGTCGCTGGGGCTCGCACCACTGATCGTGCAGCAGATCCGCGACCTGATCGTCGACATCAACCAGCAGGGCACCTCGGTGCTGCTGGTGGAGCAGAACGCCAACATGGCACTGTCGATCGCCTCGCACGGCTACGTGATGGAGACCGGCAAGGTCGTGATGGACAAGCCGGCCGCGGTGTTGCGCGAGGACGAGGACGTCCGCGAGTTCTACCTCGGCCGCCACGGTGACGAGGGGTCGTCGTTCCGCGACGTCAAGCACTACAAGCGCCGCAAGCGCTGGCTGTCCTAGGGAGACGACGTGGCTCAGATCCGCCCGCTTTCGCAAGCCCTCACCGGCACGTCGGTCGACGTCGCCGACGGTCAGCCGATCCTCGAGGTGCACGACCTCGTGATGCGGTTCGGAGGCACCACGGCGGTCGGCGGCGTCAGCTTCGAGGTGCAGCGCGGCGAGCTGTTCGCGATCATCGGCCCCAACGGCGCCGGCAAGACCTCGATCTTCAACTGCCTCTCCGGCGTGTACCGCCCGCAGGAGGGCACGGTGCGCTTCCTCGGCGAGGACCTGCTCGGCACCAAGCCCGACGCGGTCGCCGGACGCGGGGTCGCGCGGATGTTCCAGAACATCGAGCTGTTCGACAACCTGACGGTGCTTGACAACCTGATGCTCGGCCGCCACCAGCACCTGCCGTACGGCGTCTTCTCCGGCCTGGTGTACGGCGGCAAGGCCAAGCGCATCGAGCTCGAGAACCGCCGCATCGTCGAGGACATCATCGACTTCCTCGAAATCGAGGCGTTCCGCAAGTTCCCGGTCGGGATGCTGCCCTACGGCGTCAAGAAGCGGGTCGAGCTCGGACGCGCGCTGGCGATGGAGCCGAAGCTGCTGCTCCTCGACGAGCCGGTCGCCGGCATGAACGTCGAGGAGACCGAGGACATGGCGCGTTTCATCCTCGACATCCGGGCTGAGCTCGACCTGGCGATGATCATGGTCGAGCACGACATGGGCCTGGTCATGGACCTCGCCGACCGGGTGCTGGTGGTGGACTTCGGCAAGCCGATCGCGCTGGGCACGCCCGACGTGGTCCAGAACGATCCCGAGGTGATCCGGGCCTATCTCGGCGAGGGCGACACCGGCCCATCGTTGGAGCAGGACGCGGCCGAGGCGGAAGCCGTCGCCGCGGAGGAGCTGGGACGATGAGCGCGACGCTGGAACAGACCACCCCGCGGGCAAGCGGGCCGCAGGGCGCCCGCACCATCCCGCGACGGATCCGCGAGCACGCCGAACGCGACCCGCAACGCATCTGCATGCGCGAGAAGCGTTTCGGCATCTGGCAGGACATCACCTGGGCCGACTACTGGGAGCAGTCCGCGCTGGTCGCCCACGGGTTGACCGCACTGGGCGTTCGGGCCGGCGACCGGGTCGCGATCCACTCCGAGAACCGCCCGGAGTGGCTCTACGCCGACGTCGGCACCGTCGCCATCCGGGCCATCACGATGGGCCTGTACCCGACCAACCCCGCCGCCGAGGTGTCCTACCTGCTGCGCGACTCCGGCAGCCGCGTCCTGATCGCCGAGGACCAGGAACAGGTCGACAAGGCGCTCGAGGTCGAGGCCGACTGCCCCGACCTTCAGCACATCGTCTATCTCGACCCGCGCGGCGTGCGCGAGTACGACCACCCCAAGCTGATCGCGTGGGACGAGTTCATCGCGCGCGGCCGGGCACACCGCGACCAGCATCCCGACCTGCTCGACCGCCTGGCGAACGAGGCCACCGACGCCGACATCGTCACCCTGATCTACACCTCCGGGACCACCGGGCCGCCGAAGGGCGCGATGCTCAGCGTCGCGAACATCGAGTTCGCGATCCAGACCCTGGTGTCGGGCGGCGGGTTCTACAACCCGCCGGCCAGCCCCTCCGACGTCATCCTGAGCTACCTGCCGCTGTGCCACGTCGCCGAGCGGGCCGCGACCGAGTGGGTCAACGCCGAGGCCGGCGTGACCGTGCACTTCGCCGAGTCGATCGAGACGGTGCAGGCCAACCTCAAGGAGGTGCAGCCGACGCTGTTCTTCGCGGTGCCGCGGATCTGGGAGAAGCTCGCCGCCGGCATCCACATCAAGATGAACGCCGCGTCGCCGCTGAAGCGGGCGGTGTTCGGGTTCTGGATGCGCATGGCGAGCCGGATCGGCGACGAACTGGTCGCCAACGACGGCCGGCACACGGCGAAGACGCGACTGCTGTACGCGCTCGGCTACCCGTTCGTCTTCCGGGCCCTGCGCGACCGGATCGGGCTGCGCAAGGTGCGCTCCGCCGGTTCCGGCGCGGCCCCCATCGCCCCCGAGGTGCTGAAGTTCTTCTACGGCATCGGCGTGATCATCTACGAGATCTACGGGATGACCGAGAACGCCGCCGTCGCGACCGTGAACCGGCCGGGTCGCGTCAAGCTCGGCACCGTGGGCGAGCCGCAGCCGGGCATCGAGCTCAGGATCGACGAGGAGACCGGGGAGATCCTCACCCGGCACCCGGGCGTGTTCGCCGGCTACTGGAACCTGCCGGAGAAGACCGCCGAGGCGATCGACGCGGACGGCTGGCTGCACACCGGCGACGTCGGCGAGTGGGTCGACGGCACCCACGTCAAGATCGTCGACCGCATCAAGGACATCATCATCACGGCCGGCGGCAAGAACATCTCGCCGTCCGAGATCGAGAACGCGCTCAAGACCTCGCCGTTCGTCAAGGAGGCGGTCGTCATCGGCGACGCCAAGCCCTACCTGACGGCGCTGATCGGCATCGAGCTCGACACCGTGGGGGACTGGGCACAGCGCCGGAAGCTGCCCTACACCACCTACCGCGACCTGTCGGAGAAGCCCGAGGTCCTCGAGCTGCTGCAGAAGATCGTCAAGGAGACCAACGAGAAGTTCGCCCGGGTCGAGAACATCCGCAAGTTCCGGGTGATGCCGAAGGAGCTCGACCACGAGGACGGCGAACTGACCGCGACCCAGAAGGTCAAGCGGGCGTCGCTGCACCAGATGTTCGCCCACCTCGTCGACGACATGTACGCCAACACCACCGAGTACGCGGGCGGCGACCTCGTCGAGGTGCACACCCCGGCGGCTCCGAGCCGGGACGAGGGAGTCGCGTAGTGGACGACCTGCTCACCATCCTGATCCGCGGACTCGCCCAGGGCAGCGTGTACGCGCTGCTCGCGGCCGGGTTCGTGGTGATCTACCGCGCGACCGACGTGGTGAACTTCGCGCAGCCGGCCCTGATGGTGCTCGGCGCCTACTTCACGGCCCTGTTCGCGCGCACCTACGACCTGCCGTTCCCGTTGGCGGTTCTCGCGGCGATCGTGGTCGTCGCGATGGTGGGGGCCGTCACCGAACGGATCGCGCTGCGGCCGATGGTGGGTGAGCCGCCCTTCTCTGCGGCCATGGTGACCATCGGTCTGTTCCTGGTGCTCACCATCATCGCCAACCGGCTGATCGGCTCCAACGTCCTGACGGTGGGCGACCCGTGGGCGCTGGACACCGCGGTGTTCGCCGGCAACGTCCGGATGCGCGTCGCCGACGGCTGGCGGATCGCCCTGACCGCCGTGGCCTTCGCCGGCGTCGGGCTGTTCCTGGTCCGCTCGCGCGTCGGGCTGGCGATGCGCGCCACCTCGCTCGACCAGGAGGTGGCACTCGCGCAGGGCGTCAACGTCGGACGCATGTTCGGTCTGTCGTGGGCGTTGGCGGGAGGCCTCGCCGGCCTGGCCGGGATGATGGTCGGCAGCGGCGGCATGGGCGTGGACAACACCACCGCGTTCATCGCGCTCAAGGCCCTCCCGGTGATCATCCTCGGCGGGCTCGACTCGCTCAAGGGCGCCTACATCGGCGGTCTGGTCATCGGTGTCGCCGAGGCGTTCACCCGGGCCAACTCGGCCACGCTCAGCGGCTACGTCGGCGCCAACGTCGACGTCGTCGTCCCGTACGTGATCATGATCCTGGTGCTGATGGTCCGCCCGTACGGGCTGTTCGGCACCCCGGAGGTCCAGCGGGTATGAGGACCGGCATCGCGCCCATGGGGCGTTTCGAGGGACCGGTCGTGGTCCCGGAGGAGCGGGCATGACCGGCAACCGCGGTTCCTTCAGCCTGACGGGCCGGCGTGCGGTGACGCTGCGGGGTCGTCCCGAGCTCTACACCGACTACGCGTCGGACCAGGCGCTGCTCAACACGCCGGCGAAGCGCACGTTCACGCTGGTGCTGGTGGCGGCCCTGCTCGTGACCCCGTTCCTGATGGAACGCGACCTGACCACGCTGCTGACGACGGTGTTCATCTACGCCATCGGCGCGATCGGGCTCAACCTCGTCAGCGGGTACGCCGGCCAGGTGTCGCTCGGGCACGCCTTCTTCGTCGGCCTGGGTGCCTACACCGCCGCGTTCCTGGGCAGCGAGGCCACCAGTTCGCTGCGTGGGCTCGGGCTCGAGATGTGGATTTGGCTGCCGCTCGCCGGACTGGTCCCGGCCGTCATCGGGTTCCTGGTCGCCCCCATCGCGGCCCGCGTGCGCGGCCTGTACCTCGCCATCCTCACGCTGGGCCTGGTCTTCATCGGCGACCACATCTTCAAGGAGGCCCGCACCTTCACCGGCGGTCCGGGCGTGGGCCGCCGCGCCGCCGCGCCCATCGTCGGTGGGCTCGACCTCAGCCGACGCCAGGAGATCCTCGGCGTCACGGTCGAGGGCGCCAACCTGTTCTACCTGTTCTGCTTCGCGTTGCTGGTCGTGATGGCGATCGCCGCCCGCAACCTCGCGCGCAGCAAGTCGGGGCGTGCCTTCGCCGCCGTCCGCGACCGCGACATCGCCGCCGAGGTGATGGGCGTGCCGCTGACCCGCACGAAGGTGCTCGCCTTCACGGTGTCGTCGTTCTACGCCGGCATCTGTGGCGGGCTGCTGGCGATCACCTACGGCGTCATCGAGCCGGCCGCCTTCAACCTGTTGATGTCGGTCGACTTCCTCGCCATGGTGCTGATCGGAGGGGTGGCGACGATCTCGGGCTCGATCGCCGGCGCGGCCTTCGTGGTGCTGCTGCCGCGCCTGGTGCAGACCTACGCCACCTACATCCCCGGTGTCAGCCGCGGTTCGACCGGCGGCGGGATCCTGACCGTGTTCCAGGTCCAGGGCCTGCTGTTCGGCGTGCTGATCGTGGCGTTCATCATCCTCGAACCGCGCGGCATGTACGGCCTGTGGTTGCGGGTGCGCAACTACTGGAAGGCCTGGCCCTTCTCCTACTGACGTGCCCCCGAGGCAGGACGCGATGCGCGCGCCGCGGGCAACCGGGGACGCGAACGCGCAGGTCGGGACAAACCGTCGTCACGGGGAGCGAGGCGACCTACGATGCACCTACGACGCAGGTAGTAGAGAACTCCGCCCATCCATCCGGCGTGGGCGGCAGGGAGACCCTTCAGACGACAGAGAGGACGAAGGGATGCGGGAGACAACGCGATTGCGGCGCATGGCCGCAGCGCTGTGCGCGGTCACGTTGGTGGCGACGGCGTGCGGCGGCAACGAGCCAGACACCGCCGCGCCGACTGGCGATGGTGACGAGCAGACCGACACCGACACGGGGGACGACACCGGCGACACCGACGGCGACGAGGACACCGGTGGCGACACCGGCGGGGACACCGGCGGTGAGATCGCGACCGACATCGGCGTCACCGACGATCCGTGCCCCGAGGCGATCAACCCCGACAACGGGTGCATCTACCTCGGCATCCTGTCCGACCTGACCGTCGGCCCGTTCGCGGCGCTCGGCGTGCAGATCGTCGAGGGCCAGGAAGCCTTCTGGGAGCGGGTCAACAACGAGGGCGGCATCTCGGGCTACGACATCAACGTCACCGAGTACACCCGCGACAACGAGTACAACCCGCAGACCCAGTCGCAGCTGTACCGCGAGATCGAGCCGGACATCCTGGCGCTCGCGCAGACGCTGGGCACCCCGCCGACCGAGGCGATCCTGCCCGACATGGACGAGGACAACGTCATCGGCGTGCCGGCGTCGTGGTGGTCCGGTTGGGACCACGACTCCGCCGACTACGGCCTGATCCTCAACTCGGGCTACTCGTACTGCCTCGAGTCGCAGATCGCGCTCGACTGGTCGTCGGAGAACGAGGGCGAGATCGGTTCCGTGCTCGCCGTGGGCTACCCCGGTGACTACGGCGGCGACTCGGCCGCCGGCGTCCAGGCGTGGGCCGAGGCCACCGGTGCGGAGTACCTCGGCTTCGTCGAGACCGCTCCCAACGCCGTGGTCGGCTCGCAGGACGCCGCCATCGGCCAGGTCGTCAGCAGCGGCGCCGACCGGGTCGTGATCGCGACCGGTCCGGCCGAGACCGCCGAGATCGTCGGTGGCGCCATGGCCAACGGCTACGCCGGCCGCTTCATCGGCTCGGTGCCGACCTGGAACCCGGCCCTGATGGACTCCCCGGCCGCGCCGGCCCTGGAGGCAGCGTTCACGCACATCGGCCCGTGGGAAGCCTTCACCGGTTCCTCCGAAGCGCACCAGGCGATGCAGGAGCACCTCGGCGAGGGCAACCTGCCGGGCAACGACGGGTTCACCTTCGGGTGGATCTGGTCGTACCCGCTGAAGTCCCTGCTCGAGCAGGCCGCCGCCAACGGCGACCTGACCCGTGAGGGGCTGCGCAGCGCGGTCGACGGTCTGACCGTCGACTACGAGGGCGCCCTGCCCGAGCGCACCCTGGGTGGCGACGCCAACGAGACCGCCGTGCGTGTTGCGGTCGTCTCGCAGCCCGACAACGACGAGCCGCTCCGCCTGCGCACCATCGAGACCGGGATCTCCGGTCCGACGGCGGACGACTACGACTACAGCGCGCCCTGCTCGGGCACCTGAGTCGAGGCAGGAGCACGCTGGGGCGGTCCGCAAGACGGGCCGCCCCAGCGGCGTGTCGCGGGGTCCCTGAGCCCACGCCCGCCTCGTCAGGGCCGACCAAGGGTGCTCCCCGATGTCCGCGGCTCCGCGGCGGTGCGATGCTGGAGACCGAGCCGGACCGCTGACCCGCGCGGTCCATCCACGAAGGAACCCACGGTGACCTGCACCAACTGCGGCGCGACCCTGGAGTCGACCGCCACGACCTGTCCCGTCTGCGGCAGCGCCGCTCCCGGCGCGCCGGGCGACCCCGGCAACCTCGATGCGTCCGCGCGAGAGGCGACGTCTGGTGCCGCCTCCTGGCAGGGCGCTGGAGCATCCGACACGCCGCCGTCCTCAGGCGGCGCCTCCTCCGGCGGCGGCGCTGGCTACGGCGGCGCTGGCTACGGCGGCGCGGGATACGGCGGCACAACGGGCGGCGGCGCCTCCACGCCGGGCGGAGCGGCATGGCAGCAGCCGGCGGCCCCCCACCCGTCCGGGTTGCCCAGCGACATCCGGGGCTGGGGGATCGGTGCGCACGCCGCCAGCTACCTCGCCTTCATCGGGCTGCCCGTGGTCGGACCGCTGCTGGTATGGCTGATCCGCCGCGACCACCCCTTCGTCGACCACCACGGGAAGGAGTCGCTCAACTTCAACCTGTCGGTCGCGCTCTACGGCCTTGTGCTGGCCGTGGCCGCGATCCCGCTCGGCTTCCTCACCCTCGGCATCGCGCTGGTGCCGATCGGCCTGCTCGGGGTCGTCCTCGGGCTCGTCTGGCTCGTCCTGCCCGTGATCGGTTGCGTGAAGGCGTCCAACGGCGAGGGCTACCGCTACCCGATGACCATCCGCTTCGTCCGCTGACCTCGCGTCGCGGACCCGGGGGGCGGCGCGCGCAGCAGCCGCCCCCCACCCATGCGGGTAGCGCGCAACGGCGCCCCGGCCCCGCCTGACGCGTCACCCCGCCCGACCTCCGACGTTGGACCCCGCGAACCGCGCCGTCCAGCCGAGGAGTCCCCGCGTGCGCCGAAAGCTCGCCTCACTGTCCGCAGGCTCGATGCTCGGCGTCGCCGGGCTGCTCGCGCCCCTGACCGGCGCGGTGGATCCCGTCAGCGGCGCGGTGGACACCATCACCGGCACCGTGACGGCCACGATCGACGACGAGGTGGCCCGCCTGTCCGGGACGGCGACCGTCCTGGTGATCCTCGACGAGCAGGCCGACGTCGACCAGCTCGCCCAGGCGGTCGCTGCGCGGGTGCAGCTCGTCAGCCGCTACGACCGGATCTCGGTCCTGCTGGCACAGGGACCGGCGGATGACCTGCGGGCGCTCGCGGAGCTACCCGGCGTCGCACGGCTCGAGCACGACGCCCCGATCGGCACCTTCACCGACTCCTCGCACACCGCGACGCGCGGCCAGGAGCTGTTGGACGGCGAGGTCACCGTCGGCGGACAGCTCGTGGACGGCACCGGCGTCGGCGTCGCGGTCGTGGACACCGGCGTCGACGGCTGGCACCCCGACCTGGCTGCCCGCATGGGAGAGAACGTCAAGGTCGTGCCTTCCCTCGGGCTGCTCGGCGGCACCGCGATCGACTTCCCCGAGTCCGACACCCTGAGCCTCGGCGGTCACGGCACCCATGTCGCCGGCATCGTCGCCGGCGACGGGACCGCATCGGCCGGCACCTTCCACGGGGCCGCGACCGGGGCGACCATCCACGGTGTCAGCGGCGGGACCCTGATCTCGCTGCACTCCGGCCTCGAGGGGCTGTACTGGGTCCTGGAGAACCACGACACGGTCACGCCCGCGATCCGGGTCGTCAACAACTCTTGGGGTGGCTCGGCCGGGGACTACGACCCCGACGGCGCCATCCCGCGTGTGGTGCGGGCGCTCATCGAGGACGGCGTCGTGGTCGTCTTCGCCGCGGGCAACTCCGGCGGCGACGGCTCGGTACAGGCGACCAGCATCCAGTGTGTCGATCCCACGCCCGGCATGATCTGCGTGGCCGCGTACGACGACCTCGGCACCGGCGGCCGTCTGGGCACGACGGCCTCGTTCTCGTCACGCGGCGACGCGTCACGACCCGAGACCTGGCCGGATCTGTCCGCGCCCGGCGTCGACATCGTGGCCGCGTGCCGCCCGACGCTGCCGGTGTGCGCCACCGGCGTGCTCGGTTCGCCCGACCCGGTCCACTACGCCGTGCTGTCGGGTACCTCGATGGCGGCGCCGCACATCGCGGGCATCGCGGCGCAGGTCCTGCAGGTGGCCCCGCACCTCACGCCCGCACAGGTCGAGCAGGTGTTGACCTCGACCGCCACCAGTGACGGCACGCCAGGCTACGAGCAGGGTGCCGGCCTGGTCGACGCCGTCGCCGCGGTCCAGGCCGCCGCCGGTGAGAGCACAGCCGCCTCGACCAAGGGCCGCAAGGCACTCGCACCCGGACGCAACCGCGGCTGACGCCTGCGCGGGGCGGAGAGGGCGGCACGGCGGCAACGGGGGACGGCCCGGGACACGCGTCTCGGGCCGTCGCACGCCCGGCCGCACCGACCTCGACGTGTTCACGCTGGCCGGACCAACCGCGCCCCCCCGCCCGCCGGGCCTACCGCCCGGTTTCGTGCCCCGTGCCGAATGTGGACATCTCGTCGGCCCTGGCCGCGGGGCCTACCGCCCGGTTTCGTTCCCCGTGCCGAAAGTGGGCACCTCGTCGGCCCTGGCCGCGGGCCTACCGCCCGGTTTCGTTCCCAGTGTTGCAAGTGGGCACCTCGTCGGCGCTGGCCGCGGGGCCTACCGCCCGGTTTCGTGCCCGGTGCCGAAAGGGGGGACCTCGTCGGCCCTGGCCGCGGGGCCTACCGCCCGGTTTCGTTCCCCGTGCCGAAAGTGGCCGTTCCGGCTGGCCGCGTGGTGCGGGAGTTACTGCACGAGGACGTGGGTGAGGAGGACGCGGTCGATCCTCGTGCCGGGGGCGAGGTCACGCAGTTCGCGCAGGAGTTGGCCGCGCAGTTCGTTCTGCCCGTCGCCGCTGCGCATGCGCTCGGCGTCGTACTCGAGCGCCACCTCGACCAGCTTCGCGCGCAGCAGGTCGGTGGCCTCGGACACCGGGGCGACCGCCTGCTCCCCGATCACCAGCGCGGCGAGCGCGATGCTCGCGTGGGTGCCGTCGACGAGGGTGACCACCTGCGGCTCGAAGGTCACCACGTGCTCGGAGACGTCGGCTTCTCGGGCAAACCACTGGAGTTGGACCCCCCACCAGCCGATGCATACCAGGGACACCACGATCGACACGGCGACGACGGCGCGGATGCGGCGGGTCGGTGGCGCGATCTCGGTGGTCACGAGGCAGGACTCCGGGTTGCGGCTCGGGGGACGGGTCGCACGAAGCGGCTCGTTCGTGGGTGGAGCCGGCGGGTGCCGACTCCCGCCCCGTCGGCAGGGACAGGGAGGTCCTCAAGCGTCATGGCACATTCGACACCAGGTTCGTTGCAGCGGTTCGCGGCCTCGCGGTACGCGTCCATCGGTGCGCCCGTCGTGGCGCTGCTGCTCGTCGCCTCGGTCGTCGTCGCCAACGTGCGAGGACCTGCATCCGCCGAGCCCGACCTGTACGGCACCGCCGCCATCGCGACCGTCGACGGCGTGCCCATCGACCTGGTTCCCCCGGCTGCGGTGGTCCGGCTGGATCCGGCCGCACACGACTCGGCCGAGGCTGCGGTCGCCGCACTCCTCGAGCAGCCGGGCGTCCGCAGTGCCCGCTCCGTGTTCGGTGACTGGTACGCCATCGAGGGCGTCGACGGCGCCGCGGCGGCGGCCTTCCCCGGCGTGGTGGAGGCCGAGGACGAGGTGTACGCCCAGCTGTCGGCGGTCCTGCCGCAGCAGTGGCACCTGAACAACGACGGACAGGCGGTCTCCGGTCAGGCCGGCGGTGTACCGGGCGCCGACATCGACTGGGTGCGCACCCAGGACCCGACGCTGGCACTGGACGCGACCGGCGACGGGGTCGTCGTCGCCGTGATCGACAACGGCGTCGACGCGCTTCACCCGGCGCTCGCCGACGCGATCTGGGAAGGCTCCGGCGCGCAGGCGTGTGGCGCGGAGGCTCTCGACTGCAACGGCTACGACTTCGTGGCCGACGCGCCGCTGGGTCGCGCCACGCCCACGCGTGGCGCCGCGCACGGGACCCACATCGCCGGCACGATCGCCGCAGCCCCACAGGTCGAGGGGTCGGGAACGCCGACCGGCGTCGCTCCCGACGCGCAGATCATGCCGCTGACCATCACCTACGGCGACGAGGAATCCGACGCCTTCGCGATCACCCGCGCGGCCGAGGCGATCACCTACGCGGTCGACAACGGCGCCGACGTCATCAACGCGTCCTGGTCCACCGTGCCAGGGCAGACCCAGCCGTCCCAGGTCGCCGTGTTGGCCGCGGCCATCGAGCACGCCCGCGGTGAAGGGGTCGTGATCGTCGCCGCCGCCGGCAACCAGAGCGCCGACATCGACACGGCGCCGGCGTATCCGGCTTCGTTCACGCACGACAACCTGCTCACGGTCGCCGCCTCGACCACGTCGGACACGCTCGCGACGTACAGCAACCGGGGCCGCGTCGCGGTCGACGTGGTCGCGCCGGGCTCGGCGATCCTCGGCGCCAACGTCGGTGGTGGCTACATGCCGATGTCGGGGACCTCGATGGCGGCCGCGGTGACCACGGGGGTCGTCGCCCAGACCCTGCAGCACCTGGGGCTCACGGGTCCGGCCAGCGGCCTGCCGGCACGCAAGGCCGTCCTCGACGGCGCCACGCGCCTGTTCGGCCTGGACGCCGTGCGGACCTCCGCGCGCGTGTCGGCCGCCGGCGCGCTGGGGCTGCCGCCACGGCTCGAGGGTGGCCTGGTGATCATCGGCGAGGGCTTCGACGCGATCGCTCCGGACCGGGAGTTCGTGCGTCGCCTCAACGTCCGGGCGCCACGCGACAGCGACCTCGTCTTCACGTTGGGCGTCTGGCACGACGGCGCCGTGCACGCGGTCGTCGAGCACGACGTCGAGGTGTCGGCCACCGATCACATCGCCTCGGTCGGCGGGCCGACCAGTGCCGGCGGACGACTGGGTCTGCCCGTGCTGCAGGACCGCAGCGACCTCGAGGAAGGCCGACAGTTCACCGTCAGCTCGCTGCTGCCGACGGGTCGCTACGTGCTGCTCGTCGAGGAGGCCGAGCCCACCCGTCGCGCCGGCTTCCTCGCCTTCCTGGTGGGGACCCCGGCGGACGAGCCGGCGCCCAGCGACCCGACCGACCCCACCACGCCGCCCGGCCCCGGAAGCAACGTGGGCGGCGGCGGTGATGGTGACGACGGCGGGGACGGCACCGATCCCGACCCGTGTGACCCCGAGACCGAGACGTGCGAGCCGACCGGGCCGCCGGGCGGGCCGGACCCCGTGGACTGCACCGCCGTGCCCGAGGATCCCGCCTGTGTCCGCAACGGCGACGATGGCGCGGACGGTGCGGACGGCAACGACGGTGCGGATGGCAATGACGGCAACGACGGAGCCGATGGCAACGACGGCGCCGACGGTCGCGACGGCTCCGACGGCCGTGACGGTGCCGATGGCGCCGATGGTGCGGACGGCGGCGACGGATCCGGTGGCGGCGCGGGTGGTACGCCGACCGACGGCGCGTTCGTCCCGGTCTTCCCCGCCGAGGGACCGATGAGTGGGCGCACCGTCGACGTGAAGGGCGCCTGGGACGACCCGGCCTGGCTCAATGCCCGGGTCTACTTCAACGAGCGGGAGGCCGAGGTGTTGGCGCCGTTGCGGTCGGTTGCGGCCGTGCGCGCTCCGTCCTACCCGCGGCCGGGATCGGTCCACGTCAGCATCCGCGGCGCGAACGGCCGGTTGCTGGAGGCGTACGAGCACGCCTTCACGTACGTCGACGGCAGCGGCGGCACCCCGAGCCCGGACGACGACGGCGACGACGGCGACGACGGCGGCGGTGGTAACGGCGGTGGTAACGGCAACGGCACCGGTGGTGGCAACGGCACCGGTGGCGGGACCGGAGGCGGGGGTGACGGCACCGGTGGTGACGACGGTTCGTCGACCGTCGGCAATCCCCAGACGCTGGAGAACGGCCTGAAGGTCGACCGGTTCGGCCCCGACCACCCGTTGAGCCGGCTGACACTGGCGGCCTGGGGCGACGGCATGTTGTGCCAGACCTCCCCATGCACCGCGGTGTGGATCGACACCCGGCGCCAGAGCCTCTGACACGACGGGCGTGTCGGACCCCTGCACTACCCTCGTTCGGCGTCCCCGCACGGCCGGTGCCGGGACCTTCCGCACCTGCGACCGAGGCTGTTCGTGTCCGCCGATCCCCGTCTGCTCGAAGGGCTCAACCCGGCCCAGCGTGATGCCGTCGAGACCGTGGAGGGTCCCGTCCTGGTGATCGCGGGCGCCGGCTCGGGCAAGACGCGTGTCCTGACCCACCGCATCGCCCACCTGATCCGCGATCTGCACGTCAGCCCGTTCGAGTTGCTGGCGATCACGTTCACGAACAAGGCCGCGGGCGAGATGGCCGAGCGCGTCGGCGGCCTGGTCGGCGACCGGCTGTCGGACCGGATGTGGGTGACCACGTTCCACAAGGCGTGCGTGCGGATCCTGCGCCGTGAGCTGACCCGGCTCGGCTACCGCAGCGGGTTCACCATCTACGACGCCCAGGACTCGCAGCGCCTGATCTCGCAGATCGCGAAGGACCAGGGCGTCGACGACAAGCGCCTGTCCCCGCGGGCGATCCAGCACGCGATCAGCAACGCCAAGGACGAGCTGATCGACCACGAGACCTATGCCTCGCGCGCCGGCGGCTGGCCCGAGGTGCAGATCGCCGACGTCTACGCCGCCTACCAGGACCGGCTGCTGCGGGCCAACGCGCTCGACTTCGACGACCTCATCGTCAAGACGGTCGAGCTGTTCCAGCTGTTCGACCCGGTGCTCGAGCACTGGCAGCAGCGGTTCCGCTACGTGATGGTGGACGAGTACCAGGACACCAACCGTGCCCAGTACCACCTCGTCAACCTGCTCGCCGCGCGCGAGCGGAACCTCATGGTCGTGGGAGACGCGGACCAGTCGATCTACCGGTTCAGGGGCGCGACGGTCCAGAACCTGCTCGATTTCGAGCGGGACTACCCGGACGCGACCGTGATCCCGCTGGTACAGAACTACCGGTCGACGCAGACGATCCTCGACGCGGCCAACGCCGTCATCCGCAACAACGCCTCGCGGTATCCGAAGGACCTGTGGACCGACCAGGGGCCTGGCGAGGCGGTGGTCCGCTACCACGCCAACGACGAGCACGACGAGGCCGCGTTCGTCGCCGAGGAACTCGAGAAGCTGCGCTCCGACGGCTTCACGTTCGACGACGCGGCCGTCTTCTACCGGACCAACGCCCAGTCACGGGTGCTCGAGGACATCTTCATCCGCGTCGGCATGCCCTACCGGGTCATCGGCGGCGTCCGCTTCTACGAGCGCAAGGAGATCAAGGACGTCCTCGCCTATGCGCGGCTGCTGGTCAATCCCGACGACGACGTCTCGGCCCGGCGGGTCGTGAACACGCCCCGACGCGGTGTCGGCGACCGCACCGTCGAGGCACTGGACTGGCACGCCCGCCGCGAGGGCATCAGCTTCCTCGCCGCGTGCCGCCAGGCCGAACACGTCCAGGGACTCGCGACCCGCGCCATCGGCGCCGTCACCTCATTCGTCGACCTGCTCGACGGCCTGCGCACCGCCCTCGAGCACGACCTCGCCGTCCCGGACCTGGTCGAGGAGATCTTCACCCGCACCGGCTACCTGCGTGAGCTGCAGGCCGAGCGCACCGTCGAGGCGCTGGGCCGTGAGGAGAACCTCCGCGAGCTGAAGTCGGTGGCCACCGAGGTCCACGAACGTGGCGGCGGGGCGGTCGGGATCGCCGGGCTCGAGACGTTCCTGGAGTCGGTGACGCTGGTCAGCGACCAGGACCAGCTCGACGACGCGGGGGACGGCACCGTCACCCTCATGACGCTGCACACCGCCAAGGGGCTCGAGTTCCCGGTCGTGTTCATGGTGGGCATGGAGGACGGCGTGTTCCCGCACGTCCGCTCGCTCGACGACACCAGCGAGCTCGAGGAGGAGCGGCGCCTGTGCTACGTCGGTCTGACGCGCGCGCAGCACCGGCTCTACCTCACCCACGCCGACCATCGCACCCTGTGGGGTGGGACCTCGTACAACCCGCCGTCGCGGTTCCTCGACGAGCTGCCCGACGAACTGGTCGAGCGTCGCGGGGGCAGCCGCGGTGCCACGGCGGGTTCGCGCCGCCGCGACAAGGAACTGCTCGAGGTGGCCGGCCAGGAGTTCCGACCGGGGGACCGGGTGCTGCACACCAAGTTCGGCCCGGGGACGATCGCGTCGCTGACGGGCGAGGGCGAGCGCGCCGAGGCGACCGTCGACTTCGACAAGGCCGGTCGCAAGCACTTGATGCTCGCCTACGCGCCCCTGGTCCGGACCTGACCGACGCGGCACGGGTTGTGGGCGGCGATCCGGGCGGGGCTAGCGTCCCGAACCTCCGGCACAGCGAGGAACGAGGTCCCGTGGCGAAGCGCACGCGCAAGGTGTCGGCGAGTCGGGTGATCGAGGCCGACCGTCAGGCGATCTTCGACATCCTGGCCGACCCTGCCCAGCACCCGCTCATCGACGGGTCCGGCACCGTCTCCGACGTGCAACCGAACGGTCCCGAGCGGCTGCACGAAGGCGGGCGGTTCGGCATGGAGATGAAGCTCGGCGTGCCCTACAAGATCCTCAACACCGTGGTGGAGTTCGAGGAGGGGCGACGGATCGCCTGGCGCCACTTCCACGGCCACCGGTGGCGCTACGAGCTCGAGGACACGACCACCCCCGAGGGTCGTCCCGCGACGCTGGTCACCGAGTCGTTCGACTGGTCCCGGGCCCGCACGAAGATCTGGCTCGACCTGTCGAGCTATCCGCGCCGCAACCTCGACAGCATCGTCGAGACCCTCGCCCGCCTCGACGCGCACGTCGGCGCGAGACGCTGATCCCCACCACGCCGGCCTGCCGCGCCGGCATGCCAGGCGGTCAGCACGCGGGCTCGGCCGCATCGTCGGTCGGCGACGGCCCCGGCGAGGTCCGGGTCGGATCGACGTAGACGGTGCCGTCGTGCACCAGCGTCGGGTGCTCGTCGAGCGACGGGGCACCTCCCAACCCACGGCCGGTCAGGTTCCACACCTGCCGGCCGTCCTCGAGCCGGTTCGACGCCGGGCAGTAGGCGACCCCGTCCGCGCCGGCGAACACCCGCACCCGTCCACCGGCGGTGACGAGCACCGCGTCGAGGTGGTCGAGGGCGGCGCTCGGCGGCAGGTCCTCGACCCGGCCGACCGCGGTCCAGGGCTCGGCGGGTGGGTCGCCGCTGCGCAGCAGGAACATCACCCCGGCCACGACCACGACCAGGCCCGCGAGCAGCGACGCCACGATCCACTGCGATCCCAGGGGCGCCCGCAGCACGATCTTGCGGGCACGCTTGGAGGCCCGCTCGGGCAGGTAGCCGGAGGGGCCGAAGTCGGGCTGCTCGCCGCCGGTCGTCCGTTCGCTCATCGCCGCGGAACGGTACCCGTGCGCGTGTGCCGGCCGTGCCCGCACACGGCTCGCCCAGTCGTGCGGTCAGGGCCGGCTTGGGAGGCCCTGCCAGCACCCGACTATCCTCGGCGCAGAACGCGGCCGTTCCCGCCGGGAGGTCGCGGCAGGATCTCGCGCGGTGACGGTGGCGACCCCTCCGACGCGCGGGCCCTCCGACAGAAAGAGACGTCGATGGCGATCCGAGTCGTCGTGGCCAAGCCGGGACTGGACGGTCACGACCGCGGTGCCAAGGTGGTCGCGCGTGCGCTGCGCGACGCCGGCTGCGAGGTCATCTACACCGGCCTGCACCAGACCCCCGAACAGATCGTGAGCGCCGCACTGCAGGAGGACGCGCAGGCCGTCGGCCTGTCGATCCACTCGGGGGCGCACATGACCCTGTTCCCGAAGGTGGTCAAGCTCCTGCGCGAGGCCGGCGCCGACGACGTCGTCGTCTTCGGCGGCGGCATCATCCCGGAGCAGGACATCCCGTTGCTGCAGGAGCAGGGGATCGCGGCGATCTTCACGCCCGGCACCCCGATGAAGACCATCACCGACTGGGTCGCGGGCAACGTCCCCGAACGCGTCTGACCCCACCCGCGCCGCACCCGCCAGGGTCGCGGCGCGCGCCTTTTCCGCCCCCTTACACACTGATCGAGGAGGCCCCGCGTGGACCTCGTGGAGTTCCAGGGCAAGCAGCTCTTCCGGCGCAACGGCGTGCCCGTGCCCGCGGAAGGCACCGCGTGCCGCACCGTCGAGGAGGTCGAGGCGGCCGCCCGCGGCTACATCGAGACCGACGGCGCGTCGGCCGTCATGGTCAAGGCGCAGGTCAAGACCGGTGGTCGTGGCAAGGCCGGCGGGGTGAAGTACGCGCCCTCGGTCGACGACGCGCGCGAGCACGCCTCCAACATCCTCGGCCTCGACATCAAGGGACACACGGTCAACGTGGTCTACGTCGAGCCCGCCTCCGACATCGACGAGGAGTACTACCTGTCGGTGATGCACGACCGGGTGAACAAGGGTGAGCTGATCATCTGCTCGCGCGAAGGTGGCGTGGACATCGAGGAGGTCAACCGCACCAACCCCGACGCCGTGGTCAAGCGCACCGTGCTGCCCTCCGAGCGCGAGAACGGGCTGCCCAAGGAGATCGCGCTCGAGGTCATGACCCAGGCGAACATGCCCGAGGACGTGCGCGACGAGGCCGCGGACCTGCTCGTCCAGCTCTTCGCCGCCTACCTCGCCGAGGACGCGACGCTGGCCGAGATCAACCCGCTGATCAAGAACGGCGAAGGTCGCATCATCGCCCTCGACGCCAAGGTGACGCTCGACGGCAACGCCGCGTTCCGCCACGACGGCTACGGCGAGTGGCAGATCGAGGGCATCGACAACGACGACCCGCTCGAGGCCGAGGCCAAGTCCAAGGGCATCCAGTACGTCAAGCTCGACGGCAGCGTCGGCGTGCTCGGCAACGGCGCCGGCCTGGTCATGGCGACCCTCGACGTCGTGGCGCAGAACGGCGGTCGGGCCGCGAACTTCCTCGACGTCGGCGGCGGCGCCTCGGCCGACGCGATGGCGCAGTCGCTGGGCCTGGTCCTGTCCGACCCCGACGTCAAGAGCGTGTTCGTCAACATCTTCGGCGGCATCACCCGGGGCGAGGAGGTGGCCAACGGCATCATCGAGGCCACCCGGCGGCTCGGCGACTTCCCGCAGAAGCTGGTCATCCGCCTCGACGGCACCAACGCCGAGGAGGGCCGCCGCATCCTCGAGGAGGCGAACCTGCCCAGCGTCGTGTCCAAGCCGACGATGCAGGAGGCCGCCGCCGAAGCCGTCCGCCTCGCCAGCGCCTGATCGCCCGGACCCGTCACACGCCCGCTGCGGCGTGAGGAGCATCTCGTGAGCATCTTCATCGACGAAAGCACCAAGGTCGTCGTCCAGGGCATCGGTTCCCAGGGCACGTTCCACGCCAAGCGCAACCAGGACTACGGCACCAGCATCGTCGCCGGTACCCACCCGAAGAAGGGTGGTACGACCTGGGACGAGCTCGGGGTCCCCGTCTACGCCACCGTGAAGGAGGCGGTCGAGGAGGCCGGCGCCAACACCTCGATGGTGATGGTCCCCGCGCCGTTCACCAAGGGCGCGATCCTCGAGGCCTACGAGGCCGGGATCCAGACCATCGTCGCCATCACCGAGGGCGTCCCCGTCCACGACATGACCGAGGTCTACGACACGGTCGTGCGTCGTGGCGGGGTCCGACTCATCGGCCCCAACTGCCCCGGCCTGATCAGCCCCGGCAAGTCCAACGTCGGCATCATCCCGGCCGACATCACCATGCCGGGCAAGGTCGGTCTCGTGTCACGGTCGGGCACGTTGACCTACCAGATCATGCACGAGCTGGCCCAGGCCGGCATCGGGATCTCGACCTGCGTCGGCATCGGTGGTGACCCGGTGATCGGCACGCAGTTCCTCGACGTGATCCAGGCGTTCGCCGAGGACCCCGAGACCGAGGCCATCGCGTTCGTCGGCGAGATCGGCGGGTCGGAGGAGCAGAAGGCCGGTGAGTGGATCCGGGACAACATCCCGGACACGCCGGTCGTCGGCTACATCGCCGGTTTCGAGGCCCCCGAGGGCAAGCAGATGGGCCACGCCGGCGCCATCGTCAAGGAGGGCGGTCCCGGCGGCGAGTCCGCCGCGGAGAAGAAGGAGATCCTCGAAAGCTTCGGGATCTCGGTCGCGATGAACCCCTCCGAGGCCGCCCAGCTCATGATCGAGCGTCTGGGCGACTGAACCCGCGGGCTACGGCCCGACGCTGGTCGAATTCGGCGCCCCGGCCTCGTGCCGGGGCGCCGTTCGTTCGTTCGCGCGGCCCGCAGCGCCCGCGCGTGGCAGGTCGATCCGGCGCTCGGAGTCCCGGTGAGCCTCCCGGTCGTCGCGGTCGTCGCGGTCGTCGTCGCGGGCGTTGCGTTCCGCGGGGTCCTCGATGTCGTCGAGATGGACCACGCGGTTGCGTCCGGCGTGCTTGGCGGCGTACAGGGCCCGGTCGGCGCCGGCGATGAGCTCCGCGCGGTCCATGGCGGGCCCCACGGTGGTCGCGACACCGAACGACGCGGTGATGGTGCCGAGGTCGCGACCGTCCTCGGCCCGCACCCGCAGCGAGCGGATGGCCTCGCCCAGGCGTTGACAGGCCTGGACGGCCTCGTCGGCGCCGGTGTCGACCAGCACGAGCGCGAACTCCTCGCCGCCGTAGCGACAGACGACGTCGCTGGCACGCAGCAGGCCGTCCGCGGCGCGTGAGACGGCGACCAGGACGGCATCGCCCGTGGGATGGCCGTAGGTGTCGTTGATCTTCTTGAAGAAGTCGAGGTCGAACAGGGCGACCGACAGCGGGCGGTCGTCACCGTCGGCGGCGTTGCGGTCGAGTCGAGCCACCTCCTCGCCCAGGCGCTGCTGCAGGAAGCGGTGGTTGGGGAGCCCCGTGAGGCCGTCGGTGGTCGCCAGTGCCTTCAGGTCGGCCTGCAGGCGGGTGTTGTCGAGCAGCAGCGATGCCTCGTCGGCGAGCAGGCCGAGCCGGCGCAGGTCGGCGCCCCGCAACGCGGGGCCTGCCAGCAGGGAACGCCCCACCTCGGCGCTGATGACGGCGAGCAGACGTCCTTCGGCGCGCAGGGGCAGCAGCACCAGCGGCGCGTTCGGGCCGTGCACCCGCTGGAGCGCGCCGGGGCGTAGGTCGGTGCGGCGCACCAGCGTCGGCTCGCGGCGCTCGACCGCGTCGGCCATGGGTGTCACGGCCGGTGAGAGCTCGGCGCCCTCGGCGACCGCGTCGACACCGGCCCGGCCGGCCTGGCTGACCGGCCGCAGCCGCACGTCCTGCATCAACCACACCACGGCGCCGCGGTAGCCGAAGTTCTTGACCATGGTGGTGGCCATGGCGTCGCAGACGCGGTCGATGCCGAGGCGCGGATCGAGGTCGCGGGTCACCTGACGCAGCATGGTCAGGTCGCTCAGCCAGCCGCGCAGGTCGCGCTCGGCGACGGCGCTGAGGCAGCCGACCAGTGCCGTGACGGCGCCGAGACCGACCAGCAGCCAGATCACCTGGTGGTCGGCGGACAGTGCCATGGCCAGGCTGGTGTCGCGCTCGGCCACCACGTCGATCGTCTCGGCGAGCACCGGCGGGGTCACCGAGTGGATCCACAGCACCGCCAGCGTCAGCATGATGGCGGCCCGCAGGCCCCCACCCCAGCCGAAGACGAGGGTGACCGCGACCGCCTCGGCCAGCACCAGCCAGATGAAGGGGCTGACGACCCCGCCCGTGACGGCCACGAGCACCGCGATCATGGCGGCGTCGACGATCGTGGTGGTCTCGATCGCGGCGCGCAGGGCTCGAGGATGTTCGGGGGTCAGCAGCGCCAGGGCGTTGACGGAGAGGTGGACCACGGCCGCCGCGCGCAGCAGCGTCTGGCCGGCCGGGTCGACCAGGTCGGGGCCGAGGGTGACCAGGTACAGACCGAACAGCAGGTGGGCGAGCAGACGCCCGAACGTGATGGCACGCAGCCGCGCTCGACGAGCAACGTCGTCAGAGGCGGTGGCGCTCACGTGCTCCCTCCTGCTCGGGCACCGCCGCTGCGGACATCGGCAGCGTTCCCGGCCGGAACCGGCGTTGCGCGATCAGGTAGCCACCCAGCGCGGCCAGCAGACCCAGTGGAATGCCAAAGGTACGTGCCTCCACGGGAATCGCTTCGACGACCGCGCGCCCCGTGTCACGCAGCAACTCGCCGCCGGCCCGCGTGGTGCGTCCCACGACGCCGAACTCGAGGGCCAACGCCTCGATCGACGGGTTCGAGGTAGCCGCCTGGGCGGGTGCGGGCGCTGGTGCGGCCGGGGCCGAGGCGGGCGACGAGCCGGGTGCCGGGGCCGTGGCGGAAGCCGAAGCGGAGCCCGATGTCGCGCCTGCGGACGCGCTGGCCGAGGTCGCCGTCTGGACGGCAGAACGGTTGAGGACGACGGCGTCGGAGGTGACCCGATCGGCGTCGGTGGGCGTCACCGAGCCCAGGACCGGCAGCAACCGGGCTCGTTGCCCGTTTCCCTGCACGCCACGGTCGCCCCGGTCGCGGTCGAGCCGCCCCCAGCCGTTGCCGTTGCGATCGCGGTCGCTGCCGCCCCCGCTGCCGACACTCGCCGCAGTGAGGAAGTCGTCGTCGGAGGCCGCGCGACGTGCGACGCGGTCGTCGATCTTGGCGGCCTTGGCGGCGGCGCCGTCCGCGTCCCCGGCGTTCGTGTCCGCCCCGGCCGGCATCCGACCGCCGGGCTTCGCCGCGGCCTTCTCGACCTTGCCGTCGGCCTTCGCGGCCTTCGCGGTGGCCTGCTCGTTCTTGGCCTTGCTCTGCCCGGGCGCCTGCGCGCGCGGGACGCCGCTGTTGCCGCGGGCCGGGGCCGTGCCGGCGTGCCCCTTCGGGCGCGCGGACGCCTCGGCCCGTTGCGCCTTGGGCTTCGGGCTCGCCTTGCCCTTGGCCTGCGTCTTGCCCTGCGCCTTCGGCTTGGCCTGTGAGGACGCGTTCGGTTTGCCCTTGGCCTTCGGTTGCGACGTGCTCTTGGTCTTGCCGTGCGTCTTGGCCTTGCCCTGCGCCTTCGTTTCGGCGGAGCGTCCGTGGCCGGCCTTGGCCTCGCTGGCGTTCCCGCCGCCATTGCCGTGACCTGGCGCGGCCCAGGCGGTCGCGGGAACGGAGACCAGCAGGCACGCCAGCACCGCGACCGCGGCACCTCGTCGCCGCAGCCGCTGGGACACCGATCCGGTCACGATTCCCCCGAAGGTCTCGCGCGTGCGCGCGCTGGCTGTGCCCGTTCTGTCGGCCGCCGCGGATCCCGACTTGAGCGCTTCGGTGTACCGACGGCCCCTGTCCCGGCGAGGAGCGGCAACCCCAGGGAAACGCTGGAGACACAGCGAAACGGACCCCCGGCTGGGGAGCCGGGGGTCCGTTCAAGCCGGGACGCGCGGGGCACGGCGTCGACCGGCACGTGAGCGACCCTTGGGGGAAGGGCGATGCTCACTGGCGCGCCACCCGATGGGGCGTCGGGCGAAGATCGGCGCGCTCTGACGGTCAGGGGCGGACCGTCACACCTGATTCAACGCGTCTGGCGGCGAAGAGGTGCCCGTCCGTGCGTCGGTCGCGCGACCGCGTCCTGCTGTCCTGCACCTGCGCACCACCATCCACCCGAAGCAGCGTGCGAGAACGCTAAGGACCGGTACGTCCGGGCCGACACGAACAACCATGGAGCGGTGGTTGTGGCGCATCGGTGTGGGGCTCGGGACGGCGTCCGTCGGAGCCCTCGTCTGGCTGCCCCTCCGGGTCGCCTGGGTGCTCGTCGGCGCGTGGGTCGTGACGGCGACCGTCGTCGGGCCGTTGGTGCTGCGGCCGCGGACTCGCCAGCCCTGGCACACCATCGCGCTCGGCATGGGCTGCTTCGCGGCCGCCAACCTCTGGGACCTGTTGCTCGACCCGTACGAGCGTGGCGGCATCGCGTTGGTGGTCAGCAGCGTCCTCTACCTGGTCGGCTACCTCGTGCTGGGGGTCGCCTGCACACGCCTGGTGCGGACGCGGCTGCCGGCGGGCGACCCCGAGGGCCGCATCGACGGCTGGCTCGTCACGGTCGCGATCGCCACGGTGCTCGTCGACGCGGCGCTTGCGCCGGGCGGCGGTGACGGCACCGTCCTGTTCGCGCACCTGACCTACGTCGCGGTCCCCCTGCTGACGGCCGCCGTCATGGCCAGCGCCATCCGCGTGCTGTTCACCGGGGCCCACCGAAACGTCGCGGCGTGGTTGCTGGTGGGCGCCGCCGCCAGCGGTCTTGCGGCGAACGCCGTCTACGTGCTCGGCCACGACACCTCGACGCCGCTGACGACGGCCGCGTGGCTGCTGGCCTACGTGTTGGTGGCGGTCGCCAGCCTGCACCCGTCGATGCGGGAGCTGTCGCGGCCGGCCGAGCCCAGCGAGGTGACCTCGCTGCCGTTCGGCCGCCTGGTCGTGATCGGCCTGGCACTCACGGCCGTTCCCGCGACGATGCTGCGCGCGCCCGGCCCTGCGGCGACGCGCGTGCCCGCCATCGCCGCGTTGCTGTGTGTCGTGCTGGTGCTGTGGCGGATGACCCGACTGCTGAGGGAACGCGAGTCCGCAGCCGCGCTGCTGCGTCACCGGGCGCTGCACGACGCGCTCACCGGACTGCCCAACCGTGCCTCGATCACCGAACGGCTCGAGGGCGCGGTCGAGCGGGCGGTCACCACGGGTAATCCGCTCGTCGTGCTCTTCCTCGACCTCGACGGGTTCAAGGCGGTCAACGACACGCTCGGCCACGGCGCCGGCGACCAGCTGTTGGCGGAAGTCGCCGACCGGCTGCGCCGCAACGTCCGGGTCCACGACGTCGTCGGCCGCCTGGCGGGTGACGAGTTCGTCGTGGTGTGCGAGCCAGCACCCGCCGATGCCTCGGATCTGGCGCAGGGGCTGCTCGACGCCGTGGCCGCGCCCTTCGAGCTCGAGCTCGGCGACGCCATCATCGGGGTTTCCATCGGCCTGGCGACGGCGCACGCCGGCGACACCCCGGACTCGTTGCTCCGTCGCGCCGACGAGGCGATGTACCGCGCCAAGCACGCCGGCAAAGGCCGCATCGCCATCTGTACGCACACCGCGGTCGCCGGCGTCTGATTCTCCGGGCCAGCCGGCGCCTCGTTCGGCATCGGGTGTTGCCGGACGGCTCGGGTCTTTCCTGCACGAAGTCCGGGAGATCGCACCCCATTAGGCTGCGACGGGCCGGAGAGGAGGCCGTCGTGCGCACATCGGCATCGCTGTCACGGACGCCCGAGGGGGCGTTGGCGGCGGCCGAAGCCGCGGACGCCGTCGCGGTCGCGCTCGGCGACCACTGCGACCTCGCCGTCGTGTTCGTGCGACCGGAGCACGCCGACGACCTCGAGGCGGTCGCCCTGGCCGTGGAGACCCGGCTCGAACCCGGCGTGCTCATCGGCGCGCTCGCCCAGGGCGTGGTCGGACCCGGGGAGGAGGTCGAATCCGGGCCGGGCGTGGTCGTCTGGGGCGCTCATCTGCCCCAGGGCCAGGTGCAGCCGTTCCGGGTCTGGTCGGTCCGCACCGCAGGTGGCGGTATGGCGGTCGCCGGCTGGCCGGACACCCAACCCGACGACGTCGTGCTGCTGTTGGCGGACCCGCTGTCGTTTCCGGCCGCCGAGGTGGCCGTCCGGGTCGGCGACCGTGGGCGCGGGCCCACCATCGTGGGCGGGCTGTTGACCGGCGGCGAAGGACGCAGCCGGTTCTTCCTCGACGGGCAGCTCCACGACGACGGCGCCGTCGGCGTGATCCTGCGGGACCTCGACACCACCCCGCTGGTGTCGCAGGGCTGCCGCCCGATCGGCATCCCGCTCACCGTCACCGCCGCCGACCGCAACCGCATCCTCGAACTCGGCGGTGAACCGGCCGCCGGCCGCCTGCAGGAGATGCTGCACGACCTCGACGACGACGAGCGTGACCTGCTCGAGCGTGGCGGATTGCAGATCGGCCTGGTGGTCGACGAGGTCCGTGACACCTACGCGACGGGGGATTTTCTGGTCCGCGGGGTCCTCGCCGTCGACCCCGCCCGCGGCAGCATCACGGTCGGCGACCTGCCGCGGATCGGGCAGACGGTGCAGTTCCAGGTCCGCGACGCCGAGACGGCGAGCGCCGATCTCGCCGCTGTTCTCGGGGACGCCGGACCGGCCGTCGGCACGCTGCTGTTCACCTGCACCGGGCGGGGAAGCGGCCTGTTCGGCATCTGCGACCACGACGTCCGCGCCATCGAGCTGGCGCTCGGCGGTGCGGTGGCGGGCGCCTTCTGTGCGGGTGAACTGGGCCCGGTCGGCGACCGGTCACACCTGCACGGCTACACCGCCTCGATGCTGCTGTTCGGCTCCGGGGAGGACGACACGCCCCCGGACTGATCGCTTCCGATCGGGACGTAACGCCGCCGAAACGGTCGGGACACGGCGGGGACACCGCGTTGCTCGATGCTGCGGTCGCCGCGGTCCCCCCGCGGACGGTGACGCGCATCGGCCGTCACCCGGCCCTGAGGCGTCGCGCTGCGCACGCCGGCGGAGGAGGACGACGTGAAGCTCGTCACGGCGATCGTGAAGCCCCACAAGCTCGACGAGGTCAAGGAGGCGCTGCAGGACCTGGGGATCCAGGGGCTGACGGTCACGGAGGTACGTGGCTATGGCCGCCAGCGCGGTCACACCGAGGTCTACCGCGGTGCGGAGTACACGGTCGAGTTCGTGCCGAAGGTCAAGCTCGAGGTGCTCGTGTCCGAACTGCAGGTCGGCGAGGTGGTCGACACCGTCGTCAAGCACGCCCAGACCGGACAGGTGGGCGACGGCAAGGTCTTCGTCACTCCGGTCGAGCAGATCGTGCGCATCCGCACCGGGGAACGTGACGACGCCGCGATCTGAGCCGGTGACCTCCGTCCCGCGCGCCGCGCTCGACGCGGATGGACCGTCCCGCCACGGGGCCGAGGCGGTGGTCGGCCGGCTGCGCGAACGTCGGGACACGCTGCACCGGGTCGGTCCGCCACCCGGCCGCGCCTGGTGCGAGGCCTGGAGCGATGCCGTCGACGACGCCATGCGGGAGCTGTCCGCGCCCGTCGTCGACGCCCACCGCCTGACGGTCCTCGCCGTCGGCGGCTACGGGCGGCGCGAGCTGTGCCCCGGCTCCGACGTCGACCTGCTGCTGCTGCACGACCGGCTCGACCAGCCGCAGCTGGAATATGCCGTACGCCGGATCGTCTATCCGCTGTGGGACGCGGGCCTGACGGTCGGCTACGCCGTCCGCGATCGACGCGAGGCCATCGGCGCCGTCGACGACGTCGACACGGCCACCTCGATGCTCGAGCTGCGCCCGGTGGCCGGTGACCCGGGTCTGGCCCACCCGGTGCAGGTCGCGGTGCTGCGTCGCCTGCGGCAGCGGCCGCACCGATTCCTCGAGGCGTTGCGGCGCGCCGACGTCGCGCGCCGACGCAAGGCCGGTGACGCGGCCGAAGCGATCGAGCCCGACCTGAAAGACGGTGCCGGTGGCCTGCGTGACGTCCAGTCGCTGTCGTGGGCCGCCGCGGCGCTGGTCGGTGCGAGCGGCCTCGACCCACTGGTTCCGGCCGGTTACCTCGGCGCCGCCGACCGGCCGCGGCTGGTGCAGGCCCGCGAGCAGCTGTTGGCGGCCCGCGTGGCGCTGCATCTCGCGGCCGCGCCGTCGGGGTCGGCCGTCGCCCGTCCCGGGAGCGAGGTGCTCCGACTCGATCTGCAAGAGGCGGTCGCCGCGCGTCTCGGGTACGCCGACCGGAACGCGCACCACCTCGCCGTGCACGAACTCCTGCGCGACCTCATCCTGGCGGCGAGGACCATCGACCACGTGCACCGCCGGGCGTGGTCGCTGATCGACGCCGACCTCGCGCGCGGTGCCAGGCGCCGCCGCCGGCCGACCGAACGCGAGCACGACGGGTTCGAGCTCGTCGACGGGGTGTTGCGGCTCCCCGAGGGCATCGACCTGGACGAGCCCGGCCTGTCGGTCCGGCTGTTCGTCGCGCTCGCCGACACGGGCGCGGTGCTGGACCGGGGCAGCGCCGCGCGGTTGCGCCGCAGGGTCGACGACGGTGGGCTCGCGCGCACGTGGACCGGCCCGCAGCGGGAACGGTTCCTTCGGGTGCTGTGGCGCGGCGCGGTGATGCTGCCGGCGCTGGCCGAACTCGACGACGTGGGAATCCTGACCGCGCTGATCCCGGAGTGGGAGTTGCTGCGCGGCCGTCCGCAGCGCAACCCCTACCACCGCTACACCCTCGACCGGCACGCCTGGCACGCCGCCGCGAACCTCGGCGACCTGGTCCGCCGCGAGCCGTGGGCGGCGGAAGCCCTGCGCGAGGTCGACGACCGTGAGGGACTGTTGCTCGGGGTGCTGCTGCACGATGTCGGCAAGGCGCTCGGAGAACCCCACAGCGAGACCGGCGTGCCGCTGGCCACGGCGATCGCGCGCCGGCTCGGCGCTGCGCCGGCCACGGTCGACCTCGTCGGCCGGCTCGTCGCGTTGCACCTGCGGCTTCCCGACGCGGCCCGCCGGCGCGATGTCTCGGATCCCGAACTCGCCCGCGCACTCGCGGCCGAGGTGGGCGACCGATCGACGCTGGCCTGCTTGCATCTTCTCGCCGCCGCCGATGGGATGGCGACGGGACCGACGGCCTGGAGTTCCTGGACGGCGAGCCTGCTCCACACCCTCATCACGAAAGTCAGCGCAGTGCTCGACGAGCAGGACGGCGACACCCGCGACGCGCAGCACGACGAGCGCGAGGCTGCCGTGCAGACCGTCCGTGAGGCACAGCGGCTGGCCCCCGAGCTGGGCGCCGACGCGGCCGCCGTGCGTGAACACCTGGCGTTGCTGCCGACCCGCTACGCCCGCTCGGTGTCGCCGCGCGCCGTGGTCCGACACACGCTCATGGCGGCGCTCGTCCCCGGCCCCACCGAGGTGCGGACCCGGGTGACCCCGGGCGGGGAGTCGTCGCCGGGCGAGGGGGGCGTCGACGAACTCGACGTCGTCGCCCTGGACCACCCGGGCTGGTTCGCCAGGGTCGCCGGCGTCGTGGCCCTGCACGCCGGTTCGATCCTGGCCGCCGACGCCTTCACCCGCGAGGACGGCCTGGCCGTCGACACCTTCAAGGTCCGTCCGCCCGAGGGGAGCGGTGGTGCCTGGTGGGCGGCCGTCGAAGGGGACCTCGCCGAAGCGGCCGCCGGCAAGCTGGCCATCCGCGCCCGTGTTCAGCGTCGCGCGCGCGGAGCCGGGTGGCGGGCCTCGCGAGCCCACGACATCCCGACACGGATCAGCGTCGAACAGGACGCCGCCGGCCGGTCCACCCTCGTCGAGGTGCACACCATGGACCGGGTCGGGGTGCTGTACGCCATCGCAACGGCATTGGCGGAGCTCGAACTCGACATCGTCGTGGCACGCATCCAGACCATCGGCCGTGAGGTGGTCGACGTGTTCGCGGTCCGCGATGCGGACGGCAACCCCCTCGACGCCGACCACCTCAGCGAACTCGAGTTGGCCGTCACCGCCTCCATCGACGAACTGACCGGAGGGTCCTGAGCTCCGTCCGGGTCGGTCCTGAGCTCCGTCCAGGTCGGTCCTGAGTTGCGTCCGGGTCGGTCCTGAACTCCGTAGCGATGGGCCATCACCGACACGGTCGTCGTCGCCGGGTGACGTCGGGACCGGCCGGCGCGCCCTAACCTGTGGGGTCGGGCGCGCCGTCTGCCGCCCGCTTTCCCTTCCCGCGGAGTGCTCCCGTGTCCGACGTCTCGTCCCAGCCGCGCCTCGAAGCGCCCAGCATCGCGCCCGCCGACGGCAAGCTCGGGGTCATCTGCGTCGGCCTCGGCGCCGTCGCCACCACCTTCATCGCCGGCGTCGAGCTGATCCGGCGCGGCATGGCGGAGCCGATCGGGTCGCTGAGCCAGATGGGGACGATCCGCCTCGGCAAGCGCACCGACGAGCGTGCGCCGGTGATCAAGGACTTCGTTCCGCTCGCCGACCTCGACGACATCGTCTTCGGCGCCTGGGACCCGTTCGAGGACGACGCCTACGTGTCGGCCGCCAACGCCGGCGTGCTCGACACCGCCCGCCACCTCGAGCCGATCGCCGACGCCCTGCGCGAGATCCGCCCGATGAAGGCCGCCTTCGACCCGGCGTACGTGAAGAAGCTCGACGGCCCCAACGTCATGGCCGACACCTCCAAGCGGGCGCTGCTCGAGGGCATCCGACAGGACCTGCGCGACTTCCGCGAACAGCACGGGTGCGACCGCATGGTCGTCATCTGGTGCGGATCGACCGAGGTCTACATCGAGATCGGCGCCGCCCACCAGGACCTCGCGTCGTTCGAGGCGGCCATCGACGCCGACGACGACGGGATCAGCCCGTCGATGCTGTACGCCTACGCCGCCCTGCTCGAAGGGGTGCCGTTCGCCAACGGCGCCCCGAACCTGACCGTGGACGTGCCGGCCCTGCGGCAGTTCGCCTCCGACAACGGGGTGCCGATCTGCGGCAAGGACTTCAAGACCGGCCAGACGCTGGTCAAGACCGTGCTGGCGCCGATGTTCAAGGCCCGCATGCTGGGGATGGCGGGCTGGTACTCGACCAACATCCTGGGCAACCGCGACGGTGAGGTGCTCGACGACCCGGAGTCGTTCAAGACCAAGGAGACCTCGAAGCTCGGGGTGCTGGACACCATCCTGCAGCCCGAGATGTACCCCGAGCTCTACGGCGACCTCCACCACGTGGTGCGGATCAACTACTACCCGCCGCGTGGCGACAACAAGGAGGGCTGGGACAACATCGACTTCTTCGGCTGGCTCGGGTACCCGATGCAGCTCAAGGTCGACTTCCTGTGCCGCGACTCCATCCTCGCCGCCCCGCTCGCGCTCGACCTGGCGCTGTTCCTCGACCTCGCCCAGCGGGCCGGGATGAGCGGTATCCAGGAGTGGCTGAGCTTCTACTTCAAGGCGCCCCAGACCGCGCCGGGCCTGTACCCCGAGCACGACCTGTTCATCCAGCAGACCAAGCTCAAGAACACGCTGCGTTGGCTGATGGGCGAGGACCAGATCACCCACCTCGGCGTCGAGTACTACGCCGACGACTACCTCCCCGAGCACTGACCCCGCCCGCGCTTCGGCCCGCCGTCCGGATCGTCTTCGGCGTGATGCCTCGGCGCGGTCGTGCGGCAGATCCGACGTGGGCCTCCGTCTGACCGCACCACCTCGTCGTGGCATCACCGCGTGCCCGCGGCGCCGTCGGCTGCTCCGGACCGTCGCGTCGTGATGTCTGGGCGCGGTCGTGCGGCAGATCCGAGGTGGGCCTCCGTCTGACCGCACCACCTCGTCGCGGCATCACCGCGTGCCTGCGGGGCCGCCGGCATCGAGGTCGAGGTTGGCCCCGGTTCGCGCTCGCCTCGATGCTTGGCGATCCGGCGTGGTCGAGCCGCTCGTCCACAACCAGGCGGCAGACGGCGGCGTCGCTCACGCCGGTGCGCGCGATGCTGGGGCCATGCCCACTGTCGACGAACGCGCGCAGGAGTTCGGCCGGGAGCAATACGGCCGTGTGACGCGCCGGCAACTCCGCGAGCAGGCCGGCGTCTCGGACTGGACGATCCGTCATCGGCTGACCGGCGCATCCTGGAACGAGCCGCATCCGGGTGTCATCGACCTGCGCACCCATACGTCGTCCTGGCGGGGGCAGGTGATGGAGGTGTTGCTGCTCGCCGGCGACGACGCGTGGGCCTCGCACCGCACCGCCGCTCACCTGCACCAGTTCCTCGACGTACAGCGGCCCGACCGCATCGAGGTGGTGGTGCCACGCGGCCGCAACCCCCGCATCCGTTCGACGCGGTTCCGTACCACGTCGTCGATCGGCGCCGACGAGGTCACCGAGGTGCACCGGCTGCGGTGCACGACGCCGGCACGGACGCTCCTCGACCTCGCGTCCTGTACCGCTCCTCGTGAGCTGGAACGCCTGCTCGCGGACCGGCTGCGACGGGATCGCGGGCTGCTGGACGAACTCCTCGCACTCGCCGATCGGCACCGCCACGTGCCGGGTCGACGCCGCCTGCTCGACGTCGCGGCGCGACTTCCTAGCGGCAGCGAGAAACTCGGCTCACCGCTGGAGGTCGCCGGGGTGCAGCGGCTACGTCGGCTTGGCGCGCCCCCGTTCGTCCTGCAGTTCGTCGTACGCGGCCCTGGCGGTGAGCGGATCAAGCGCGTCGACGTCGCCTGGCCCGAGCGGATGACGCTCCTCGAGTTCGACGGCGCCGCGTACCACGACCTGTCGGCGGCGCGACGCGAGGATGCCCGTGTCCGCGACCGCATGCGCGCCCTCGGCTGGCACGTCGAGGTGGCCCGCCGCGCCGATCTCGACGGGCCGGCTCTCGCCGGTTTCGTCCGCCGGCTGCGCGCAGGCTGACGCCGCCGCCGGATCCGAGGCACGCCACGCGGTGATGCCTCGGCGCGGTCGTGCGGCAGATCCGAGGTGAGCCTCGCCCTCACCGCACCACCGCGCCCACGCATCACCACGGGGGGTGGGGGATGGGCGCCGGTCGGCCCGGGTTGGCGCCGGTCGGCGCCCCGCGAGGGATTCGAGCGCGCCACTCGGTGATGCCTCGGCGCGGTCGTGCGGCAGATCCGAGGTGAGCCTCGCCCTCACCGCACCGCCGCACCCACGCATCACCGCGCAGCCGACCCCGCGGGCAGGATCAGACGTAGCCGCGGAGGCGGGCCGCTTCGGTGACGCGGTCGACGGCCAGCGCGAAGGCGGCCTCGCGCAGGGACAACCGCTCGCCGCCCCACGCCTTGGCGTCGTCGACGTGCTCGTCCTGGAACTGGCGGCACTGTTGGTAGGCGGTGCGCAGCTTCGCCTCGAGCCGGGCGTTGACCGTCTCGAGGTCCCAGCGCATGTCCTGGCTGTTCTGCACCCACTCGAAGTAGCTGACCGTCACCCCGCCGGCGTTGGCGAGGATGTCGGGCACCACCGTCACACCGCGACCGTTGAGGATCTCGTCCGCGACCGGGGTGACCGGATGGTTCGCACCCTCGATGACGATGCGCGCCCGGATCCGGTCGGCGTTGTCGTGGTCGATCACCTCGCCGAGTGCCGCGGGAATCAGCACGTCGACGTCGAGTTCCAGCAGTTCCTCGTTGGTGACCGGCTCGGTGCCGAGCATGCCGACCACGCTGCCGCTCTCGGCCAGGTGTGCACGGACGGCGGCGATGTCCAGTCCGTCCGGCTGGTAGATGCCGCCACGGATGTCGGAGACGGCCACGACCCGGTAGCCGTGTTCGATCGCGGTCTCCGCCGCCCACGAGCCGACGTTGCCGAACCCCTGGATGGCCACCGAGATCTCGCCTGGTTCGCCGAGGTCGAGGTCGCGGGCCGCCTCGTCGAGGACGATGACACACCCGCGACCGGTCGCCTGCTCCCGTCCCAGCGATCCGCCGAGCGCCACTGGCTTGCCGGTAACGATGCCCAGCGTGTGGCCGTAGCGGCGTCCGTACTGGTCGAGGATCCAGCTCATCGTCTGCGCGTTGGTGTTCATGTCCGGCGCGGGGATGTCGCGTGTCGGCCCGATGATGTGGCCGATCTGCTCGGTGTAGCGCCGCGTGATGCGTTCGAGGTCGACCTCACTCATGTTGGTCGCGTCGACCTGCACCCCGCCCTTGGCGCCGCCGAAGGGGACGTCGACCAGCGCGGTCTTCCAGGTCATCAGCGAGGCGAGGGCGCGTACTTCCTCGAGGTCGGCATCGGGGTGGAAGCGGATGCCGCCCTTGTAGGGGCCCCGGGCGGCGTTGTGCTGCACGCGGTAGCCGTAGTAGACGTTCCGTGCGCCACCTTCGCAGCGGACGGCGATCTGTACCCGCAGTTCCCGGAAGGTGCCGGAGAGCACCGCGATCGCCTCGTCGCTCAACCGGTCGATGACGGCGGCCCGCTGGAAGAAGTGGTTGACCGCTTCGAACGGGGTCATCGAGGTGGTGGCGTCCACGGTCGCTCCTGGCCGTCGTCGCACGACGTCTCGACGCGTCGCGCATGGGGTGCCGAGCGAAGCAGCCCGCCGCGCGCGGTCAAACGGCCGTCGGCACGGGGTCGGCCGACGCCACCGGGATCAGAGACCGGGATCAGAGGATGCCGCCCTCGGTCATCCGCTTGTAGTCGAGCACGCGGTCGAGCGTCGCCTCCTCGACGCCGTCCTCGACGGCCACCTCGCGCAACGTCTTGCCCTCCTTGTGGGCCTTCTTGGCCAGCGCAGCGGAGCGCTCGTACCCGATTTCGGGCACCAGCGCGGTGACCTGCATCAGGGAGCGCTCCACCAGTTGTGGGCCCTGCTCGGTCGCCTCGGTGCCGTCGAGGCACTTCTCGACGAAGACGCGGCTGACGGAGGCGAGCAGGCGCTCGGACTCGATGACGTTGCGGGCCATCAGCGGAATCATGACGTTGAGCTCGAGCTCACCGGAGAGGCCACCGACCGTGACGGCGGCGTCGTTGCCGATCACCTGCGCGGCGACCTGGCGGACCGACTCCGGGATCACCGGGTTGACCTTGCCCGGCATGATCGAGGAACCGGGCTGGATCTCGGGCAGCTGGATCTCGTACAGGCCGGTGCGCGGGCCCGACGCCATCCACCGCACGTCGTTGGCGATCTTGATGAGGCTGACCGCGACGGTCTTGAGCGCGCCGGAGATCTCCACCAGCGCGTCTCGGGAACCCTGCGCCTCGAAGTGGTCCTCGGCCTCGCGGAACGGCAGCTCGGTGCGTTCCGCCATCAGCTCGATGACGCGGTCGACGAATCCGGGCGGGCAGTTGAGCCCGGTCCCGACGGCGGTGCCTCCCAGCGCGAGCTCGTAGACCGAGTCCAGTGCCTTCTCGATGCGGGCGACCCCGAGCTCGACCTGGCGCGCGTAGCCACCGAACTCCTGGCCGAGCGTGACCGGTGTGGCGTCCATCAGGTGCGTGCGGCCCGACTTGACGACGTCGGCCCACTCGTCCGACTTGCGGCGCAGCGAGGCGGCCAGCTCCTGCAGCGCGGGGATGGTCTCGTACCTGGCCACGCGCGCGACCGCGACGTGGACCGAGGTCGGGAAGGTGTCGTTGGACGACTGCGACGCGTTGACGTGGTCGTTGGGGTGCACCTTGCCCGACGACAGGTCCTCGCCCAGCAGCTGCTTGGCCCGGTTGGCGACCACCTCGTTGACGTTCATGTTGGTCGAGGTGCCCGACCCGGTCTGGAACACGTCGACGGGGAAGTGCTCGTCGAGTTGGCCGTCGATCACCTCGTCGGCCGCGCGGCGGATGGCGTCGGCCACCTCGGCGTCGACGACCCCGGTCTCCTCGTTCGCGGTCGCGGCGGCCCACTTGAGCATCGCGTGGGCGTGCACCACCTCGAGGGGGACCGGCTGGCCGGAGACGGGGAAGTTCTCGACGGCCCGCTGCGTGCTGGCGCCCCATAGCGCGTCGACCGGGATCTGCATCTCGCCCATCGTGTCGTGGGCCGTGCGGAACTCGCCTGCCATGGTTGCCACCTCGTCGCTCGCCGGGCTGTGCGCGCTCGCATCCGCGGTCGCGCCTGGGCTCCGGCAGGCTAGAGCCGTCGGGACAGCGGCACGAAACGGTGCCCGGCCGTGCGGCCCCCGTTGCTCATCGGTCTGTGGAGTCGTTCGGCCACGACCTGGTCGAACGACTCCCCGAATGGCCCAGCGATGGCATGGCGTCGGGCGTGCCGGTCACGGCGGGTGGGGCGGGCGAGGCGGGTCGGGTCGTAGGCTCGCGGCCTCACCCCAGGAGGGACGACACGTGGAGCTCGTCGGCATCGAGGCCGTCCGCGCCGCCCAGCGGCTGCTCGAGGGGGTTACGCAGGTGACGCCGATGGAGCGTTCGCGAGCCATCGGTGCGGCCACCGGGGGGGACGTGTGGCTCAAGTGCGAGAACCTGCAGCGCACCGGCTCGTTCAAGCTCCGCGGCGCCTACAACCGCATCTGTCAGCTCTCCGACGACGAACGTCGCCACGGCGTGGTGTGCGCGTCCGCCGGCAACCACGCGCAGGGCGTCGCGTTGGCCGCCAAGCTGCAGGGCGTGGCCGCGACGGTGTTCATGCCCAAGGAGGCGCCGCTGCCGAAGGTCGACGCCACGGAGGCGTACGGCGCCGAGGTCCAGCTCGTCGGCGAGTCCTTCGACGACGCCCTGCAACGCGCGCTGGCGTTCGCCGAGGAGGAGGGCCGGGTCTTCGTGCACCCGTTCGACCACCCCGACATCATCGCGGGGCAGGGGACCGTCGGCCTGGAGATCGTCGACCAGCTCCCCGAGGTGGGGACGGTGCTGGTCTGCGTCGGTGGCGGCGGGCTGATCTCGGGTACCGCCGTCGCGCTCCGTGCGCTGCGTCCCGACGTTCGCATCGTCGGTGTGCAGGCGGCGGGCGCGTCGTCGTTCGAGCGCTCGCTGCAGGAAGGCACCCCCGTCGAGGCAGCGACCTGCGACACCATCGCCGACGGCATCGCGGTGAAGCGGCCGGGCGAGCTGACGCTTGCGCACGTGGAGGCCCTGGTCGACGAGGTGGTGACCGTCGACGACGAGGAGCTCGCGCGCGCCGTCGTGCTCCTGCTGGAGCGTGCCAAGCTCGTCGTCGAGCCCGCCGGCGCCGCGGCCGTCGCCGCGCTGCTGTCCGGCCGCGTCGAGGTGCGCGGACCGGTCGTGGCGATGCTCTCCGGCGGCAACATCGACCCGCTCGTGCTGCAACACCTCGTCACCGGCGGGCTCACGACCGAGGGCCGCTACGTGACGCTGCGCACCACCGTCCCGGACCACCCGGGCGAGCTGTCCCGCCTGCTCCGCCTCGTCGGCGAGCAGCGGGCCAACGTCGTCGGGGTCGCCCACCACCGGCTCGAGCACCGTTTGCAGCTCGGACAGGTCGAGGTGGTGCTCGAGCTCGAGACCCGCGGGCACGACCACGTCGAGGGGCTGCGCCAGGCCCTGGTCGAGGCCGGCTACCCCCAGCCCCGCCTCTGACGCTTCCGTTTCCCGCCCCCAGCGCCCCGTCGCCGTCGGTGATCGGTCGGGCGCGCGTCGCGAGATTCGGGCGCTCGGGCGTGCGTCTTCAGCGCACGGTCAGGATTGCAGGCGCGCATCGCGGACGTTCCTGTGCGGTTTGCCCGCTTCGTCCTACCTCGAGGTGCTTACCGTTCCACCCGGCGTGCAGGGGTCCGCGGGGGATCGGGCGCCGGACAGGGGAGGTAGGAACATGCGGAGATTGCTGCTTGGCGTCCTCACCGGGATGCTGGTCCTGGCGGGGACGCTGCCGGCGTCGGCGGCACCACCGATGCGCGAACCGTTCCGCGAGGAGCTCGCCGGCGCGACGAGCCCGGTCCGGTTCCAGTGTGGCGACGTCGTGATCACGGAGCGGTCGGGCGCCTACGTCGGATGGATGAGCATCAACGAGTTGGGCAACGGGAAGGTGCGCGCGCACTTCCAGGCGCGGGCCGTGGACGTCGGGGCGACCGACCAGTACGGGAACCGCTACCGGATCGTGGGCTCGGGCGGCGGCACGGCGCTGTTCTCCACCATGGAGGAGGCGATGGCCGACGAGGCCGAGCCGCTGAAGGGACACTTCGCCATCCGGCTCAACATCCTGCACGAGGACGGCGGACGGTTCGGCCGCGTGCATCTGCGTGGCCACATGCACCCGGTGCGCGGGTTCGTGATGACCGAGCGCGGCGACTGCGTGGAGCTGTAGCTCGAAGCGGGTCAAACGGGGCAGTTGCGGCATCTCGACGGGGTCACGCTGGGGGCGTCGGGAAGCACTGGGAGGGGGCGGCCGATGGGTCGCCCCCTCCGCCGTTGCGGCGGAGAGGTGCCCGGAGCGCTCCGCCGGCGCGGCGGCTGGGTACCGTTCCCGGTTCGGGAGCGCGAGAGGTCGACGGCGTGGACGAGCAGGACGGCGGGCGCCATCGGTGGGCGGCCCCCGAGGGCTCGGCCTGGACGGCCGACGACCCGCCGACGGTCACCCACTGGGGCGCCGAGGAACCGGACGCCGACGGTCCGCCGCCGCCGCCGTTCGTGCGGCGTCGCCAGCGACGCCGACGGGTGGCTTCGGTCGTCGCCGTGGTCGCGGTCCTGCTGCTGGTGCCCGTGGGCTTGCTCTGGGCGGGGGTCATCGACCGGCCGGAGCCGGAAGCGGCCGGACCGACCGGCGAGCCGACCCCGACCGAGTCGCCGTCCCCGGATGCCGAACTGCGGCCGCCGGACCCGGCCGACTTCACCGGCAGTGACGCCGACTTCGCCACCCTGCTCACCGGCGTCGAGGCGTCCGAGCGCACGATGCTGACGTTCCAGGAGGAGTTGGCGCAGACCTTCGAACTCGCCGAAGGCACCGACCTCACCCCGTTCTTCGCCGCCGTGCGAAGCGTGGCCGCGGCCAACGCGATGAGCCTGGCGGAGGCCCGCGCCGACCTCGAGCAACCGCTGGAGACCCTCGCTGCCGAGTCCGTCCGAACGGTCTATCTCGACCACCTCGACGCCTGGCTCGAGCTGATGGAGACGGCGGCCGAGGACCCGACGGTGTTCGGACCGGCCGGCGACACCGCCCGCTTCGACGTGGCGATCAACGCCACCGCGGTGGACTTCTCGCGCGCCCTGGAGGCCGAGCTTCCCGACGACGCGGCGCCCGAGATCAGCCGTCACGTTCGTGAACTGCTCGACCGCGGCTTCCGGTTCGACGGCGAAGCGCAGGCCTGAACAGCGCAGGCCTACGCAGCGTGCGATCCGTGTCGGTCGCAGAGGGGTAGCGGTGCGTGAACGGGCCGCCACGCGCAGTTCTCGTGCGTTTTCCTCAGGTCCGCCACAGGTAGCGCGGGCATCGTTGGGCTTACACAACCGTCCGTTGGAGCGCGGGGATGGGCGAGTACGCCGAGGCACCGAGGGGCCGCGTACTCGTGCTCGCTGCAGCGGATTCGACGCTGGCGTCGGCGATCATGGGGGTGATCGCCGACGCTGGCTTCGAACCGGTCGGTGTCGTCGAACATTGGTCGGACGCGCTCGAGTATGTCATCGACCAGCACATCGAGGTGGTCGTCGTCGACCTCACGATGGGGGGGCGGATGGGGACCCGCGTGGTGTCCACCATCCGGGCCGCCGGGGACTGCGAGGTGTTCGTCATCTCGCCGTTGCAGGCCATCGATGTGGCGTTGGCCGAAGCCGGCGCCGCCGGTGTCGTCTCTCGCGACGACCTGCGTCCGCTCGCCGCCATGCTGCGGCGTTCTGGGAACGCGCCGGCTCACCTCTGAGCGCCGTCGCCGGTCACGTTCGTGCGGGGCAGGCGCAGTCGGAAGGCCCCGTCGGAGTAGGCGAGCCCGCCGCCGTGCGTGCGCGCGATCTGGCGGGCGATCGGCAGCCCGAGCCCGGAGCCACCGCGCCCGTCGAGTGACGTGAATCGCTCGAAGACGCGTTCCTCGCTGCCGGTGGGCAGGCCGGGACCGTCGTCGGCGACCGTGACGGTCACGGCGTCACTTGCGTCGCTCACCACCACCTCGATGCGGGTGGCGGCGTGGCGGCGGGCGTTGTCGAGCAGGTTCGCGAGTAGTTCGCGGATGGCGTCCGCGTCGACGCGGACCTCGACGGCGTCGCTGGGGGCCGTCATCACGAGCGTCAACGCGGGCGCGAGGCTGCGGGCACGCTCGACCTCGTCGAGGCAGATCGCGGCCAGGTCGTGCGATGCGAAGGCCAGGTCGTGTCCCTGGTCGAAGCGGGCCGCGTTCAGCAGGTCGTCCAACAGGCGCTGACAGCGGGCGGTCTCGCGGATGACATACCCGAACAGCTCGTCGCGGATGTCGGGTTGGGCGGTCTTGAGCAGGGCTTCGACGCAGGAACGCAGCGTGGCGATGGGGGTGCGCATCTGGTGGGCGGCGTCGTCGACGAACCGGCGGGTCCGCTCCTCGGCCGCGCGCGCGGTGCCCAGCGCCTCCTCGAGTGCGTCGAGCATCGTGTCGTAGGCGGTGGCGAGCTGGCCGAGCTCGGTGTCGGGGTCGTCCGGGCGGAGCCGTTCGCCGGCGTGGCCCTGCGTCGTCCGCCCGGCGGCCGCCGCGACCTCCTCGAGGGGGGCGACGACCACGGCGGCTGCGCGCCGGAACAACACGGCCGCGATCGCCAGTGCCAGCACGGTGCCGACCAGCAGCAACGTTGCAGTTCGCGCCAGCGTCGCCTCGACGCCGGCGCTGGAGGCGTACACCTCGAGGGTGGTGCCGTCCTCGAGTCGCACCGGTTCGGAGACGCGGGGCGTGGGCATCGTCGTGACCGGGCCCGGGGGGCCTGCCCCGAAGCGCGGGGTCGCCGGTTCACCGGTCAGCACCTCGCCTTCGGCCGTGGTGGCCGTCACCGGCACGCCGAGCGCGGTCAGCCGTGCGACGAGTTCGTCGGCCGGGAGTTGCTCCCCGAGCTCGCGGGCCAGGTCGACGCGGGTGTCGAGCACCTCGGCCAGCGTGTCCTGGAGCCGTTCGCGCAACGTGAGGTAGACGAAGATGTCGAGGAGCGTGACGAGCAGGGCGAAGACGACGACGCCGGAGACCGTCACACGCCGGCGCAGCGATGGGGTCCGCATCAGTCGGCGGGCGGGCGCAGGCGGTAGCCCGAGCCGCGGACGGTGTGGATCATGCGGGGAAGGTGCGCCTCGAGCTTGCGGCGCAGGCCGCTGATCTGTACCTCGACGACGTTGACGTCGTAGGAGTCGAAGCCCCACACCGCGGACAGCAGTTGGGTCTTGGACAGCACCCGGTCGGGATTGCGCCCGAGCGCGACGAGCAGGTCGAACTCGGTCCTCGTCAGTTCCACCTCGATGCCGTTGCAGCGGACGCGCCGGGTGTCCTCGTCGACGAGCAGGTCGCCGACCTGCCAGGTGTCGGAGGTCAGCCGGCCGCTGCGGCGCAGCAACGCGCGGACGCGGGCGAGCAGTTCGGCCATCACGAACGGCTTGACGAGGTAGTCGTCCGCGCCGGCGTCGAAGCCGGCGAGGCGGTCGTCGGTGGAGTCGGCGGCCGTGAGGAAGATGATGGGCAGCTGCGCGTCGAGCTCGCGCAGGACCCGGGCGATGCTGAGGCCACTGGGGCCGTCGGGCAGCCGGACGTCGAGGACGGCGAGGTCAGGTTGGAACGCGGTGGCGGTGGGCCTGATGCGCATGCCGTCGGGCTCGTCGTGGACGGTGTAGCCCTCGTCCGCCAATGCCGAGCGCACGGCAGCGCGCAGTGCCTGGTCGTCCTCGACCAGCAACACGCGTGCGGCGCTGCCGCCCATCTACCCGCCCGTCGTCAACTGCGCGGATGCTAGAGGCCGCATGCGACATTTGCGGGCGAAACGACCGTTCTTGGTCGTGAGTCCAGAACGGCCATCGTCGCGGCAGTGCACCAGAACGCGTTCACGACCGCACCGGGGAGCCGGGTACCGGGGTAGTGCGCTGAAATGTGGTTCGTCGAAACGGCTCAGGGTGGGTCTTCATCAATTTTGAGGAAATCGCCGATGCCACAGCTTCCGCACAGGTTTTGGCCGCAGGCTTCCTTCAGATGTCGGTCACGGGGGCCGGCACGGGGTGTGGGGCACTGATCCAGCCGGCGGTAGTTGGTCGCCGAGTCGGCTGGGGAGCCAGGGGCGAAACCGACACACCTTCCCACGACCAGCGGACCGCAAGGCTCGCCAAGGGAAGGCACACACCAATGCGAAGCTCTCCGAGGCGGCGCTCCCGCCGCCTGTTCGCGGCCCTGACGGCTGCAACCATGCTCATGACGACCGCCGGCGTCGCAGCAGCAGACGAAGCCGACAACAACGCACTCGACTCCAGCGGCAACACCGCCATCGCCGAAGGCGGCTCGACGTCGATTCGATACTGGATTGTGCAGAAGGGTAATGACGGCGGTCCCACCGGCGGGCAGCAGGGTAACTGCAACGCAAGACCAGCTACTCCAACAACCGTGGCGATTCTCGCCCCGAGCGACGTCACGGTGTCTCCGTCGTCATTGACGTTTACCGAGTGCGGTGACGCAAACTCTGGCTTCCAAACCGTCAGCTTCTCGTCCGCGAAGGCCGGGTCGTACGCCATCACGCACCGGGTGACTGACACGAGCAGCGGGGAGACAAGCAACTCGGCGGACTTCACACTGCGTGTCACCGCGCCGGCCACGGCGGCGACCAGCCTTGGCTCGGTTAGCGGCAGCGGGACGTACGGCGGTGCCGGGACACTGACGGCCACGCTGACCGCTGGTGGAGCCGGCGTGAACGGGAAATCCGTTGCGTTCACCATCGGCAACTCGCCCGCAGGTAGCGCAACGACGAACAGCTCGGGCGTTGCAACGCTGACGAACGTTTCGTTGGAGAGCCTGGCAGCTGGTTCTCATTCGGTGGGAGCAAGTTTCGCCGGTGACTCCACGCACTCGTCGAGCACGGGCTCCGGCACCCTCGCCATCGCGAAGGCACCCACAACCACGACGGTGACCTGCCCGGCAAGTGTGGACTACTCCGGTTCGGCGATCACGCCGTGCTCCGCGCAGGTGACTGGCGCGGGTGGTCTGAACGAGACCTTGACCCCGGCGTACACCAACAACACCAACACCGGGACCGCGTCGGCGTCGGCGTCGTTCGCTGAGACCGTCAACTACCTGGG